>NZ_CP152413.1:3600000-3908333 GCF_038967635.1 Bradyrhizobium sp. B124 | reverse complement strand
TTCGCAGCCATGCGGCCGGCGAACTGGGTGAAGATCTGCCCGAACACGCGCTGGCCGCGGTCGCGGTTGACGATGCCCTGGTCGTAAACCAGGTAGGGCGTGGCCTCCGCAATCGTCCGCTGCGAGACGCCGGCGGCGACCGCCTTCTGCTTCAGCTCGGCGAGGAAGCGATCGAAGCTCTGCCCGTTGTGGCAGGACGCGGCCCTTGGCGCGACCACCGTGGCCGGACGCGGCCTGACCGGGGCGGAGCCTGCGGGATTGGGCAGCGGCTGCTGCGCCTGACCCAGCGAGGAGAGCGCCAGCGCCCCCGCGATCGCTGCGAACATGATCGGGGCGCGGAGGGGAGAAGCTGGCATCGATGTCACCGGCTGGGAAAGGGGGATCAAGGTCCATCCTGCATACACCAGGGCGACACCGGGCAACAACGGGGGTGCCCTGTTAGACCAATTGGGCTTCGGCAGGTTGAAGAGCCGCCGCTATGATCGGCGGGTGATTCGCGGGCAGGGGTGTCGGCGGATCGATCACGCCCGGAGGGACCCGTGTGGAGTTTTCTCGAGCGTCTGTTGGATTCGTCGACGTTTTCGCCACACGGCATCTGCCTGTTGTGGGAGCCGGAGCTGATCTGGCTGCACGTGATTTCAGACGCGATCATTGCCGCTTCGTATTTCTCGATTCCGTTTGCGCTGGCGATCCTCGTCTCCAAGCGGCGCGACTTCCAGTTCGGCTGGATGGCCTGGCCGTTCGCCGCGTTCATCCTCGCCTGCGGCCTCACCCATGTGTTCTCGATCTACACGCTGTGGGTGCCGATCTACGGGCTCGAAGGAATAGTCAAGGCGCTCACTGCTGTCGCCTCGATCTTCACCGCGGTGCTGCTCTGGCCGCTGATCCCGAAAATCCTGGCGATCCCGACCGAGGCGCAGCTGCGCGAGGCCCATGTCGCGCTCGCCGAGGAGGGCCGGCAGCGCCAGCGCTCGGAAGTCCTGCTCGAGCGTTTCCGCGAGGCCGAGGTCAACGAGAGCAGGATCCGCCAGGCGCAGAAGATGGAAGCGGTCGGCCAGCTCACCGGCGGCATCGCGCACGACTTCAACAACATCCCTACCGTCATCACCGGCACCATCGACATCCTGGCCGAGGCGGTCGCCCACAACCGCCAACTCACCGAGATCACCAGTCTGATCCGCGACGCTGCCGAGCGCGGTGCATCGCTGACGCGGCATCTGCTCGCCTTCGCGCGCAAGCAGCCGCTGCAGCCGAGCGATGTCGACGTCAATGCGCTGATGGTCGACACCATCGAGCTGCTCCGGCCGACCATCGGCGACCATGTCGATATCGATTTTCGCCCCGCACCCGATCTGCCGCGCGCGCTGGTCGATTCCAACCAGCTGGTCACCACGATCATCAATCTCGCGCTGAACGCGCGCGATGCGATGCCGAAGGGCGGCCGGCTGCGGATCGAGACCCGCACTGCCGAACTGAAGCCATCAGACGTGCACGGCCATGACGGACTTGCCGCCGGCGACTATGTCGCGATCGCGCTGATCGACAACGGCCAGGGCATCGCGGAAGCCGATCTCGCCAAAGTGTTCGAGCCGTTCTTCACCACCAAGGACGTCGGCAAGGGCACCGGCCTAGGGCTTTCCATGGTCTACGGCTTTGTCAAGCAGTCCAACGGCCACATCGCGCTCGACAGCGAGGTCGGTCGCGGTACAAGGGTGATGCTCTATCTGCCGCGCGCGGCGGTGCTCTCGCCGGCCGTGCTACCCGAGCGGCGGCAGCCGGAGGTGCGCGGCGCGCAGGAGATCGTGCTCGTCGTCGAGGATGACAGACTGGTGCGCTCCTACGTGCTGACCCAGATCGAGAGCCTCGGCTACACCACGCTGTCGGCAAATAATGGCGGCGAAGCGCTTGCCGTGCTCGACAGCGGCGCGCCGGTCGATCTGTTGTTCACGGATGTCATCATGCCCGGTGCGATGAACGGACGCGAGCTGGCCACCGAGGCCGAGCGGCGGCGCCCCGGCTTGCGCGTGTTGTTCACCTCGGGCTACACCGATGACGCCATCGACCAGGACGGCAAGCTCGAGCAGGGCATTCTGTTCCTGGCCAAGCCCTATAGCCGCGCCCAACTCGCCCGCATGCTGCGGGTCGCGCTGCGCGCGGAGGAGGCGGTGATCGCGCGGGAGCCGGCGGAGTAATTCGCAACTTCGTAGCCCGGATGGAGCGAAGCGCAATCCGGGGCAGTTTCTCCGCGGTGAGATAGTCCCGGATTTCGCTTCGCTCCATCCGGGCTACCGATCGCGTCACATGACCAATCGTTAACCCACGCCGCGTCGCTGCGACGCACACCTTCCCCTTGCGGCTTCCGCGGCAAAATCCCTACCTCAGCGGCGTCAGTTGTGGCAGCATTCCGCTCGCCGTGAGGGAACCACGATGAATTATTTCCGCACCGCGCTCCTGCTTGCCGGCCTCACTGCGCTGTTCATGGGCGTCGGCTATCTGATCGGCGGCGGCACCGGCGCCGTGATCGCGCTGATCGTCGCGGCTGCGACAAATCTGTTCACCTACTGGAATTCCGACCGCATGGTGCTGTCGATGTACGGTGCCCGTCAGGTCGATGCGCGTTCGGCGCCGGACCTCTACAATCTCGTCGCCGAGCTCGCGCAGCGCGCGAGCCTGCCGATGCCCCGCGTGTTCGTGATGGACGAGGCGCAGCCGAACGCATTCGCGACCGGCCGCAATCCGGAGAACGCCGCGGTTGCCGTCACCACTGGCTTGATGCAGCAGCTCAGCCGCGAGGAACTCGCCGGCGTGATCGCGCATGAGCTTGCGCATATCAAGCACCACGACACGCTGACTATGACGATCACCGCGACGATCGCCGGCGCGATCTCGATGCTGGCGCAGTTCAGCATGTTCTTCGGCGGCAACCGCAACAACAACGGCCCCGGCATCGTCGGCTCGATCGCGATGATGATCCTGGCGCCGCTCGGCGCCATGCTTGTGCAGATGGCGATCAGCCGCACCCGTGAATACGCCGCCGACAATTTCGGCGCACGCATCGTCGGCCAGCCGATGTGGCTGGCATCCGCGCTCGCGAAGATCGAGAACGCAGCGCACCAGTTGCCGAACATGGAAGCCGAGCGCAATCCGGCCACCGCGCACATGTTCATCGTCAACCCGCTGTCGGGCCACGGTGTCGACAATCTGTTCGCCACCCACCCCTCGACCGCGAACCGCATCGCCGCGCTGCAGCAGCTCGCCGCCGAACTCGGCACCCAGACCGCGCCGCGTCCGGCCGGCGCCAGCTATCCGCCGCGCAGCCCCTGGGGCGGTGCCTCAGGCCAGCGCGGGCCGTGGGGCTAGGGCGTGATGAGATTAGGCTGAATTGTACCCGCAAAGTCGGTGTGCTCCCTCGCCCCGTTCTTACGGGGAGAGGGTTGGGGTGAGGGGCTGTCTCCGCATATTCGGTGATGGCTATATTTGCCGAGACTCCCCCTCACCCGGAACGCATCTGACGATGCGTTCCGACCTCTCCCCGCACGCGGGGCGAGGTGAAGTGAATCGCCCCGCTACGCGCTCGCGGCGTCCAGCCGCTCGACCTGCCCCTTGCTCAGCTCGAGCCTCGCCGCCGCGACAAGCGTTGCGACCTGCTCGGGCTTGGTTGCGCTCGCTATCGGTGCGGTGATGCCGGGCTTCGCCATCAGCCAGGCGAGCGCGACCGCGGCCGGCTCTGTGCGGGTCTCCGCGGCGACCTCGTCGAGGCCGGCGAGGATCCGCATGCCGCGCGGGTTCATGTATTTTGGAATGCTGCGCGCGCCCCGTGGGCTCTTGGCGAAGTCGCTCTCCGAGCGATACTTGCCGGTCAGGAATCCGGCAGCGAGGGAGAAGAACGTGATCACGCCGATGTCGTTCTCCTCGCAGACGCGTTGCAGCGCGCCTTCGTAGCTCGACCGCTCCGCCAGGCTGTATTCGGGCTGCATGCTCTCGTAGCGCGGCAGCCCGTTCGCCCTGGAAATATCCAGCGCGCTCTTGAGCCGCTCCGCCGAGAAATTCGAGGCACCGATCGCCCTGATCTTGCCGGCCTTGATCAATTTGTCATAGGCCGCGAGCGTCTCTTCCTGCGGTGTGGTCTCATCGTCCTTGTGGGATTGGTAGAGGTCGATGTGGTCGGTCTGCAGCCGCCGCAGCGAGTCCTCGACGGCGCGCGCGATGTAGTCCGGCTTCAGGCCGACATTGCCGTCTCCCATGTCCATGCCGACCTTGGTGGCGAGGATGATGCGGTTGCGATTGCCGCGCGCCTTCATCCATTCGCCGATGATCGTCTCGGACTCGCCGCCGTGATGACCCGGCACCCAGCGCGAATAGACGTCGGCCGTATCGAGGAACGTCAGTCCATGCTCCAGCACGGTATCGAGCAGCCGGAAAGATGCAGCCTCGTCCACCGTCCAGCCGAACACATTGCAGCCGAAGCAGAGGGGAGGGACGGTGATGCCGGAGCGGCCGAGTGCGCGATGCTTCATGCGTGTTCTTTCTCTTGTTCTTGACGGGAGGTGCAGGACACTGAGGCAGATCGGCCTTGTTTGCAAGGCGCGGTGTCCGAATTGCGCTGCTTCCGCGTGGGTTACGACCGCAGTCACGAACGCAACGCCGCCGGCCGGCGTGGTGAGCAGCGTTGCGTGTGATTTCGTCCTGGGATCCGTCGGCATTGCCCTATCGGAATGCCGACGGATGATCGCGGAGATTTCGCCGCCGGCGGCTCGGCTACTTGCGCTCGACGAAGATCGCCTTGCACTCGTCGCCGCTGATGTTCTCGGCGGTATGGGAAACCACGATTGGCCCGGCAAACGCCGTGCCTGCCTTGCTGGGGGTGTCTCGCGTGGTGCCGTCGGTATTGTGCAGGCGAATGGTGCAGTCGGTCAGCGGATAGACCACGAACGGCACCGGATGCGAATGCGGCTTGTCTGTCGTCCCCTTCTTCCAGGTCGCGGCGATGACGCGGAAATTCTGATCCTCGAAGATGACCTTGTAGGTGTCGGGATCGCTTTGATAGCTCGGCGGAGAATCCGCAGCCGCCGTCGCAGAGACCGCCGCAAGCAATCCGACAATTGAAAAGCCAAATGCACGGAAATTCATATCTGAAAACTCCCTGTTCAATCAGTCTACGCGCTCGGCAATGAGCGCGGGTGACATCTACCACAGGACGTCTATCGCCACGCGGTTCGTTCCGTCCTGCGCCTCGGGACGTTGTGCTGCGTGCGATGGGCTGCCCGCTCCGAGACGACCGCCCGTGCTCGCTCGCGCATCAGGTCAGGCGGGCTGCCCTTCAAGGCCGGTCGATGACAGGGCGAACTTTCCGGAGCCACGAAACGCAATTTCATTTGCCTGTCATTTGATGTAGATTGCGCGGCGAGCTGCCACCGGTCACGCCGAGTTCCGGAGAATGAGCGGCAGCGCAACTGGCCATCGGCAGGCCGCTTTTTCCTCATTTCAGTACGAAATCTTCTTCTGCCCGGGCGGCGCTCGGGTGAATGCCTTTTTCCATTCCCAGCCAAGTGGAGGGATTGCCATGCATTTCTGCCTCTCAGGGGAATACACGCCGCGTTCCATCAACAGCATCATGGAGAACCCGACAACCAATCGGCTTGAGGCGGCCAAGAAGTTGATTGAGACGGCCGGCGGCAAGTTGATTTCGATGTACAGCATGGCGGCCGAAGGCCCCGGCGTGATGGTGATCTTCGATGTGCCGGATCCGACCGTCGCACCTGCCATCACCGGCGTGGTCGTGGCGTCCGGCGCCATCCAGAATGTGAAGCTGGTCCGGCTGTTCACGCAGGACGAGATCAAGGTGGTGCGTCAGCACGCGAACAAGCTCAAGGCTGCCTACTCGCCTCCAGGAAGTTAGCGGGCACGGACGACGAAACGCGGCGCAGATCGATCTGATGACCGCTGTCCCTCTCGCGCGGCGGAGCTTCGCGGCGTCCCGCGCGGAGACGAGGACCGTTGCGTGCCGCAGATCCGGGGCGCGTTCAACGGATGGGCAGTCGCTCAGGCGGATGTCGCGCGCGCATGCTGGCTCGCATAGCCCCGGCCGGTTGTGCCGTCGCATGACGTCCGCCGCCTCGTTCAGCGTGTCTTCGGCGCGGCGATCGCGGCAACACGCCACCGCCGCTCACAAGGGCGGAGAGTCCAGATACACGTAAAGCGCCGCGATCTTGCCGTCCCGTGCGATGATGAAATCCACGCCGGTATAGACCGGTGTTTCGCCTCTCGGCCCGGAGCCCCATTCCAGGCGCCCGGAATTGTGCAGCGCCTGCGGCGCGCCGTGCGGCGTATAGACAAAGTGCGGATGCGTCGCGCGGAGATCGCCGGCGAACTTGTCGAGTGCGTCGCGGCCTACGAGAACGCCCGGCGGCGCGTAGAGCACGCAGTCCGCGGTGTAGAGCTCTTCAATTGCGGCCCTTCGGCGCACCGGATCGCCTTCGCCGAAAACCTCCGGAAGGTTTCGGGTGAGCAGCGTCTCGATCACGCGGACGTCAGCTCCCGCGGAAGGGGCGACGCTGGTTTTGCTGGCATGCTCATTCATCTGAGACCTCCATGTGATACCTGAAATCATGTGGTCGCAGCCGCCGTTGCGAAACGGCAATGATGGAAAGTCATCGTTTCACATTTTGATGCATCGACGTGACGGCGTTGCGGGCGAAAGCGTTTTGGCGCGCCGCATCGTCCGCGGGGTCTTCAGCCGCCTTTAAGTGCGGTGTATGTACAAACGTTGCCGCCAAGCGATTTGCGCGGCGGCGTTGAAGGGCAGGCGCTTGGGGTCTACGGGGTTGGGGTCTGAAGGTGCATCACTTGGTTTCGATGTTGGACGCGGCGTCGACGGCGCGCACGGGATTACCTGTCCACAATGTCCGGTTGGCCTGCGGCCTGGTGATCGGTTGCGCCCTGATTGGCTTCGCTGGCTGCGAAACCGCTGGCGCGTGACGTCACTGGTCCGCCGGCCGCCAGCCAGCGGCTCGACGGCACTGCGTTCTTTGTCGACGATCTCGGCCACATGCTGACCGCGCGTCATGCGGTCGCGGATTGCGCCCGCATTGTCGTCAGCAAGGAGGGCCGGGCCGTCGCGGCGCGCGTAGTGGCGCTTGCCGCGAGCGACATTGCATTGATCAAGGTGCCACGCACGCTGGGTCTCGCAGCGGTATTTCCGCGCGCCAACACGTCCGTTGCCAACGACATGGTGTTTGCCGAGGCCTATGACCGCCTGAAGCCGATGCTCGCGCATGGCGGATCGCTCGGCAATGCGTTCGTCGACACCACCCTGCGCGATCCCGAGCACCTCGTACTGCGCTCGAATGTCACTTTCGGCACCAGCGGAGCGCCCGTGCTGGATTCCCGCGGCCTCGTCGAAGGCGTGGTGAGCCGCAGGACCACGGTCGATCGCGTGCTGGCGGTCGATGCCGTGCACGCCAAATCCTTCCTTGCCGCGCACGGCGTGCGCTTCCAGGAAGACGACCGACCGCAGATGAGTGGCACCGCGTCACGCGCGCATCGCGCCGCTAGCATCTCGGCACACGTCACATGCCTGCAATAATGAGCGACTAGTTGCTGCGTTGTCCTGTCAGCCGGCTGTCCGCGGTCAACCCTTGTCCAGAACCATGCTCATCTTGCGGGGCACGCTCGTGCTCTCGTTCGGCCTCTTGATCCTGTCCCCAGCGCCGGGCCACGCTCAAGACGCCAACTTT
Organism: Bradyrhizobium sp. B124; assembly: GCF_038967635.1. Classification (NCBI taxonomy): domain Bacteria; kingdom Pseudomonadati; phylum Pseudomonadota; class Alphaproteobacteria; order Hyphomicrobiales; family Nitrobacteraceae; genus Bradyrhizobium; species Bradyrhizobium sp. B124. Next base: position 3,900,597 of record NZ_CP152413.1, on the reverse strand, counting down.
CGCAATCCGGAACAGGCGCCGCCGTCATGGGCGCAGTTTGCCAAGCTGGTCAAGTACCGGTTCGAGGAATGGATTGCGGCCGACGAGACGGTTGCCAATCGCTTCCGCAACTGGGTCATCGAGCATTCCGGCAAGGAGAACGGGCCGCCGCCGACGCTCGTGGTGCGCGCCTGGCTCAACCCGGACGGCACCGTCGAGCGCGTCTCGTTTCCGGCCTTCAATGACGCCGGCGCGACCGAGGACCTGCGGACCATCCTGAAGCGCGGCAATGTCGGTGAGGCACCGCCGCCGGAGATGTTGCAGCCGCTCAACCTGCGCTTCTCGCTCAATCTGCGCAAACGCTGAGCGATCGGCTACGCATCTGCATTCTGGGGCTCATCGCCCTTCGTCATTCCCCGGTGCGCAATTTGCGCATCTGAAGGCGCGCGAAGCGCGAGCTAGGAATCCGATTCGCCAGGAGTGCTGCGGCTCAATGGATTCCGGGCTCGTGCTTTGCAGGCCCCGGAATGACGGGTGGAGAGATGACGGGATTGGACTCGGTGTCGTCCCGGGCGCAGGCCGGGACCCATAACCACAAATGATCATTGTTGTGCGATGCTGGAACGACGAGTCCCGTTTACATTGCCTGCTGCGGAGTATGGGTCCCGGCTTTCGCCGGGACGACGCATGGGGTGAACACCATGGCCAAACAACAGTTCGGACGTTCGCGGCGCGCTTTCGTCGTCGCCGCCATCGCAGGAATTCCCGCGGCACTTCTGCCGCGAACGGCAGCGGCCTCCGACAAAATGACAAAACCGCAAGCCGAATATCAGGACACGGCGAACGGCATCTACTCCTGCGAGCTGTGCACGCTGTTCGTCGCGCCCGACGGCTGTAAGGTGGTGGAGGGCGCCATCAGCAAGGGCGGCTGGTGCAAGGCCTTTGCCGCGGTGGATTGATCTCACAGCTCCCGTGCATTCGAGAATGCGAACGACGACACCCGCCGCGTGGTCTCGTCCAGGATCAGGGTGCGCGTGATCGGCGGCTCGGCACGCTGGCTGCAGTTCTCGCGCTCGCAGAGCCGGCAGTTGACGCCGATCGGCGTGCCCTCGACCTTCTCCAGATCCATGCCGGTCGCATAGACGAGCTTGGCCGCATGACGGATTTCGCAGCCGAGCCCGATTGCAAAGCGCGGCTGCGGCTGCGGATAGGGCGCCACCGGCCGCCGCACCGTCTGCGCGATCGAGAAGTAGCGCGTGCCGTCCGGCAGCTCGATCACCTGGCTCACCAGCCGGTCGGGCATGTCGAAGGTCGAATGCACGTTCCAGAGCGGGCAGGTGCCGCCGAATTTGGAGAACGGGAAGGTGCCCGAGGAAAACCGCTTCGACACGTTGCCGGCGTTGTCGACGCGCAACAGGAAGAACGGCACGCCGCGCGCGTTCGGCCGCTGCAGCGTGGTGAGGCGGTGGCAGACCTGCTCGAAGCCGGCATTGAAGCGCTGTGCCAGCACGTGGACGTCGTAGCTCAGGGCCTCGGCCGCGGAATGGAATGCCTGGTAGGGCATCATCGCGGCCGCCGCGAAATAATTGGCGAGCGTGATGCGGTACAGCCTGCGCGCGGTGTCGTCGAGCGGGCCGGCGCGGCTGACGATCGCGTCGATCGCGGCGCCGCATTCGACAAAGCCGATCTGCAGCGCGAGCTGGAAGCTGCGGCCGGCACTGTCGACCAGTTCGGAGATCAGCAACTGCCGGCGATGGCGGTCGAAACGGCGCAGCGTCTCGCGCATCACGTCGACCGGCATGACGCGGGTGACGATCGAATGTTTTTCGCGCAGCCGCGTGGCGAGTGCCGTGAACAGGCCTTCGGTGGGCACGTTGAGCTCGTCGCGCAGATTTTCCGCCGCGGTCTCGAGCTCCGGAAAATAGTTGCGGTTGGCCTCGATCAGGTCGCGCACCCGCTCGATCGGGTTGGCGTCGAACTGCGAGCCTTCGCGATCGGCCATCTGCGCCGCCACCAGCGTCTCGCCGCGGCGCGCCTCGGTATAGGCGGCGTAGAGCCGTTGCAGCGCATGCGTCACGCCGGGGCACAGCTCGGCGAGATCACGCAGTTCCTGCTTCGGCAGGTCGATCTGGCGGAACAGGGGATCGGAGAAGATCTCGTTGAGTTCCGCGAAGAAGCGGTCCTCGTCGGCGGTGGCGAGGTCGCGCAAATCGAGGTCGTAGGTCTCGGCCAGCCGCAGCAGGATCTGCGCGGTCACCGGGCGCTGGTTGCGCTCGATCAGGTTGATGTAGGAGGGCGAGATGCCGAGCCCCTCGGCGATCTGGGTCTGCGACAGCCCCAATTGCTGCCGGATCCGCCGAAAGCGCGGACCGACGAACAGCTTCTTTCCGGACTCGCCCGGCATGACAGCCTTCCTGACCCATTTTGTTACAAAATTTACAAATCGACATTTATTACAAGTTCAGATGTTACATGACATCACCAATAAAAAACAAGGCGTCTGTACGAACTTCCCGTTTTCGCGTTTATCTCCTGACACGCGCTTCGCAATGCTCTGTCAAGAATGTCGATACGGCGAGTAGATCGCGGGGATCAGAATTCAGGCGGCTGAGCAAGGGCAGCAGGATTTTTTAGAGGAGACTGACGATGAGCAAGGGCAGCAATTTCTGGGTGATCGGCGGCGAGTTCGGCTCGATGAACTTCCACAAGCTCGTCGAAGGCTCGGCCCAGGTCCGCGGTCCGTTCAAGACCCGCAAGGAAGCCGAAGAGTGCTGGAAGGAAGTCTCGGAAGAGAGCCGCCACAAGGCCGGCGTGCGCTTCTCGATCGTCGAGGAGCCGTCCCGGGTTTCGGCCTGACACCAAAATTACCTGAGCTAAGAAACGTCCAAGGACGGCGGCCCCATCCGGTTCATCCGGGTGGGGTCGACCGCTTTTGGGACAGTGCCGGGATCTTTCATCTGGGGATAAGTGGCCACCTAAGTGCTTGGGAACCAACGTGCTTTGCGGACGTCATGGTTGCTGATAGGTTAATGGGTAGGCAACCCGTCACCACGAGGCCGTAAGGCATGTCCGATCCGCACAACACCGGCAGCGAGGCGCGCGAGATGCGTCCGACGCTGCGAGAGGCGCTGCGGCGGGCGCGGATCGAGGCGGCCGATCGCACCGGCGTCGTCGTCGAGTTGCGCGATGCCGAAGTGGCGCGGCTCGAGATCCTCAACGACGCGCTCGATCCCTTGTTTGCGCAGGTGCCGGAGAAGGTCGATCTGTTCGACCGCGGCATCAGCCAAGGCGAGACGCCGCGGCTGTGGATCGACGTGGTCACGCATGTACTGATGGGCCACGACAAGCGCATCTACCGCTTCGTGCAGGACACGAGATTCGGCCGCATCGTGCTTGCCGAATCGCACGACGTGGCCGTGATGGTCGATGCGGTCACCGACTATGTCGCGCGGCGCATGATCGAGCGCGAGCATGCGATGGTGGCAACGCCGCTTCCGGTTGCCGAGCCGCCGGCTCCGCCGCCCGTGCCGATGGTGGCACCGAAGCGCCGCGGCGGGATCGGCATGTTCGTGCTCGGCTTCATCCTGGGCGCGCTGGCGCTGTTCGGCTTCGCGCTGCTGGCGAGCGTGCAGAACTTCTAGCCGCTGACGGGCGGGGGGCATCGTGGTCGTAACTCCCGCCTCGGCATTTTTCGGCATTCTGGCGGCGGCCGCGGTGGTCGGCAGCGCCGTGCTGTTCGGCAAATGGCAGACGCTGCGGCGCGCCGAATATATCCGCACCTTCAAGTGGCCGGCGGGCCTATTGGCGCGGCTCGAGAAGCATCACCCCGGCTTCGCCCGCAAGGACAGTGCGCTGGTGTCGCGCGGCCTGCGGCAGTTCTTCCTCGCCCATCTGATGAGCGGCAAGCGTTACGTCTCGATGCCGTCGCAAGCGGCCGACGACCTCTGGCACGAATTCATTCTCTACACCCGCGAATACGACGCGTTCTGCCGCCGGGCCTTCGGATCCTTCCTGCATCACACGCCCGCCGTCGTGCTGGTGAAGGAGCGGCGCCGGAGCAACGAAGGGCTGCGGCGGGTCTGGTGGTATTGCTGCAAGTACGAGAACATCGATCCGGTCAGGCCGACGCGGTTGCCGCTGTTGTTCGCGCTGGACGCCAAGCTCAGCATCGCGAACGGCTTCATCTATCACACCGACTGCGAGGCACTGCGCCGCAGCGGCATCGGTGGCAGCAGTCCGTATTGCGGCGGCGATTTCGCCGACTCGTCGATCGATGGATCGTCGGCGGGTTTTGGCGATGCCGGCAGTGACGGAAGCCATGGTGGCGACGGCGGTGGCCACGGCGGCGGTGATGGAGGTGGCGGCGACGGTGGAGGTGGCGGCGACAGTGGAGGCGGCTGCGGCGGTGGGTGTGGCGGCGGCGGGGGCGGTGATTAGGATAGCCGCACTTGTTTCAGTTCGTGAATGCCGTCGTCAGCGCCGAGCCCGCGCACGGTCTGCTCGCAGCGCCAGCCATTGCCGTCGCGCTCGATCGAGAACAGATTGTAGGCCGCCGCCGGATAGTGCTTGCGCGCCAGCGCCGATGCCGACGGCACGCCGATCGCCGGGATTTTCCGCTCGGGGCCGTCGAACCACATCGTCGAATGGATGTGGTCATGGCCATGCAGCACCAGCTCGACGCCATGCCGCTTGAGCAGCGCCAGCAGCTGATGCGAATCGGTCAGCCGTTTGGCGCGCCCGTCGGAGTGCAGCGGGTGGTGCACCAGGAGGACGCGAAAGGCCTCCTCCCGCGCCAACTGCGCGAGGATCGTATCCAGCGCAGTGAGCTGGGCATGGCCGAGCCAGCCGGTCGCCATCAGCGGCGGCGTCGGCACGGCCGAGGAGACGCCGATCAGCGCCACCGGGCCGCGGCGGCGCACGAACGGAAAATGTGTCGCCGCGCCATCGGCGTCGCCGCGCAGATAGTCGCCGAAGTGACTGACGAAGCGATGCCGGGTCGCGCGCACATAGGCGTCGTGATTTCCTGGGACCACAGTGACGTCGGCAGCGCCGCCGACACCCTCGAGCCATTGCCGCGCCGGATTGAACTCGGCATCCAGCGCCAGGTTGACGAGGTCGCCGGTTACGGCGATGTGGTCCGGCTGCTGCGCCTGCATGTCCGACACCAGCGTGTCGAGCACGTCGCGGCGATGATATTTGTGACGGTTGCGCGTCCAGTTCAAATAGCCGAAGGCGCGCTTGCCGGCGAGATCGCGCAGCCGCGCCGCCGGCAGCGGCGGCAGATGCGGATCCGACAAATGCGCGAGACGGAACGCCGCCATCACGCGATTCCCTTCGGATTGTCGGCGAAAAGTGGCCGGCAGCCGGTCATGTCGTGCTATCCCGAACGTCCTGCCCTGTATTGGCAAGAGCTGCGCAGGCGCGCAAGGATCAAAGCACGGATCAAGCACCATGATGTCGAGGGTTCAGTGACGGTCCTGCTCGATTTACGCAAGCGCTACGAGCCGCAGATCAGGTGGGTGTTTCATCTCTACTGGCGGCTGGCCCGCAGCATGACGCTCGGGGTCCGCGCCGTGGTGCTCGACGCCGACAACAAGGTGTTCCTGGTCAAGCACAGCTATGTCCAGGGCTGGTATCTGCCCGGCGGCGGGGTCGAGGTTGGTGAAAGTTTTATCGAAGCGCTGCGGCGCGAGCTCGAGGAGGAAGGGCGGATCGAGCTCGACGGCACGCCGGTGTTGCACGGCATCTTCCACAACAGCCACGTCTCGCCGCGCGATCATGTCGCGGTCTATGTCGTCAGGAACTACCGGCAGGACCGGCTGCCGGAGCCGAATCGCGAGATCGTGGCCTGCGGCTTTTTCGACACGGCTGACCTGCCTGATGACACCACCCCCGGTACGCGGCTGCGGATCGCGGAGGTGCTCGACGGCAAGCCGCCGCCGGCGACATGGCGGTGATGGACCGCGCGCGCGCCAGATGCTATCCCGCGCCCCACAATGACAGAACTGTCCCTGACCATCCTGCCCGAGACCCCGAAAGACGCCCAGGCGATCGAGCGCCTGCACGAGCGCACCTTCGGGCCTGGCCGCTTCGCGCTCAGCGCCTACCGGTTGCGCGAGCATGTCGATCATCTGCTCGACGTCTCCTTCACGGCGCGGATCGGCACGCTGCTGGTCGGCTCGGTGCGCCAACTCCCGGTCACGGTCGGCGATACGCCGGCCCTGATGCTCGGACCGTTGACGGTCGAGCCGCCGTTCCGCAGCCGTGGCGTCGGCCGCGCGCTGCTCGAGCGTGCGATCAACGACGCCCGCGCCAAGGGCCATCGGCTCATCGTGCTGGTCGGTGACGCGCCGTACTATTCGCGGGTTGGCTTCAAGCCGGTCCCGAAGGGACGGATGACGATGCCCGGCCCCGTCGACTACAGTCGCCTGCTTGTCATGGAACTGGTCGACGGCGCTGCCGAGGGCGTATCCGGGCCGATCCAGCCGGACTGGGGCAAGGCGATCTGACATCCGCGCGAGCGTCGCCCGGAACGGTTGCGCGCTATCGGAAACTGAAGCACAGTTGAGCCAAGCGCCGGGACAAGACCGGCGCATGTCATATCAACAGGGAGAGTGCGCGCCATGATCAAGGTCAGTGTGATGTATCCGAACAATCCAGGCGCACGCTTTGACCACGAGTATTATCGCGACAAGCACATGCCGCTGGTGAAGGCGCGCCTCGGCGACGCCTGCAAATACTACACCGTCGACAAGGGTCTCGCCGGCGGCGCACCGGGGACGCCCGCAACCTATGTCGGGATGTGCCACATCTTCTGCGACTCGGTTGAGGCCTTCGCGGCCGGCATGGGCAAGCACGCCCAGGAGATCATGGGCGACATTCCGAATTACACCGATCTGCAGCCGGTGATCCAGATCAGCGAAGTCGTCGTCGGCCACTGATCCTTTCGATCGAGCGAATCTCGCGACTCCGCTCGCGTCAGAGACGCTTGTAGCCCGGATGGAGCGAAGCGAAATCCGGGATCAGTTCCGCCGCGGGCGCAGCGTCCCCAGATTGCGCTGCGCTCCATCCGGGCTACGCGACCATTGATCCCTCTGCCGCTGATGGCAGAGGGATACGCTTGTCTCAGAACTTCAGATTGGCGAAGGCCCGCACGCCGAGGCCCGGCATCAGCACCTCGTCCTTGGTGTAGGACACCGAGTTGCGGATGTTCTGGTTGAGCAGATTGTTGCCGGCCAGACCAAGCGTCATCTCGCGCGCACCGATCCATGATTGATTGAGCTTGGTGTTGTAGGTGATCTCCGCGTTCAGCAGATTGTAACCCGCGGTCGGGGTCTCACCGATGACCGCGATGTCGTTCTGCGCGAAGGCGTGCACCAGGTTGATGCGGGTGAACCAGTTGCTGTCGCGCCAGTAGACGCCGCCGCCGAGCCGCACCGGCGGAATCCGCGGCACGTTGCTGCCGTCGGTGAAGGTGGCGCGCACCACGTCGAACTGGTTCTCGATGCCCCAGATGCCGCCGTTGAGCGGGCCGATGTCGAGCTGGCTCTGGAATTCGGCGCCGCGGAAGATGGCATCGCGCTGCGAATAGACCGCCTGGCGGCCCTCGTTGTTGGGATCACCATTGCCGCAGGAATCGAAATCGCTGCCGCACATCACCCCGGTCAGGCGGCGATAGATGAAATTGCTGAAGCGGGTGTAGTAGGCGGTGGCCTCGAAGCGGAACGGGCCGGTCGCCTTGCGCAGGCCGACCTCGACCGATTTCGCGGTCTCGATGGTCAGGTTCGGATTGCCGATGTCGAAGGTCGCGGTCGCATCGTGCGCGCCGCGCGAGAACAGCTCGGCGGGCTTCGGCGCACGCTCGACATATTGCGCCGTGATGCTGCCGACGAGGTCGCCGGGCAGGTTCTGGATCAGCCCGACACTGCCGCTGACCGGCGTGTAGGACGGATTGCGCGCGACCGAGCTTTGCGGCGCGCCGTCGGGCAGGAAGTCCGCCGGGAAATCCGGCGTCGATCCGTGCAGGTCGACATGCTCGATGCGGCCGGCGAGTTGCGCCTTGGTCGAATCCGTGAACTTGAACTCGTTGAAAACATACCCCGCGATACGGTTGTTGTTGTTCGGGCTCCATAGGCCGTTGAACAGTGCGCCTGGGTTGTCCGGGCTCGGCGCGGTCAGCTCCTGGTGTCCGCCCTGCAGGCCGAACGCCGTGGTCACCGTGGCGAAGCGCGCGTTGAACGGCATCATCTGCACCTCGACGCGGGCCTCCTGCTCCTTGCTGGTGAAGGTCTGGCGCACGCCGTCGCTGAACAGGTCGGTCGGATCGGCGAGGCCGAGCTCGTTGTGGCGATAGTCGGTTGCGCCGACCCAGAACCGTACGGCGTCGATCGCAGCAGCATCGGGCCGGTACTCGCCCTTGACGGCGATCTTGGTCTGGTGCGCGTCGATCCGGGTCTGGTGATCGGCGCCGTCGATTCCCGGAATGTGATAGAGCGAGTCGTTCTGGGTGATCGACGCGCCGATATAGCCGCCCTGGAAGAAATAGGACGCGCCGACCGAGGCACCGTCCGACTGCGTCGCGGAGTTCGGCTGGCGGCCGTTCACCGGCCGGGTCTGATCGAACAGATACGGATAGCTCGGGATGCTGTAGTCGCTGCTGGTGCGGCCATAGACATCGGCATGCACGGCGACATTGTTGCCGCCGGCGTCCAGCAGCATGCCGCCCTCGACGCCGCGATTGACCGAGCTCACCGACGTGCGGGTCTCGACATTGAGGCAACCGGGCGCGGCGCTGTCGGCCAGCGGCGCCTTCACCGGCAATCCGTAGCTCTGGAACGGCGTCGCCGCGCAGGTCGGCATCGCGTCGGGAATCCGGTTATTGGTGGCACTCACCACGCCGCCGATCGAGGTCGAGCCGTAGCGCAACGCGGCAGGTCCCCGTACCACCTCGATCTGGTTGGTCGAGAACGGATCGATCGGCACAAAATGATCTTCGCCGAGATCCGAGACGCCGCCGCCGCCGAGGCCGTTCTCGACAATGCCGACGCGGTTGACGTCGAGGCCGCGGATGATCGGCCGGCTCGATGCGCCGGGTGCGAAACTCGAACCGGTGATGCCGGGCTTCGAGAACAGGAGATCGCCCAGCGTCGCGCCGCCGGAGCGCCGCAGCTCCTCGTTGGGCACCACGGTGACCGTTGCGAACTGGTCGGTGACGACAGGCAGCACGCCCTGCTGCGGTGCCGGCGCTGCTTGCGCGGGTTGCGCGGCTGGGGCGCGTTCGCGGTTGCGGCTAGGTGCAGCCCGGACGACATGAACCGGCGCGCGCGTGGGCACGGTCCGATGCCGCTGGATCGGGCTTGGCGCCGTTACCGTGATGTCAGGGAGTTGCGTCGGCGTGTCGTCGGCCAGCGCGCCGCCATGCATTGCGCCGAGCAGCAGCCAGCTCGCGCCTCCAATGTGGAGTGCTCGTTTCTTCTGAAGTGTCATTGTCCCGATCCAAGTCCTGATCCAGGCCCGTCGAAATGACGGATCGATCCCGATTTGCCCTGGCGGAGCAGGCCGCAACTGTGGCGCGGCCGTCCGCTCAGGGCGTGCAGCAATCAGTCGATGTCAGGACAAGGGAGGTGCGCGGGAGTGGAAGGCCGCAGGCGCCGACTTCAGATGGACGAATTCGGCATTGGTGGTGCGGAACAGAAGCTCGACGGCTTCCGGCAGCAACAGCACCGGCGGCGCCGTGAACAGCATGCTGCTCGCGAGCGAGATGACGGTGCAGATTGCGCAATGATCCGCCGGATGCCGGTCGTTGTCGTGCCTCGTGGGCGGCGCGGTCCCGTTCACCTGGACCGCAAGGTCCGGCGTCGCCGAGGTCCCGATATAGGCGAGATCGAGCAGCGACAGGCCGGTCTGGACTGCGGGCGCCGCTTGCACGGCCGCAATGGGGTGGAAGTGCCCGAACGACAGCACGAACTGGACGGCGAGCGCGAACAGCGCCAGCCGCGAGCCAGTCTTGATGCGCCTCCGGAACCACTTCATGCGATAGCGCCCACCCAGTCGGGAGCGCGCGAATACCCCAGCGGTCCCGATGTTACATTATAACATCGGATGGCGGACGCGATGTCAACCAACGTTCAGACACACTGTGTCGATGTGTTGCCGGTGTGTGTTTGCCGCAACGCAGACGCGAGCCCCGACCGGACTCAGCGTCCCTCACGCAGCCAGGTTGCCGCGAATGCGCCGAGCAACAGCAGCAGGCCGACCAGGCCGGCGAACATCGGCAGCACGCCGACGCCCTTGACCACGCTGGCGTCGCGCATCTTGACGCCGAGCCAGCCGTCGCCGCGGAAGATCGTCGACGCGCGCACCGGCACGATGCGCGGCATGTCGAGGCTCGATCCGTCGACGATGCGCCGCGCGTCGCCGCCGGTCGCCTGCGCCAGCGGCTTCAGCATGTCGGTGGTCGAGGTGACTTCCGAGAATTCCTTCGGGTTGGTCGGGCCGACATTGATCAGCGCCTTCAGTGTGCCGTCGGTGGCCTGCCACAGGCCGAGCTCGCTCGCGGGCAATGTTGCGCGCCACTCGCCGGGATCGCCCGCGGTCAAGGTCAGTTCATGCGTGGCGCCGCTCGGCGACGTCACGGTGACCGGCGCGACGGTGTCGGCCATGGTCTGCCGCACCACCATGAGATCCTTGCCCTGCACCTGCATGCGCAGCGCCTCTTCGTCGAGGTCGGGCTGCTTCATCAGCCAGTGCGACACCCGCCGCAGCAGATCGAGATGCGGTCCGCCGCCTTCATAGCCGCGCGCCCACAGCCAGATATGGTCGGAGAGCAGCAGCGCGACCCGGCCTTCGCCGAACCGCGACAGCAGCAGCAGCGGCTTGCCGTCGGCGCCGGTCATGACCGGCGGGTTGATCGCGTTGCGGGTGTCGACGGTGCGGAAGAACCGGCTCCAATGCGGCGGCTCGGCATTCGAGCCTTCCAGCCCGCGCGTCACCGGGTGACGTTTCCCGGCATCGCTCAGATGCGCGTAGAACGGCTTCTCGGTGACGCCGACCGGCTCGGCCGGCAGCACCGAATCCAGCGGCGTGCGCCAGATGCTGGTGGTCGAGGCGTAATCGGGACCGGCCGACACCAGCACCGCGCCGCCGGAGCGGACATAGCGCGCGATGTTGTCGAAATAGGCGATCGGCAGCACGCCCTGGCGGGCGTAGCGGTCGAAGATGATCAGCTGGAATTCGTTGATCTTCTGCTGGAACAGCTCACGGGTCGGAAACGCGATCAGCGACAGCTCGTTGATCGGCGTGCCGTCCTGCTTCTCCGGCGGGCGAAGAATGGTGAAGTGCACGAGATCGACGCTGGGGTCGGACTTCAAGAGGTTGCGCCAGGTACGCTCGCCGGCATGCGGTTCGCCGGACACCAGCAGGACGCGCAGCTTGTCGCGCACGCCGTCGATCGCCACCACGGCGCGGTTGTTGACCGGCGTCAACTCGTTCTCGAGCGGCGAGGCCTCGATCTCGACGATGTTGGGACCGGCATGCTTGATGTCGATGTCGACGCTCGAGGTCTGGCCGCTGCTCAGCGTGCGCTCGTTGATCACCTCGCCGTCGCGGCGGATCGTGACCTTGGCGCGCTCGCCGGTGACGCCCTGGTCGTCGAGCCGGTAGGTGATGGTCTGGGTCTGGCCGACGATGCCGAAGCGCGGTGCGGCCGTGATCGCGATGCGGCGGTCGCGCTCGTCCTTGCGGCCGGTGATCAAGGCGTGCACCGGCGCCTGGAAGCCGAGCGCCTGGGCGTTGGCGGGAATATCGTGCACGCGGCCGTCGGTGATCATGAACGCGCCGGCGACGCGCTCGACCGGAACGTCCGACAGTGCCGACGTCAGCGCGCCGAACAGCTTTGTTCCGTCGGTTTCGCCGTCGGCCTGGCCGGCCTCGACGACGCGCACCTCGAGGCCCTTGACCTGCTTCAGGCTGTCGACCAGCGCCTGCCGTGCCTTGTCGGTCTCCTGGGTGCGGGTGCCGAAATTCTGGCTCGGGCTCTTGTCGATCACCACGGCGGCGACCGAGGTCAGCGGCTCGCGGTCCTCGCGGGTGAAGGAGGGATTGGCCAGCGCAAGCAGGATCAGCGCCAGCGCAGCGACACGCACCGCGGCGCCGCGCGCGCGCGACAGCAGCAGCAGTGCCGCGATGACGACGATCGCGCCGAGCGCGATCCACAGCACGAGTGAGGGAACCAGCGGTGTGAACGCGATACCGTAGTTCATTTTATCCACCCAGCGAAGTTGGCGTCATCCTGAGGTGCGCGTCGCACTTGCGGCGCGCCTCGAAGGATGTGTTTGCGGCCATCCTTCGAGGCTCGCCCAGCGGCGCAATTGCGCCGCAAGGCTCGCACCTCAGGATGACGGTGGTGCTCATTGTCCCAGCCGCTCGATCAGGGCAGGCGCGTGCACCTGGTCGGCCTTGTAGTTGCCGGTCAGCGTGTACATCACGATGTTGACGCCGGCGCGGAAGGCGAATTCGCGCTGGCGCGGCTCGCCCGGGGTCAGCGGCAGCATCGGCTGCCCGTCGGGACGGATCGCCCAGGCGCCGGCGAGATCGTTGGACGTGATGATGATCGGCGAGACGCCGTCGCCGCCACGCGCCGGGCGCTGTGCGGCTTCCTCGTCATCCTCGCGCGGCAGCGCCTCGACCCAGGTCTGGCCCGAGTTGAAGCGGCCGGGGAAGTCGCGCAGCAGATAGAACGTCTTGGTCAGCACGTGCTCGCGCGGCACCGGCTCGAGCTCGGGCACGTCGAGGGTCGACAGCAATTCGCGCAGCGTCTGCATGCCCGGCGTCTGCGACGCGCCATTGTCGCCCGGCGGCGCCTCGACGGCGTCGCGGGTGTCGAAGATCACGGTGCCGCCCTGCTTCATGTAGGCGTCGATCTTGTTGATGGCGTCCTGCGCCGGCTTCGGCGCGCCCGGCACGATCGGCCAGTAGATCAGCGGGAAGAATGCCAGCTCGTCGCGCGCGGGATCGATGCCGACGGGATCGCCGGCTTCCAGTGCGGTGCGCTGGCCGAGGAACAACGTCAGGCCGGACATCCCGGCCTTGACGATGGAATCGACGTCGGCATTGCCGGTCACGACATAGGCCAGCCGCGTCTGCGACACCGCCTTGATGGCGAAGTCATCGCTGCTGGCGTTCTGGGCGCGCGTCGGCGACGGCACCATCATGGTGGCAAGGATGAAGGCCAAGGCAAGCACCGCCGGCGCGGCGCGCCGCCGGATCAGCGCGGCAAGGCCGCCGCCGAGCATCGCCACCACGATCGCATCGAGCAGGAACAGCGCCAGCGCCGTCGACAGCATGATGCCGCGCAGGTCACGCGGCTCGGTATTGGTGTAGGTCGCATGCTTCGCGCGCAGGCCGGAGGTATCGAGCGGCGCGATGCGGTCGGCGGAGGCCAGCGTGTTGACCGCGATCGGGCTCTCGGCGGTGCCGTAGAAGCCGGGCGGATGGTCCGCTGTGCCGCGGTCGCGATAGTCCGCCGACATCGGCTTGGCGGTCGACGGCGGCGGGCCGAAGGCGCCGAAGCCGTCGAGCGTGCGCAGCGGCGCCACCGTCTCGGCGTTGGGATCGCTGGCGACGCCAGGGCCGGGCTTCGAGGTGTAGCCGGACATGTCGATCAGCCGGCGAAGCATCTCTACGAAAGTGCCGGACATCGGCAGGTCAGACCAGCGCATGTCGGCGCCGACGTGGAACAGGCTGACCACGCCCTTGCCGCGACGCTCGCCGGTGACGAGCGGCGTGCCGTCTTCCAGCGAGGCCCAGCTCTTGGTCGCGAGCACGGCGTCGGGCTCGGCCAGCACCTGGCGGCTCACGGTGATGTCCTTCGGCACGGTGAGGCCAGTGAACGGGCCGTCGGCGGCGAACGAGGCCATATGTTGCGGCTTCTCCCAGGTCAGGCTGCCGCCGAGCGTGCGTCCGCCGCGGCGCAGCTTGACGGGAACGAGGTCGTCATCGGCCTGGGCGAGGCGAGGGCCTGCGAAGCGCACCAGCACGCCGCCTTGCTCGATCCAGGCATTGAGCCGGTCGCGGATCTCCGGCGACAGCGTGCCGACATCGGCCATCACGATCATCGGCAGCCGCTGGTCGAGGAATTGCCCGATCACCTGCTGCGGCGCGCCGCGATCGCCGAGCCTGACGTCGGCGAAGGGCGACAGAGCGCGGGAGAGATAGAAGGTCGAGGCCAGCAGCGGCTGCGCGGTGTCGTTGCTCGCGCCCGAGACCACGCCGATGGCGCGGCGGCGCCAGCGCCGGTCGAGCAGCTGCACGGCGCCGGCCGAATGCTCACCGGAGATTTCGAGCCGCGCGATGTCGTTGCGCAATTCGACCGGAAGATCGAAGGCGGCTTCGGTCTCGCGCTCCTGCGGGCCGAATGCGTAGCGGGCCTCGCCGATCGGCGAGCCCTTGGCGTCGACGGCGCGCACCGTACCAGCCGCGATGCCGCTCTCGGTGCGCAGCACCTTCACCGTCATCTTGGCGGCGGCGTTCTCGGCCGCGACCAGCGCCTGCGCGGATTGCGCGCCGCCGGCATAGATCGTCAGATTGCGGCTCTCGATCACCTTGCCGAGACCTTCGGTGAATTCGCTGCCGCGGCCGGTGTCGACGCCGTCGGACAGCCAGGCGATGTCGCAGTCGCCAGTCGATTTGAGGAAACGTTCCAGCGTCGCCAGGGTTTCAACGCGGTCGACCGAGTAGGGTTTTGGCGCAAGCTGGCGCAGCGCGACGCGCGCGGCGCCGGCCGGCATCAGCGTGATGTCGCGCGTCGGCTCGGACAGCGGCACCAGCGCGACGCCGCGGCGGTCGCTGTCGGCATTGGTGACGAGCTCGTCCGCGGCCTTGATCCGCGCATCCCAGCTCGAGGCCGCGCTCCAGCCGTCGTCGAGCAGGATCACCAGCGGCTGCTTGCCGGCGGCAACGCCGGTCTGCGGATTCCAGATCGGCCCAGCGGCGGCGAAGATCACCAGCGCGGCGGCGGCGAGCCGCAGCAGCGTCAGCCACCACGGCGTGCGCGACGGCGTCTCCTCCTTGGGCGCGATGTCGAACAGCAGCCGCGTCGGCGGGAATTCGATCCGGCGCGGCCGCGGCGGCATCACACGCAACAGCCACCACAGCACCGGCAGGCTGACCAGCCCCAATAGCAGCAATGGTTCGGCGAAGGAGAGCGGGAGGCCTGCGATCATGCGCTGCGTCCCGCCTTGACGGTTGAGCGGCCGCCGCCCTTGCTCACCATCATGCCGGCGTGCAGGAACAGCAGCAGTTCGGCCGCGGAGCGGCTGGTGGTGTGGGTCGAGAACAGCCAGTCGAGCCGGTTGGTCTCGGCACGGATCTGGTCGCGATGCAGCGCGACGCGCGCGACATAGTCGCTCGCCCAGCTCTCGGCGCGGCCCGCGGTGATGACGCTGCCGGCCTCCGGCTCGACGAATTCGACGCGGCCCGAATAAGGAAAGCTCTCCTCGGCGGGATCGACGACCTGGATCATCGTGCCGTGCGCGCCCGACGAGGCGAGCCCGGCCAGCATGGTCGTGATCTCTGCGATCGGCGACCAGAAATCCGACAGCACGACGACTTCGGCCAGCGACGACGGCACGAAGGACGGCGGCAGGCTCGCGCGCGTCTTCTCGTCGTGCAACATCGCTTCCGCCATCTTGTCGATCACGTTGAGGCTTGCGGTCGGGTTCAGCAGGCCGGGAATGCCGACGCGTTCTCCGCCCGCAACGAGCAGCTCGGCAAGCGCGAAGGCGACGATCAGTCCGCGCTCCAGCTTGCTGTCGCGTGCCTCGCGCGAGGCAAAGGCCATCGAGGGCGAGCGGTCGGGCCAGATCCACACCGTGTGTGCGGCCTCCCACTCCTGCTCGCGGACATAGAGATGGTCATCGCGTGCCGAGCGGCGCCAGTCGACGCGCTGCGACGGCTCGCCGGATACGAAGCGGCGGTATTGCCAGAAATTCTCGCCCGAGCCGGCGCGGCGGCGGCCATGCAGGCCATGGATGACGTTGGCGGCGACACGGCGGGCCTCAAGCACAAGACGCGGCAGCGATGCGGCGAGCGTTCGGCTTTCGCCATCGGCACGTCGAACCGCCAGGATCTCCTCGTTCTGGTGCCTGTTGTCTGCCGCCATCAACCGATCCGCGTCTTCAGCTGCTTGATCACGTCAGGAATGGTGCGGCCCTCGGCGCGCGCCGAGAAGGTCAGCGCCATGCGATGTTTGAGCACGGGCTCGGCGAGATCGAGCACGTCGTCGATCGACGGCGCGAGCCGGCCGTCAAGCAGCGCGCGGGCGCGGACCGCGAGCATCAGCGACTGGCTGGCGCGGGGACCGGGTCCCCAGGCGATCAGCTTGCCGGCTTCGCCGCCCTCGGTGCCGGGGCGCGCGGCGCGCACCAGCGTCAGGATCGCCTCGACCACGGAATCGCCGACCGGCAGGCGGCGCACCAGGCGTTGCGCGGTGATCAGCGTCTCGGCGTCCATCGACGCCTTGGCGAGCGTCTCATCGGCACCGGTGGTTTCGAACAGGATGCGCCGCTCGGCGTCGCGATCGGGATAGTCGACGTCGATTTCCATCAGGAAGCGGTCGAGCTGCGCCTCGGGCAGCGGATAGGTGCCTTCCTGCTCGAGCGGATTCTGCGTCGCGAGCACGTGGAACGGCTTCGGCAAATCGTGCCGCGCGCCGGCAATGGTGATGTGCTGCTCCTGCATGGCTTGCAGCAGCGCCGACTGGGTGCGCGGGCTGGCGCGGTTGATCTCGTCGGCCATCAGGAGCTGCGCGAACACCGGACCCGAGATGAAGCGGAACGAACGCTTGCCGGCGGAGCTCTCGTCGAGCACTTCGGCGCCGAGAATGTCCGATGGCATCAGGTCGGGCGTGAACTGGATGCGCTTGGCGTCGAGCCCGAGCGTGACGCCGAGCGTCTCGACCAGCTTGGTCTTGGCGAGGCCGGGGACGCCGATCAGCAGCGCGTGGCCGCCGGACAGGATCGTCACCAGGGTGTTTTCGATCACCTGGTCCTGGCCGAAGATGACGGTGGCGACCGCTTCCTTGGCAGCCTTGATCTGGCCCGCGACCTGCTCGGCCGAGCGGACGATCACATCTTCCAGTTTTTCGACGCTGTCTGCACCGGCCATTCGATCCGCTCCTTCTTGACGATGCGCTCGATTCTCGCGTCGTCACCACATGGGCTGCATGCTAAACCTATGCGAAGGCCATGTATTCGTTGAATTAAACTATCCCCACCTTATCGGTATTTCAGGGTATGAACGGCATCACGATGTGGCGAGAATGACATCCCGACCACATCTCAGGATACGTGCACCAAATGTGCCAGATTGAGGGTTGGAAACTTCAGGGCAAACAATGGCGAAGCAAGGGCAGAGCGATTCCGGCAGTGAAACTACGGGGCTCGAAACCAAGGCCCTCGGAGGCAAGGGCCTCGAAGGGCTGACCACTGCCGCCAATCAGGCCGCGACATCGGGTCCAGCCGGACGCAAGGGCCTGCCGCCGGTTCATCTATGGAATCCGCCGTTCTGCGGCGATCTCGACATGCGAATCGCGCCCGACGGCACCTGGTTCTACATGGGAACGCCGATCGGACGCCCCGCGCTGGTGCGGCTGTTCTCCACGATCCTGAAGCGCGAGGACGGCAAGCACTTTCTCGTGACACCGGTGGAGAAGGTCGGCATCCGCGTCGATGACGCGCCGTTCCTTGCGGTGGAAATGCAGACGGAGGAAGACGCGCGCGGCCGTTTGCTCCGGTTCCGCACCAATGTCGACGACTGGGTCGATTGCGAGAAGGGCCACGGCCTCAGATTCGAGGCTGCCGCGGATGGCGGATTGACGCCCTATCTGCATGTCCGCGCCGACCTGTGGGCCAAAGTCACCCGCGCGCTCTACTACGATCTGGTTGACATGGGCGAGGAGCGGATGGTCGATGGTCAGGAGATGTTCGGCATCGAGTCCGGCGGCGAGTTTTTCGCGATGGCCGATGCCAGCCAGGTGAGGGGCGCACTTTGAACGAGCCGTTGCTGAAGGTGAAGCCGGCGACGATCAGCTCGACGGAATTCTTCGCGCGAGCCCGCACGCGGCTCGATTTCGAAGTGCCGCCGGGTCTGGTCGATCCGCATATCATTCCGCGCACCGGAGATTCCGGCAACGATCGCATGCTCGAGATCGTCGCACAGGAGCAGCCGGTGCGGCCGGCCGCGGTGCTGATCCCGGTGGTCGATCATCCCGAGCCGACCGTGCTGTTGACGCAGCGTTCGCCCAATCTGTCGAGCCACGCCGGTCAGATCTCGTTTCCCGGCGGCAAGATCGACGCCACCGATGCCTCGCCGCTTGATGCGGCGCTGCGCGAAGCCTGTGAAGAAGTCGGGCTGAAGCGGGAATTCATCGACCCTGTCGGCTATCTCGACCTCTATGGCACCGCGTTCGGCTTCCGCATCCTGCCGACGGTCGCCAGGGTGAAGCCGGGATTTACCCTAGAGATCAATGAGGCCGAGGTCGTCGATGCGTTCGAGGTGCCGCTCGCTTTCCTGATGAACCCCGAGAACCATCAGATCCACACCAAGGAATTCCGCGGCATGGACCGGTCCTACTACGCGATGCCGTTCGCCGAGCGCTACATCTGGGGCGCGACCGCCGGCATCCTGCGGGTGCTGTATGAGCGGATCTATCTGTCATGATCCGCACGGTGTTGACCGAGGTCGGAATCTTCCTGATCCCTTTCGCGGTCTATGCCATCTTCCTCATCGCGACGCGGTCCGGCGTGACGCTGCCGACGTCCTGGCCGCTCGACATGATCGCGAAGCTGACGCTGGCGGCGCTGGTGCTGGTCATCGTGAGCTTCGTGCTGCTCGCCGAATTGACCGGCGCGCCGCCGAACTCCACCTACGTTCCCGCCCATATCGAGAACGGCAGGCTGGTGCCGGGAGCTGAGAAATGAGCGAGGTGCGCCTGTTGTCCGACGCGCCATGGCTCGCTTCGGGGCCCGCGGCGCGCGTGCTCGGCCTGCTCAATGCCGCCGGCGAGGAAGCGCGGGTGATCGGCGGTGCCGTGCGCAACGCGCTGATGCGGATTCCGCTCGCCGACATCGACATCGCCACCACCGCATTGCCGGAGGAGGTGATCCGCCGTGCCAAGCGGGCGGCCATCAAGAGCGTGCCGACCGGCATCGAGCACGGCACGGTGACCCTGGTCGTCGACGGCCATCCCTTCGAGGTGACG
The DNA here is from genome assembly GCF_038967635.1 of Bradyrhizobium sp. B124. NCBI lineage: Bacteria > Pseudomonadati > Pseudomonadota > Alphaproteobacteria > Hyphomicrobiales > Nitrobacteraceae > Bradyrhizobium > Bradyrhizobium sp. B124. Next base: position 3,881,360 of record NZ_CP152413.1, on the reverse strand, counting down.
ACGCTGCGCGAGGACACCGAGACCTATGGCCGCAAGGCCAAGGTGGCGTTCGGGCGCGACTGGGTGCGCGACGCCGAGCGGCGCGACTTCACCATCAATGGCCTGTCGGTCGACGCCTCCGGCGTCGTGCATGATCACGTCGGCGGTCTCGCCGACATCGAGGCGAGGCGCGTGCGCTTCATCGGCGATCCCGCGCAGCGGATTGCCGAGGACTATTTGCGCATCCTGCGCTTCTTCCGTTTCCACGCCGCCTATGGCGCAGGCGAGGTCGATCGCGCCGGCTACCTCGCCTGTATCAGCGGGCGCGCCGGGATTGCCGGCCTCTCGGCCGAGCGCATCCGGATGGAGATGCTCAAGCTCGTGGTCGCGAACGGCGCCGCCGGCGCGGTGGTCGCGATGGGCGATGGCGGATTGCTGCTGCCGCTGTTCGGCGGCGTCGCCTATACCGGGCCGTTCGCGGCGATGATCGAGATCGAGCAGCTGATGGCGCTTAAGCCGAGTGCGACGCGCAGGCTGGCTGCGCTGACGGTCGCCGTGACCGAGGACGCGCGGCGGATCGCGAGCCGGCTGCGGCTCTCCAACGCCGAGGCCAAGGCGCTCGACTCAATGGGCCATCGCTGGTGGCGCCTGCCCGGCATGGACGAGGCGCGTGCCAAGCGCAGGCTCTACCGGCTCGACGAGGAGCCCTATCGCGACCGGCTGCTGCTCGCCTGGGCACGAACCGGCGCGAACCGCGACGTCGAGCAGTGGCACGCGCTCGCCACGCTGCCGCAACGCTGGCGCGCCCCTCACTTTCCCTTGAGGGCGTCGGATTTCATCGCGCGCGGGATTGCCGAGGGACCGGCGCTGGGGCATGTACTGACCTTGGCCGAGGATGCTTGGCTTGCCGCGGATTTCCCGCTGGATCCGCAGGTGCTGTCTGGCATCGCCGACCAGACCGTTTCTCGTTTCACCCGCGATCATCGACTGTGAACTTTCTCTCCGGCTTCTCCGACATCTCGCTCCTTCAAATATTTCTTGTCGCAGCCGTTGCCCTGTTTGCTTCCGTGATCGGAGGCCTCGCCGGCTACGGCACCGGCGCATTGATGCCGCTGGTGCTGGTGCCGATGGTCGGCGCCGAGCCGGTCGTGCCGATCATTGCGATCTCTTCGATCTTCACCAATTCCAGCCGCTTTGTCGCCTTTGTCAGATTTGCGGACCGCCGCAAGGCGATCATCGTGATCGCGGCGGCGCTATTCTCTACGGCGCTTGGCGCGTACGGCTATACGCGGCTGACCAGCGTCGGCGCCGCGCTCGTGATCGGAAGCATGCTGATCCTGAGCGTCCCGCTCAGGCGGCTGCTGCGCAAGCACAGCGTCAGGATCGGTGAGCGCGGCCTTGCGGCCGGCGCTGTCGGCTATGGCATCGTGGTCGGCGGCACCGCGGGCTCGGGCGTCATCCTGCTGTCGCTATTGATGGCGGCGGGCCTCGAGGGCGCCGCTGTGATCGCAACCGATGCGGTGATCTCGCTCACAAGTGCCGCGGTCAAGATCTCGGTGTTCGGTTTGACCGGCGTCATTACCGCGCAGGTGCTCGCGCTTGCGCTCCTGATCGGCCTGGTCGCCATTCCCGGCGCGTTCCTGGCCAAGGCCTTTGTCGAGCGGATGCCGGTGCATATCCACACCGCGATCCTCGATGCCGCCGTGATCACCGGCGGCGTGGTGATGATCTCGAGCGCGCTGCGCGCATTCTGACCAGAAGCGGTGGCGATGCTGCCGGCGGCGCGCCGGGCAGCATCGCCTGAATCTCACGCAGCCTTGTCAAGCCGCCTTACGCTTCTTCTTGCGGTCGCCGTCGTCGTCCTCGTCTTCGTCGTCCTCTTCTTCCTCGTCGTTGTCTTCGTCCTCGTCGTCTTCCTCTTCATCGTCTTCCGGATCGATTTCGGCCGACTCGAGTGCGACGAGCGGCAGGGTTTCGCGAAACAGGTCGCCGTCCGTGCCCATCCACAGGCACTCGACCTTGTCTTCGTCGACCTCCACGACCGTGATCGGATGGCCGCCGGATTTCAGCATGACGACATCGCCTGGTTTCAGTTCCATGATTATCCCTCCGCGCTGGATGACGCGGACGGCAAGCTAGCGACCGGTGATGACAGTGCGATCACGGCCGGCGCCTGGCGCGGTGGATCTGCTCTGAAAACAGAAGCTGCGTTATTTCGGCGCGGCCGGAACCAGTTCGGTCAGCGAGCGGATGATGCGGTCGGGCTTGATCGTCGATCCCGGCGGCAGCCCGACGCCGTGCACGTCCATCCAGATCGCATAGATCCCAAGCCGCTGCGGCGCCACGACTTCCCACTCCAGATTGTCGCCGATCATCCAGGTATCAGGCGCGGTGACGCCGAGTGCCTGCATCGCGTGCAGATAGGCGCGCTCCTCGGGCTTGCCGAAGCCGTGCTCGCCCTCGATCTGGATGTGATCGAAGCGATGGCCGAGCGCGAAGCGCTCGACCTTGGCGCGCTGCATGTCGGCGGCGCCGTTGGTGACCAGCGCGAGCTTGATGCCGAGCGCCTTGAATGTATCGATCGCTTCATGCGCGCCGGGGAAGATGAACATCTCCTCCTCGCGATAGGCGGTGAAGCGATCGGCGATGCGGTCCGCGAGATCGTCCGGCAACGCACGGTGGCCAGCCGCCGCCAGCTGAGCGAAGCCGCCCTTCACGGTGAGCCGGCGTGCCTCGCCGAGCTTGATCCGCCAGATCGGCTCGGCGGTCGACCAGAATTGCCGTGCATAGGCCAGCAGCGCGGTCGCGACCATCTCCGGGGGCAGGGGCGCGAGCTCCGAGGCGAATTCGGTGGTGATCGTGTTCCAGGCGATCTCGGGACGTCCATAGGCCGACAGGATGGTGTCATCCATGTCGATCAGCATCGCGCGCGGCAGCTTGGTCACGGCCATTTCACCTCCGGCGGCAGCGACGACAGGATCGAATCGACATTGCCGCCGGTCTTCAGGCCGAAGATGGTGCCGCGATCATAGAGCAGGTTGAACTCGACATAGCGCCCGCGGCGGATCAGCTGCTCGTCGCGATCCTCCGCGCTCCAGTCGGCTTCGAAATTGCGCCGCACCAGGTCGGGATAGATCTTCAGGAAGCTGCGCCCGACGTCCTGGGTGAAGGCGAGATCGGCCTCCCAGTCGCCGCTGTCGTGCCAGTCATAGAAGATGCCGCCGACGCCGCGGGCTTCCTTGCGGTGTGGCAGATAGAAATAGTCGTCGCACCATTTCTTGTACTTGTCGTAGTCGGCGACGCCGTTCGGGCCGCTGCAGGCCTCTTTCATCGCGGCATGGAAGGCGACCGTGTCGGGGTCTTCCTGGGTGCGCCGCCGGTTCAGCACCGGCGTCAGATCGGCGCCGCCGCCGAACCAGGCCTTGGTGGTGACGACGAAGCGGGTGTTCATGTGCACGGCGGGCACGTTCGGATTGCGCAAATGCGCGATCAGCGAAATGCCGGAGGCCCAAAATCGTGGATCGTCGGCGGCGCCGGGAATCTGCGCGCGGAATTCGGGAGCGAATTCGCCATGCACGGTCGAGCAGTGCACGCCGACCTTCTCGAACAGCCGGCCCTTCATGATCGACATCACGCCGCCGCCGCCGGGCTTGCCGGTATGGTCGGTGCGATCCCAGGGGGTGCGCGCGAACCGGCCGGCATTGCCGGGGTAGAGCGCTGCGGGGGCGTCGTCCTCAAGCGTCTCGAAGGCCGCGCAGATCTCGTTGCGCAGCGCCTCGAACCAGCTGCGCGCACGCGCCTTGCGGTCTTCGATGATGGCGGGGTCTGTTGGCAGCATGGCTAACCTTGCGGGCCGAAATAGGTGCAGCTCTCGTTGCAGCTGTCGCGATGGACGCTGACGCGGGTCAGCTTGCCCGCGTGTTGCAGCCGCTCCCAGATGAAGCGTGAGAGATTCTCCAGCGTCGGGACACCGATCGCCTCGATCTTGTTGAGGAACTTGTGGTCGAGCGTCTTCTGCACCTCGGCCATGGCGCGTTCGAGCAGGCCGAGATCGACCACCATCCCGGTTTTCGGATCGGGCGTGCCGCGGACGGTAACCTCGGCTCGAAACGAGTGACCGTGGATCTCCTCGCTGGCAGTGCCAAAGGTCGTTCCGGATAGCGCATGCGCAGCCTCGAACCGAAACGCTTTCGTCAATTCCCACATCTCGTTCAACAATCCAGTTCTGTCAGTTCACCTGATGCCGAGCGTCTTGTGCGTTTGCACGCTGAGGCGCCACTGCGGGTGCTTCAGGCAGTATGCGATCGCAAGCTCGGTATTCTCGATCACGTCGGGCCCGTCCATCGGCTGCAGCGAGAAGCGCTCGAAGGCGAGCCCCGCAAAATCCTCCGGCGCGTTCTCCGGCTGCGGATAGACCAGCTTGAGCTCGTGCCCCCTGCGCACCACAAGCTCGGATGCGGCCTTGGGGCTGACGCAGATCCAGTCGAGCCCGTCGGGCGGCGCGATGGTGCCGTTGGTCTCGATCGCGATCGCAAAGCCGTGGCCGTGCAGGGCTTCGATCAGGGCGGTATCGACCTGCAGCAGCGGCTCGCCGCCAGTCAGCACCACGTAGCGGTCGGCTTCGCCCCCGGTCCATTGCGCGGCAATGGTGCCGGCAAGCTCGGCTGCGTCGGCATAGCGGCCGCCGAGCGTGCCGTCGGTGCCGACGAAATCGGTGTCGCAAAACCGGCAGACTGCCCCGGCGCGGTCCTGCTCGCGGCCGGTCCAGAGGTTGCAGCCCGCGAAGCGGCAGAACACGGAGGCCCGGCCCGCATGGGCGCCTTCGCCCTGCAGGGTGAGAAAGATCTCCTTGACCGCGTAGCTCACCAAAAATCCCTTAAGTTACCGAACCGGCAATTCCTGAACCGGTCTGTCGCAGCGCTTCTCCGACTGCCATGGCCGCGGTGACCGCCACATTGAGCGAGCGCAGGGACGGCTTGATCGGAATCAGCAGCCGCGCATCCGCGGCGGCCACGACCGCCTCGGTCACCCCTGCCGTTTCGCGCCCGAAAAGCAGGACATCGGAGGCCGTATACGCGAAATCAAGATAGGATTTCGCCGCCTTGGTCGTGAACAGGACCAGCCGGCATCCGGCCTCGGCCCGCCATTCCTCGAATTTCGACCATGAGTCGTGACGCTTCAACCGCACATGGTCGAGATAGTCCATACCCGCCCGGCGGAAATTCCGGTCCGAGGTGTCGAACCCTGCCGGTTCGATGATATGGGCTGCCACGTCCAGGCAGGCGCAGAGGCGCAGAATCGTCCCTGTATTCTGGGGGATGTCGGGCTGGAACAGCGCGATCTGCATGGTGCGGGCGACCTGTGAAATCCGGATGAAATTGTCTCAATAAAACATCGCTTGGCGCGGATTTCGTGCATTGCACGTGTGCGAGCCGATAGCGGGCTTGCGCTCGTCCGGCAAGGGTGCCAATAGAACGATTCTGGACTGCTGTTCCGCCATTTGGGGTGGGGAATAGTGGTTTTCTGCCGCCGCGGGGGCCGCGGGCGCCGGCAGCCTTTCTTGGGGCGCGTTCTGCGTCTCCGGGGCGGTTCCACCGGCTGCAGAAAAGAAAGGGCTAGGAATCGTGACGACAGCGTCTTCGGCGGACCATCCGACACGCCGTGATTTTCTCTTTGTTGCAACCGGAGCTGCCGCCGTCGTCGGCGCAGCCGCGACCGTCTGGCCGCTGGTTGCCCAGATGAACCCGGATGCCGCGACGATCGCGGCCGGCGCGCCGATCCAGGTCGATCTGACGCCGATCGCCGAGGGCCAGGACATCAAGGTCTTCTGGCGCGGCAAGCCGATCTACATCAGCCATCGCACCAAGAAGCAGATCCAGGAGGCCCAGAGCGTGGCGCTCTCGAGCCTGCCCGATCCGCAGCTCGATTCGGCCCGCGTCAAGGCAGGCCACGACCAGTGGCTGGTCGTGATCGGCATCTGCACCCATCTCGGCTGTATCCCGATCGCCCATGAGGGCAATTACGACGGCTTCTTCTGCCCCTGCCACGGCTCGCAGTACGACTCCTCCGGTCGTATTCGCCAGGGGCCGGCGCCCGCCAACCTGCCGGTGCCGCCCTACGCCTTCCTTACCGACACCAAAATCCAGATCGGCTAAGTCCCGGACCCTCCGGGATTTCGGCTTCCCCTTGGACCCATCGCGTCGTTTTTCTTCTTCAGGATCGCATCAATGAGCGGACCATCTGATTTTCAACCGAGCAACCCCGCTTTGAAGTGGATCGAACGGCGCCTTCCGATCTTCGGCCTCGTTCACTCCTCGTTCGTGGCCTATCCGACGCCGCGCAACCTGAACTACTGGTGGACCTTCGGCGCCATCCTTTCGATGATGCTGGCGCTGCAGATCCTGACCGGCGTGATCCTGGCGATGCACTACACACCGCACGCCGATCTCGCCTTCAAGTCGGTCGAGCTGATCGTCCGCGACGTCAATTACGGTTGGCTGCTGCGCAACATGCATGCCTGCGGCGCGTCGATGTTCTTCTTCGCCGTCTACATCCACATGTTCCGCGGCCTCTATTACGGGTCGTACAAGGAGCCGCGCGAGGTGCTGTGGATACTCGGCGTCATCATCTACCTCCTGATGATGGCGACCGGCTTCATGGGCTACGTGCTGCCGTGGGGTCAGATGAGCTTCTGGGGCGCCACCGTCATCACCAATCTGTTCTCGGCCGTGCCGTATTTCGGCGAGAGCATCGTGACCCTGCTGTGGGGCGGCTATTCGGTCGGTAACCCGACGCTGAACCGCTTCTTCTCGCTGCATTACCTGCTGCCGTTCGTGATCGCCGGCGTGGTCGTGCTGCACGTCTGGGCGCTGCATGTCGCGGGTCAGAACAACCCGGCCGGCGTCGAGGCCAAGACCGAAAAGGACACCGTGCCGTTCACGCCGTATGCGACGATCAAGGACGCGTTCGGTGTGTCGTGCTTCCTGATCTTCTTCGCCTGGTTCATCTTCTACATGCCGAACTACCTCGGCGACGCCGACAACTACATCCCGGCGAACCCCGGCGTGACCCCGGCGCACATCGTGCCTGAATGGTACTATCTGCCGTTCTACGCGATCCTGCGTTCGATCCCGAACAAGCTCGCCGGTGTCGCGTGCATGTTCGGTGCGATCATCGTCTTGGCATTCCTGCCCTGGCTCGACAACGCACGAACCCGTTCGTCGAAGTATCGTCCGCTGGCCAAGCAGTTCTTCTGGATCTTCGTGGTGGTCTGCATCCTGCTCGGCTATCTCGGCTCGCAGCCGCCGGAAGGCATCTATGTGATCGCCGGCCGGATCCTGACGGTGTGCTACTTCGCCTACTTCCTGATCGTGCTGCCGCTGCTCGCCCGTATCGAGACGCCGCGCCCGGTGCCGAACTCGATCGCCGACGACGTGCTGGCGAAGAGCAAGGGCAGGGCCGCGACCGCAGCCTCCGTCATGCTTGCGCTGGTGGTGGCCGGTGGCCTGTTCGCCGGCAGCACCCAGAACGCCAAGGCCGAGGAGGGCGGCGACGCCCCGCCCGCCCAAAGCTGGTCGTTCTCCGGCCCTTTCGGCAAGTATGATCGCGGCTCGCTGCAGCGTGGCCTGAAGGTCTACAAGGAAGTCTGCTCGGCCTGCCACGGCCTGAACTATATCGCGTTCCGCAACCTCGCCGATGCCGGTGGCCCCGGCTATTCGGAGGCGCAGGCGGCGGCTCTCGCGGCCGAGTACAAGATCAAGGACGGCCCGAACGACCAGGGCGAGATGTTCGAGCGCCCGGGCCGCCCGGCGGATTACTTCCCGGCGCCGTTCCCGAACGAGCAGGCCGCGCGCGTGGCCAATGGCGGCGCGGCACCGCCGGACCTCTCGCTGATCACCAAGGCGCGGTCCTACAAGCGCGGCTTCCCGCAGTTCGTGATCGACTTCTTCACCCAGTACCAGGAGCAGGGCCCGGACTACGTCGACGCCGTTCTGCAGGGCTTCGAGGACAAGGCCCCGGCCGGCGTGACGATCCCCGAGGGCTCGTACTACAACAAGTACTTCCCCGGCCACGCCATCAAGATGCCGAAGCCGCTGTCCGACGGTCAGGTGACCTTCGACGACGGCTCGCCGGCGACGGTCAAGCAATACGCGCACGATGTCACCACGTTCCTGATGTGGGCGGCCGAGCCGCGCATGGAAGAGCGCAAGCGGATCGGCATGCAGGTGTTCTTCTTCCTCGTGATCTTCGCCATCCTGATGTACTTCACCAAGCGCAAGGTCTGGGCCAACGCTCACTGACCTCGGGTATGGTATCGCGCGTTTGAAAAAGCCCCTTCGGGGGCTTTTTTGTTTGTGACGTCATTCCGCGGCGATGCGTAGCATCGAACCGCAGGTGCGCAATTGCGCGCCGGGGAATCTCGAGATTCCCCGATGCGCAATTGCGCATCTGAGGTCTGGTGCTAACGCACCATCCCGGAATGACAGTCTCGTCAATTGCGTTCGTCGCCGAGTACGGACAAAATGCCGGCCAATCAGCCGGCAAACATCGCGGAGGAACTCATGGGTACCAGCATCAACTTCAAGCGTCCGGACGGCAAGGAAGCGTCAGGCTATCTCGCCAACGCCGCGCGCGGCAACGCGCCTGGGGTCGTCGTGATCCAGGAATGGTGGGGCCTGCAGGACCAGATCAAGGGAATGTGCGACCGCTTCGCGCGGGCCGGTTTCGATGCGCTGGCGCCCGATCTCTACAAGGGCAAGGTGGTGCCGTATCACGACACCGACGCGGCCGGCAAAGAGATGAACTCGCTCGACTTCATGGACGCCACCACGCAGACGGTGCGCGGCGCCGCGCAATATCTCGGCAAGAACGGCGCCAAGGTCGGCCTGACCGGCTTCTGCCTCGGCGGCGCGGTGACCATCATCGGCGCCACCAAGATCCCGGAGCTGACCGCCGGTGTGGTGTTCTACGGCATTCCGCCGGAGCAGGCGGCCAAGCCGGCCGACGTGAGAATTCCGCTGCAGGGCCATTTCGCCACCAAGGACGACTGGTGCACGCCGGCGCTCGTCGATGGTTTCGAGAAAGCGATGAAGGCCGCCGGCAAATCGCTGGAGCTGTACCGCTATGACGCCGAGCACGGCTTCGGCAACGAGCAGCGCCTGTCGGTGCACGACCGCCAGTGTGCGGAACTGGCCTGGGACCGGGCGACGGACTTCTTCAAGAAGCATCTTGGGTAAAGACGCGTCCCGCACACGCTGTGTCGTCTCTGCGAAAGCAGGGACCCATAACCACAGGATGCGGTTGTCTGGCGAGATGACTGCCAGTGTGCCCTTTACCAAAGCCGCGGCGTATGGGTCCCTGCTTTCGCAGGGACGACGGAGAACTAGTGTTCCGCCTTCACCCCGTCCCACCACGGGCAGGTCCCCGACATCAGCTTGAAATTGCCTTCCAGCACTTGAACCGGCGCGCGCTTGCCTTCCGAGGCAGCGCGCATCCGCATTTCGCGCGCGACGGCGCGGTCCTCCGGCGACAGCCAGACGCGCTCGTGGCCCCACAAGCTCGGGCCGTCATGCATCTCGAACGGCGTCCAGTTCGCGGGATCGATCTCGCGGCCGCCCCAACCGCACTCGACCATGAAAGCTGACGGCGACTTGGCGTAGAACGAGGTCATCAGATCATTGGTGTGACGGCCGAGCGTGACGTTGACCCGGTCTTCCTTCATCGCGATGTCGTAGGCCTGACCGACATCGTCGAGCGAGAACAACTCCACCATCAGATGATGCATGCCGTTCGTGCCGGTCTCGATCAGCGCCAGCGAATGGTGGCGCGCGTTGACGTGGAAGAAATAGGCGCGGAATGGTTTTTCGATGTAGTCGCTGAGGCCGAAGCCGAGCACGTCGACATAGAAGCTCATCACGGGCGCGATGTTCTCGACGGTCAGCACCGCATGGCCGAGCCCGAGCGCGCCGGTGCGGAATCCGGAGATCGAGCGCCCCGGCCGGAACGGCGTGTCGTCGATCTCGGGGCCATGAAACGCCTCCAGGCGGTTGCCGGCCGGGTCCTGGAACGAGATCAGGCCGTGCACCCGCCTGCTATCTGCGAGCGCCTGCGGTTCGGTGGTCACGGCGACGCCGGCGCGCTCCAGCCGCGCCGCCAGCGCGTCCAGCGCCGCGGCATCCGCCACCTCCCAGCCGAAGAACCTTGTCCCTTCGCCCTGGGCGCGGTCGATCACGATGCGCTGCTTGCGGTCGTCCATCCGGAAGGCGAGCAGCGAGTTGCCGCGCTCGATCGCCTGCAGCCCGACCAGGCCGGTGCCGAACTGCCGCCAGTCGTCGAGCGCGTCGGAGCCGAAGCCGGCATATCCGAGACCCAAAATCGCCATCTGCGCCTCCACCATCTGTCTGTTTTTTGGGCGGCTGATCGGCCGCCATTTCGTCAAATCCTACGCGGATTCCCGTCGCTTCAAACCCCGAAAATGCCGTCCCGCCTTGGGGCAGGGGTGTCGGGCGATCCCTTGACACGGCCCGCGCCCGGTGGTGAGTAGCGGCCATGAGCACCCTTGCCAGTCCATCCCGTCGTTGGTGGCCCACCTTCTCATAGGTGGCCGGTGCGTTTTCATTTCTCAAAAACGTCGAAGGTCGCCATCGCAGTGCGACGGTCTCCCTTCGTTTGTCCTGTGTGGCGCTCTCTTCCCAAGTTTCGTAAGAGGATCACATGAACAGGACAGTCTTCTCCCTGCCGGCCAAGAGCGAATACCTGACCAATGGCGGCCTTGCGGTTGCGCGCGTGGTCGAGCAGTTCACCGGCGGCGCCAACCGCCTCGATGAGCTGATCGCGCTCTTGGACCGCCGCCGCGGCGTGGTGCTGTCCTCAGGCACGACGGTGCCGGGCCGTTACGAGAGCTTTGACCTCGGCTTTGCCGATCCGCCGCTGGTGCTGGAGACGTCAGGCACCGATTTCTCGTTGCAGGCGCTGAACCCGCGCGGCGAGGTGCTGATCGCCTTCCTCGGCGACGTTTTGCGCGAGCCCTGCGTTGTGATCACGGAGCGAAGCGCTACGCGGCTCGCCGGTCATATCATCCGCGGCGCTGCGCCGGTCGAGGAGGACCAGCGCACCCGCCGCGCCAGCGTGATGTCGCTGGTGCGCGACATGGTGGCGGCATTCACCTCCAATGCCGATCCGCTGCTCGGCCTGTTCGGCGCCTTCGCCTACGACCTCGTGTTCCAGATCGAGGACATCGTGCAGAAGCGTGCCCGCGAGGCCGACCAGCGCGACATCGTGCTTTACGTGCCGGACCGCCTGTTGGCCTATGACCGCGCCACCGGCCGCGGCGTGGCGCTGAATTACGAGTTCGCGTGGAAGGGCAAATCCACCGCCGGCCAATCGCACGAGACCGCGCCGAGCCTCTACGCCAAGACCGGGCGTCAGGGCTTTGCCGATCACGCCCCGGGCGAATACCAGGCGACGGTTGAAGTGGCGCGCGCGGCGTTCGCCCGCGGCGACCTGTTCGAGGCAGTGCCCGGGCAGCTGTTTGCCGAGCCCTGCGAGCGCTCGCCGGCGGAAGTATTCCAGCGGCTCTGCCGCATCAATCCGTCGCCCTATGGCGCGCTGATGAATCTCGGCGACGGCGAATTCCTGGTCTCCGCCTCGCCGGAGATGTTCGTGCGCTCCGACGGCCGCCGGGTCGAGACCTGTCCGATCTCGGGCACCATCGCGCGCGGTTCGGACTCGATCGGCGATGCCGAACAGATCCGCAAGCTCCTGAACTCGGAGAAGGACGAGTTCGAGCTCAACATGTGCACCGACGTCGACCGCAACGACAAGGCGCGCGTCTGCGTGCCCGGCACCATCAAGGTGCTGGCGCGGCGTCAGATCGAGACCTACTCAAAGCTGTTCCACACCGTCGATCACGTCGAGGGCATGCTGCGGCCGGGCTTCGATTCGCTCGACGCCTTCCTCACCCATGCCTGGGCCGTGACGGTGACCGGCGCGCCGAAATTGTGGGCGATGCAGTTCGTCGAGGACCATGAGCGCTCGCCGCGGCGCTGGTACGCCGGCGCGATCGGCTGCGTCAATTTCGACGGCAGCATCAACACCGGCCTCACCATCCGCACCATCCGCATGAAGGACGGCCTCGCCGAGGTACGCGTTGGCGCCACCTGCCTGTTTGATTCCGATCCCGCTGCCGAGGATCGTGAGTGCCAGGTCAAGGCCGCGGCGTTGTTCCAGGCGCTGCGCGGCGATCCGCCGAAGCCGCTGTCGGATTTCGCGCCTGACGCCACCGGCTCGGGCAAGAACGTGCTCTTGATCGATCACGATGACAGTTTTGTGCACATGCTGGCGGATTACTTCCGCCAGGTCGGCGCCAACGTCACCGTGGTCCGGCACATCCATGCCCAGGACATGCTGAAGCAGCGGGGTTGGGACTTGCTGGTGTTGTCGCCCGGACCGGGCCGCCCGGAGGATTTCGGCATCGCGAAAACCATCGACACCGCGCTGGAAAAGAAGCTGCCGATCTTCGGCGTCTGCCTCGGCGTGCAGGCGATCGGCGAATATTTCGGCGGCCAGCTCGGCCAGCTCGGCCAGCCCGCGCATGGCCGTCCGTCGCGCGTCCAGGTCCGCGGCGGCAGGCTGATGCAGAATTTGCCCAATGAGATCGTGATCGGCCGCTATCACTCGCTCTATGTCGAACGCGACAGCGTGCCCGAGGTGCTGGCGGTGACCGCGACCACCGAAGACGGCGTCGCGATGGTGATCGAGCACAAGACCCTGCCGGTCGGCGGCGTGCAATTCCATCCGGAATCGCTGATGTCGCTCGGCAACGAGGTGGGCCTGCGCATTGTCGAGAATGCATTCCGGCTTAATCCGCCGGCCAACTGAGGATTGCGAGACCAATGACCTTCGACCACGACATCAAGGCGACCGTTCGCACCATCCCGGACTACCCGAAGAAGGGCATCCTGTTCCGCGACATCACGACGCTGCTTGCCGATGCCCGCGCCTTCCGCCGCGCGGTCGACGAACTGGTGCATCCCTGGGCGGGGGCGAAGGTCGACAAGGTCGCGGGCATCGAGGCGCGCGGCTTCATCCTCGGCGGCGCGGTGGCGCATCAGCTCTCCGCCGGCTTCGTGCCGATCCGCAAGAAGGGCAAGCTGCCGCACACCACGGTGCGGATCGCCTACTCGCTGGAATACGGTATCGACGAGATGGAGATGCATGCCGACGCCGTGCAGCCCGGCGAGCGCGTGATCCTGGTCGACGATCTGATCGCGACCGGCGGCACCGCGGAGGGCGCGGTGAAGCTATTGCGCCAGATCGGCGCCAACATCGTCGCCGCCTGCTTCATCGTCGACCTGCCCGATCTCGGCGGCGCCGCCAAGCTGCGCGCGATGGACGTCCCGGTGCGCACGCTGATGGCGTTCGAGGGGCATTAATCTTCTCTTGCCTCGCCCCGCTTGCGGGGAGAGGCCGGATCGCATGGCAATGCGATCCGGGTGAGGGGGAGTCTCCGCGCGCTCCAATCCTGATTGAATTTGCGGAGGCAGCCCCTCACCCCAACCCGCTCCCCGTAAGGACGGGGAGAGGGAGAAGACTCATCCCCGCTGCAGCAGCATGCTCAGTTCGAGATCGCGGAATGTGGTGTAGTTCTTCCGGATCCACTGATGCAGCTCGGTCGATGAGTCCCTCTCCTGGCGCAGATAGCCGGTGAAGGAGAAGGTCAGCCGGTCGATATAGGTCTTCAGGAACACCGGCAGCGCGCGGAAGCGCAGCACCCGGCTGGCGGTCATGACCGGCGGCAGCTCGCCTCGCACGACGAATTCATTGTCGATCACGACGAGCGCGTTGGGCGGGATCATGCCCTGCAGCGTCTGGTAGCCGTGCACCGAGGCGCGGTCGGTATCCGCCACATACAGGATCACAGGCGAGACGCGGCGGCGCAGCGCCTCCTTCATCAGCCCGATCTGGTCGACCATTTTGAAGAATTCGTCGAAGGCGTGGTAGCCGAGGTCGATCACCTTGGCGATGCCGTCATTGACGATGACCCGGTCCATCAGCTGCATTTTGCCGTAGGTGTCGATCACGTCGGCGGTTTCCGTGATCCGCGGCAGGTAGTCGAGCAGCGACGGCTCCTTCAGATTGATGTCGTAGCAGACGACGTCGCCGTTCTTGAGCAGCAGGAATTCGCCGAGCAGCCGCGCGATCAGCGTCTTGCCGACCTGCGGGCGGGGCGAGCAGATGATGTAAACGGGCGTGGACGACATCGCCCGCTATATCAGGCCAAATTTTCGCCCAATCCAGCCCCATCGCCGCCCCCCGGCGCGATTTTTTTCGCTGCCGGGCGCGACTCTTTCGCTGCCCCCGGGCGCGACCTTTCGCTGCCCCGGGCGGGACTTTTCGCCCCCTGCGCGCGCGACTATTTTTCGCCCTTGGCCGACTTGGCGCCGACCAGATCGGTCAGCTTGATCCGGTCGAACTCGCTCCAGACATTGGCGAGCCAGTGCCGGACATAGCCGCGCAGCACGAAGGAGTAGTTCGCGGCGTCGTCGTTGATGCCCTTGTTGGCAACGAATTTCAGGAACGGAACCGAGGAAACCTCGACCTGCTCGTAGGCCATTTCGTTGAGCTTCGGGATGGTGAGGTCCACGGCATCCTTGATGCGGTGGAAGTAGGAATTGTAGGTCGCCTGGTCCCACTGGAAGAACTGGGTGTCGTTGATGAAGTTCTTCACCAGGAAATATTTCGCACCGTTCATGAAGTTGGCGGTCTCGGCGATCTCGTCCAGCGAGGCGATCGAGGGGCCGAGGATGTGGAATACGGCGAAGGTGATCTGGCCGGAGCGCGCCGCGTCGAGGAAGCCGATGTCGCGCAGCGAGGCCAGCGCGGGCGACAACAGGCCGGCGCGGACGTCGATCACGGTGACCGAGGAACCGGCGTTCAGCGTATCGAAGATCTTCATCTGGTCCGCGGTCGTCGTCATGTCGACGATCTCGGTGATGTCGGGGTGGAAGCGCTTCAGCGTGCCGCGCGGCGACTCGGTGTCGAACGCCCGGGTCTGTACGTTGTTGGCACTGAAATAGTCCAGGAGCGTCCGCGAGACGGTCGTCTTGCCGACCCCGCCCTTGTCAGCGCCCACCACGATCACAACCGGCTTTGCCATGGAAGTCCCTTAAAGCGCGCTCCCGACCGCGATGGCGATCGGCAAGTCCCCACACTGCTTTGGGCGCGAACATGGCAGAAACGAGGGAGAATTCAATTCCTTAAGGTGCCCACATTGGGTTTGGTAGGGATTTCCTTAATGGACTGAGTAGCCTAGGGCACGATCAGCGGTGCCGGCCCCAGGGGCCTTGAAGAGGGCCTTGCAGAGGACCCCGCGGTCCCAATGGTCCCTGTGCGGGGCTGGCGCCCGGCAGCGGCGGCGGATTGTTCGGTTGTGCAGGCGGCGTGTCGCCCCAAGGGCCGTGGGTTGGGCCGTGGGTCACAGGCGGAGGCTGATCGCCCGACACCGACGGCTGGTCCGGCGTTTCCGTCGCCTCCGATGTCTCATCCGGCAGCGCCAGCGGTCCGGGATCGTGGCCGCCGGCGTATTTCACCAGGGCATCGACCCGGGACTTCACCGACGGATGGGTGGCAAACAGGTCGGCAAAGCCCTCGCGCGGATTGTCGACGCAGAGTTCCATCACCGCCGAGGTGGCGCCCGGCAGCTCGCCGCGATTCTCGATCTTGCGCAGCGCCGAGATCATTGCATCGGGATTCTTGGTCAATTCGACCGAGCCGGCATCGGCGAGAAATTCGCGCGACCGCGACAGTGCGAGCTTGACCACCTGCGACAGCAGCCAGGCCAGCATGATCAGCGCGACCGCGATGATGATGACGATGATCGCGCCGCCGCCCGAGCCCTTGCTGTCGCGGTCCGAGGAGGATGATGACGATGAGGAGGATGACGACGACGACCAGCCGCCTCCGCTGCGGCTGCCACCGCTCCACGACAGATTTGTGAACAGGCGGAAGAACAGCTCGCCGAAGAAGCCGACCACGCCGGCGATGATCACGGCGACCACCATCAGCTGCACGTCGCCGTTCTTGATATGGGTGAGCTCGTGGCCGAGCACGGCCTCGATCTCCCGGTCGTTCAGTGCCCTCAACAAGCCCGTGGTGACCGTAATGGCGTATTGCCGCGGGTTCAGTCCGGTCGCGAACGCGTTCAGCGCCGGGCTGTCCATCACCTTCAGCTTCGGCATCGGGATGCCGCGCGAGATGCAGAGGTTTTCCAGCAGATTGTAGAGCCGCGGCTGCTGCTGCCGTGTCACGCTTTCGCCGCCAGTGACGGCGTCGATCATCTTCTGGTGGAAGAAATAGGCGATCACGATCCAGGCCACCGCCGCGATCGTCGCCCATGGGAAGGCCGAGACCAGATCGCGCGAGGCATGGGTCAGATAATAATCGGCCGTGCGGCCGCTATCGATCATGACCTCCGCGACCAGCGCGCCGGCATAGACCAGCACGTAGATCAGCAGGAACAGGCCGGCGAGCAGCAGCATCGAACGAAACTTGTTCGATGCGATATGCGTGTAGAGACCGTAGGCGGCCATGACGGAGCGGCCTCTCGCCGGCGCGCGTTGCGCCTCAGAACTTCACGCTCGGTGCCGCCTCGACCTCCGTGCGGCTGGCGCCGAGGTCGAAGAAATCCTTGCGGGTGAAGCCGAACATGCCGGCGAACAGCGCGGCCGGCATCTGCTGGATGCCGGTGTTGTATTCCTGGACCGCGTTGTTGAAGAACCGGCGGCTGGCGGCGATCTTGTTCTCGAGATCGGAAAGCTCGGAGGCGAGCTGCTGGAAATTGGCGTTGGCCTTGAGGTCCGGGTAGGCTTCCGACAGCGCGATCAGCCGGCCGAGCGCGCCGGAGAGCTGGTTCTCCGCCGCCGAGACCTGGGCCGGTCCCTGCGCCGAGATCGCCGAGTTGCGCGCCTTGATGACGTCGTCGAGCGTGCCGCGCTCGTGGGCGGCATAGCCCTTCACGGTCTCGACCAGGTTCGGGATCAGGTCGTGGCGCTGCTTGAGCTGCACATCGATGTCGGCAAAGGCCTGGCTGACGCGCTGGCCGAGCGCGACGAGGCGGTTGTAGGCGCCGAACGCAAACAGCACGAGAAGGACGATGACGCCGATAACGATCCAGCTGGTCGACATGACAGGGCAGCTCCTGATGGACGAGACGGCGGCACCGTAGCCCAAGATCGGGGCGCAAGGCAGCCCGCCGCGAAAAGGTGGGCAAGGGTTGGTCGGCACAGAACCAAGATTGGTTCAACATTCGTCGTCCCGGCCTAGTGCGCAATTGCGCGCTAGGCCGGGACGACGCAAGTAGCTAAACCGCATCGCCCCAACGCCAGCGCCGGGCGCTTGCGTAATCGGCCTTGGCGCGACGGGGCACCCTGGCGAGGACGACGCCCTCAGGTGTGCAGAGCTTGGCCGCAACCTCGACCTTGCCGACATCGGGCTGCGCCAGCACGCGCGATGGCCGGCTCTCAACGCGCGCGCGGCTCAGTGCGACATAAGCGAAGCGCTCGTCCTCGAACGGGGCATCGGCGCCCTTGACTTGCTTGTGCGCGCGCGAGCGTTGCAGGCGCTGCGAGAAATGACACCAGTCGGGCGCCACCAGCGGGCAGCCGCCGTCATGCGGACAGGGGGCTGTGACATGCGCACCGGCGGCGATCAATCGGGCGCGCAGCGCGATGATCCGCGCATAGCCCGCGGGCGTGCCGGGTTCGACGACCAATAGCGTATCGCCGGTTTTGGACCACAGCGCATCGGCCAGTGCCGCGCGCTCGGCTTCGCCGAGCTCGCCGATCATGTAGCTGGCGACGACGAGATCGGCCGGGTCGGCCTTGTCCAGCAAGGCGCGGGCCTGGCCGAGTTGGTAGCTGGCGTCGTGCAGGCGTGTGGTGCGTTGAAACAGCCCCTCGGCGAGCGTTCGCAACGCGCCGTTGGCGTCGAGCAGGGTGAAGCCCTGCAGCGATGTGAACGTCTCCGCGGCCGCCCAGGTCGCGGTCCCGGGGCCGGCGCCGACATCGAGCAGGCTCGCTGGCGCAAAATCCGGCCGGATCTCCGTCAGCGCATTGAGGCTCGCCACCACGGCCGCATAGGTCGCCGGCATCCGCGCCAGCGCGTAGGCCAGCGCGTCGGTCTCGGTCCGGATCGTCCCGGAGCCGCCGCCCTCGCGATAGGTCTGTGAGATCACTGCCGCGCGGCCGGCGGCATCGCTGCGCGACAGGCCTTCGAGCCTGGCGTTGAGAGCCGCGCGCAGTTCGGCGGGGAGATCGGGTGAAGTCATCGCCTCATCGTCACGTCTGCCGTCGTCATTGCGAGGAGCGACAGCGACGAAGCAATCCATTTCTCCGCAAGCGGTGCCATGGATTGCTTCGCTTCGCTCGCAATGACGATGCGGATCCACTTGAATGCAATCATCCGCTTTCGCGGACGACAACGTCAACGGATGCGACGAGTTGCGAGCGTCAGCCTACGCCACGTTCTGGTCGAGGATATCGACCGCGCCCTGCAGGTCGACCGACACCAGCTGCGACACGCCGCGCTCGGCCATGGTGACGCCGAACAGCCGGTTCATGCGCGCCATCGTGATCGGATTGTGCGTGATGATGATGAAGCGGGTTTCGGTCGACGCCGTCATCTCGTTCAGCAGGGTGCAGAACCGTTCGACGTTGTGGTCGTCGAGCGGCGCGTCGACTTCGTCCAGCACGCAGATCGGCGACGGGTTGGTCAGGAACACCGCGAAGATCAGCGCGAGCGCCGTCAGCGCCTGCTCACCGCCTGATAGCAGCGACAGGGTCTGCGGCTTCTTGCCGGGCGGCTTGGCGATGATCTCGAGGCCGGCTTCGAGCGGATCGTCGCTCTCGATCAGATGCAGCGCGGCTTCGCCGCCGCCGAACAGCTCGGTGAACAGCCGCTTGAAGTGGTTGTTGACGGTCTCGAACGAGGTCAGCAGACGCTCGCGCGCCTCGCGGTTGAGGCTCTGGATGCCCTGCCGCAGCCGCTTGATCGCCTCGACCAGGTCGTCGCGTTCGGTGGTCAGCGCGGTGTGCTGGGTCTCGACTTCCTTGAGTTCCTCCTCGGCGCGCAGATTGACCGCGCCCAGGCGCTCGCGGTCGCGGCGCAGCTTCTCGAGTTCTTCCTCGACCTGCGCGACGGGCGGCAGCTCCGCACCCGGCTCGATCTCGGCCATGCCGACCACCGCGCTCGGCTCGACCTCGAGCATGTCGTGGATCTCGCGCTCGATGTCGGCGAGGCGGCGGCGCGTGCCTTCCATGCGCTCTTCGGCGCGCGCGGTGGCTTCGCGGGAGGACGACAGCGCTTCGAGCGAGGTCTTGGCGAGGCGATCGGTTTCCGCCATCGCGGCTTCCGCCGTCGCAAGCGCATCCGCGGCGATCCGGCGATCGCCCTCGGCATGTTCGATCTCCGTGATCAGCGCGCTGCGCTTCTCGGCGAACACTTCCGGCGCATTGGCCAGCTCCTCGCGCTCGGCCGACACCTCGGCGATGCGCTCCTCGATGGTCCCGACCTGCGAGGCGGCGCTGGTCTTGCGGCTCTGCCACTCGTTGCGTTCCGCAACGATGGCCTGCACGCGGCGGTCGGCGAGCTCGGCCTCGCGGGCGAGCGCCTGCGCTTCGGCGCGGACTTGCGCCGCGGCACGGCGCTGGTTGTCGATCTCGGCGCGAACCGCGGCGAGCTGGGCTTCGGTCTCGACGCCCGGCGGCAGTTCGGACAGCGCGGCAACTGCGTTCTCATGCGCGGCTTCGGCCTCGGCGCGGTCGGCGGCGACGCGGCTGTGCGCCTCGGTCAGCGCCGATTTGCGCGCAGAGTGGCGGTTGATCTCGCGTTCGGTCGCGGCATGGCGCTCACGCGCAGCGTCGGTCTCGCGGCGGGCGGCACGCACGGCTTCGCGCGAGGCGCCCTCGGCGGCGGATGCCGAGCGCAATTCTTCTTCAGCCGTCTCCAGCGCCTGGCGCTTGGCGGCGGCATCGATGCGGGCCTGTTCCAGCTCATGCTCGATATCGACCAGGCGGGCGCGCTCGGCGAGGCGGCGTGCGGCACCGGTCGGGGCATGGGCGTCGGCGACAAAGCCGTCCCAGCGCCACACGTCGCCTTCGAGCGACACCAGCCGCTGGCCGGTCTTCAGCTGCGACACCAGCGCAGCGCCGCGTTCCTTGGCCACCACGCCGATCTGGGCCAGACGGCGGGCCAGTTCCGGCGGCGCCTGGACGTGATCGGCCAGCCGTTCGACACCATCCGGCAGCGCGGGGTCGCCCGCGGCTTCACCGACATTGGTCCAGCGCATCGGCGCAGAGGAATCCACCGGCGCGTCGAGGTCGTCGCCGAGCACGGCGCCGATCGCCTTTTCATAGCCCTTGGCGACCGTGATGCCGTCGATGATCGGCGGCCACAGATTCTTGGTCTCGCTGGTGACGAGCTTGGAGATGGTGCGGGCTTCGGTCTCGAGGCGCTGCACGCGCTTCTCGGCTTCGGCGAGCGGATTGCGGGAGGCTTCCAGGGTCTGCCGCACGGCGGCGTGGTGCGCCTCGCTGGACTGCACGGCCGCCTCGGCTTCGGCGAGCGTCTGCTGCGCCATCTCCATGGCGGCGGCGAGCGCGTCGATGTCGCCGAGATTGCCGGTCTCCTGCGCGAGCTTGGTTTCCTCGGCCTGGACGTTGGCGATCTCCTGATCGAGCCGCGCCAGCCGGTCGCGATGCGTGCGCACGCCGGCTTCGAGCTGGTTGCGCTTGGCGGTCAGGTCGGCGAGCTGCGTGGTCAGCTCGGAGAACTGGCGCTCGGTCGCGGCCAGGATCTCCTCGGCCTCGGAGACGCGCTCGTCGACGCCGGAGCGCTTCTCGACGCGCGACTTGATCTCTTCCTTGAGCTCCGCGTCTTCGGTGTCGAGCCGCTGCAGCGCGATGTCGGCATCGGAGGTCTGCTGCTGCTCGCGCGCGATGTCCTGGGCGAACTGGGTGAGGCGGCGATCGAGCTCGCCGACGCGCTCCTTGGCGCGCTGCTCCTCGCGGTCGAGCATCTCGCGCGCATTGGTCAGGCGCTGCAGGCCGGCGGCGGCGCGCGCCTCGGCGTCACGGAGCGCCGGCAATTCGGCGGCGCGGATCGCCTGGATGCGGGCGGATTCGGCCTGCTCGCGGGTGCGCTCGGCCATCTCGCGCACGGAGATGTCATGGGTGTGGGCGGCATCGTTGACGTCGGCATTGGCCTCGATCCAGCGCAGATGGAACAGCATGGCCTCGGACTTGCGCACCTTGGCCGCGACCTCGCGGTAGCGGATCGCCTGGCGGGCCTGCTTCTTCAGGCCTTCCATCTGGCCGGAGAGCTGGCCGATCACGTCCTCGACGCGGGTGAGGTTGGTTTCGGCCGCCTTCAGCCGCAGTTCCGCCTCGTGGCGGCGGGCATGCAGGCCAGCAACGCCGGCGGCGTCTTCCAGCACGCGGCGGCGCTGCTCGGGCTTGGCCTGGATGATCTCGCCGATCTTGCCCTGGTGGACCAGTGCCGGCGAACGCGCGCCGGTGGCGGCGTCGGCGAACAGGATCTGCACGTCGCGGGCGCGCACGTCGCGGCCGTTGATGCGGTAGACCGAGCCCGCCTCGCGCTCGATGCGGCGGGAGATTTCGAGCAGCTGGCTGTCGTTCATCGCGGCCGGCGCCGAGCGATCGGAATTGTCGATCGTCATCACGACTTCGGCGTGGTTGCGCGCCGGGCGGTTGCCGGAACCGGCGAAGATCACCGCATCCATGTCGGCGGCGCGCAGCGACTTGTGCGAGGTCTCGCCCATCGCCCAGCGCAGCGCTTCGACCAGATTGGATTTGCCGCAGCCGTTCGGTCCGACGACACCGGTCAGGCCCGGCTCGATCATGAAATCGGTGGGTTCGACGAACGACTTGAAACCGTGCAGGCGGAGGCGCGTGAGCTTCATGTACACAAATCTCGTTTGGCCGGGCGCGAATCTCCCTGCCGTGACAATACCATGGATGGCAATGTCGGTGTCTGGGGTGAATAGCTGCGTGCAGCTCTCATGAGCGGCGACAATGGCGATGCCGGTGCGTCAGGGCAACCGCTTGACCAAGCTTTTCCCAAGGGATTTGCAAGGGATTTACAGGGGTTTTGCGGCCTCTGCATGTCCTCCAAGATTCGCATCGTGCGAATCAAGTTTTCAACAACCAAATTATGCGACGGCCGCATGCGGCGATCGCAAATCATCCACAATTATCGTGCCGCGACTCGAACGCGGGCACGACGACGTCGGATTCGCGGGGCGCGTGATCAGCTCTTCAGCAGCGGGTCGATGTGCTTGCTGAACTCCTCGAACGAGGTCTCGCCCTTCAGCATCTCGCCATTGACGAAGAAGGTCGGCGTCGAGTTCACCTTCAGCACGTCGTTGGCGTATTTCTGGTCGGCGGCGATCTTGTCGAGCAGCGTCTGATCCTTCAGGCAGTCCTCGACCTGCTGCTGGCTGAGGCCGGCCTGCTTGCCGATCCGCGTCAGCGTCTCGGTGGTGTTCTTGACCACCCAGTCGTTCTGCTGGCGGAACAGCAGGTCGATCACGGCAAAGAACTTCGGCGCGTCGTCCTTGGCGATGCAGCGCGCCAGCATCGAGCCGGCGGCGGCCTTGATGTCGAGCGGGAATTCGCGGAACACGTAGCGGACCTTGCCGCTGTCGATGTAGGTCGACTTGATCTTCGGGAACACGGTCTCGTTGAAATTGGCGCAGTGCGGGCAGGTCATCGAGGCGTATTCGATGATGGTCACCTTGGCGTCCTGCGGGCCGAGCCCCATGTCCGGCAGCGATTGCGGCTTGGCGACCTCGGCGGCGGTCTGCGCGAACGCGTCCGTGATCAGGCGCAGCGGCGACAGCCCGGCGAGGGCGGCAAGCCCGGTCAGCGAGAGAGCGGTGGTGAAAGCGCGGCGCGTGATGATCAAGGTCAGCTCCCGGATTGGCGCATTCACGCCAGAATGAAGAGGGTCCCGAAAAGAAGCCTTCGCTAGCTCGAAACGACCATTGTGGCAATGCCGGGATCTCGCGGCCGAGCCTGCGAAAAGCGTCAATTTCGCTTGATCGAGGCACCCAGCCGGGCCAGCGCGGCGCGCAGATCATCGTCCTCGACGGCCGCAAGATTTGCCGCCTCCCGGGCCACGTCCTTGGCGTCGGGCTGGCGCAGCCGGGTCGGGGGGGCGCGGCGCGAAAGCGGCGCCTGCCGGATCGTCAGGCGGCCGACCGCGTGCCAGCCGAAGAAGCGGTTCACGCGCTCCAGGATGACGTCGGAGGAGTGCTGGATCTCCAGCGCCATCGGCCCCTCGACCCGCAGCACCAGCGTGGCCGGCTCCTGCGGCTGGGCCTCGACCGGCCGTGGCCACTGGATCTTCAAGGGCTCGCAATAGGCCGCGATCCGCTCGCCCGCGATCTCGGTCCAGCGCGTCACCAGTTCGCGCGCGGCAAAGCCCTGCTTGGCATAGGCGTCGGTGAAGACGTCGCTGAGCAGGATCGACAGGGGCTTTGCGCTGATCGGGCCGGGTCTGGGCATGACGGGGTTATAGCAGCAGTGGCGATGCGGCCGAAACCGTGTTCATCAATGTGGCCGCGCTTCCGTCCAGGGATAAGAAAGACGTGGATGCCCGGGTCAGGCCCGGGCACGACGTCGCAAGATTTGCCTTAAGATACGTCCATGAGCTCTCGCGCAGCCGCCAAGACCAAATCGACCGACCAGCAAGCCAGCCGTCCGGCGCGGCTGCTTGCCTGGTATGACCGGCATCGCCGGCGGCTGCCGTGGCGTGCGGAGGCGGGGGAGCGGGCCGATCCGTACCGTGTCTGGCTGTCCGAGATCATGCTGCAGCAGACCACGGTCAGGGCGGTCGGACCCTATTTCGAGAAATTCCTGTCGCGCTGGCCCGACGTGACGGCGCTCGGCCGCGCTTCGCTCGACGACGTCTTAAGGATGTGGGCCGGGCTCGGCTATTATTCGCGGGCGCGCAACCTGCACGCTTGCGCGGTTGCGGTGCTGAGCGACCATGACGGCGTCTTTCCGGACACCGAGGACGCGCTGCACGCGCTGCCCGGCATCGGGCCCTACACAGCGGCGGCGATCGCCGCCATCGCCTTCGACCGTCGCACCATGCCGGTCGACGGCAATATCGAGCGCGTCGTCACCCGGCTCTACGCCATCAAGGAGGCGCTGCCGCAGGCCAAGCCGCTGATCAAGGAGTTGGCCGCGACATTGCTCGGCCCGTCCCGCGCCGGCGACGAGAACTCCCGCGCCGGGGACAGCGCGCAAGCGCTGATGGATCTCGGCGCCACCATCTGCACGCCGAAGAAGCCGGCCTGCGCATTGTGTCCGCTGAATCACGATTGCGCAGGCCGCGCCCGCGGCGACCAGGAGACGTTCCCGCGCAAGGCACCGAAGAAGAGCGGCACGCTGCGCCGCGGCGCCGCCTTCGTGGTGACGCGCGGCGGCGAGCTTCTGGTGCGTTCGCGCCCGGACAAAGGCCTGCTTGGCGGCATGACCGAGGTGCCGGGATCGCAATGGCTTGCCGGGCAGGCGGATGCCGCCGCGCTGGCGCAGGCGCCGGAGCTCAAGGGCGTCACGCGCTGGCACCGCAAGACCGGCGTGGTCACCCATGTGTTCACGCACTTTCCGCTCGAGCTCGTGGTCTACACGGCCAATGTTCCGCTGCGGACCCGCGCGCCGGTCGGCATGCGTTGGGTGCCGGTGGCGACGCTGGATGGCGAGGCGTTTCCGAACGTGATGCGCAAGGCCATCGCACACGGGCTGGATCTCTAGGGGGAGACGACCTGCTGACAC
This sequence comes from Bradyrhizobium sp. B124, assembly GCF_038967635.1. NCBI lineage: Bacteria > Pseudomonadati > Pseudomonadota > Alphaproteobacteria > Hyphomicrobiales > Nitrobacteraceae > Bradyrhizobium > Bradyrhizobium sp. B124. The sequence goes on along the minus strand of NZ_CP152413.1, from coordinate 3,856,524 downwards.
CATGCTGGCAGCAGGTCTCGGCTATGACTTCCAACACGGAGGCCGCCATGATCGCAACCGCACTCGACCGCATCCCGATGCCGCCCGTCGCTAAGCTGCTGGGTTGGCACGTGGCTGACGCACGTCCGCAGGACGGCTGGATCAGGATCGTGTTCGACGGCAAGCAGGATTTCTGCAATCCGGCCGGCTTCATCCAGGGCGGCATGCTCTCGGCGATGCTCGACGACACGATGGGCCCGGCGGTGTTCATCATGACCGAGGGCAGGCTCTTCACCACGACGATCACGATGACGGTCAATTTTCTCGCACCCGCGAAACCCGGACCGATCACCGGCGAGGCGACCGTCACGCAGCTCGGCAAGACCATCGCCTTCGTCGAGGGCCGGTTGACCGCCGCGGACGGCAGTTTGCTCGCCACCGCGAGCAGCAGCATCCGCCTGGTGGAAGCGTCGCGGGCGCTGCGGTAGAGCCGCTTGCGCTCCAGCCCTATCCCGTCACCCTGAGGAGCGCGCATCTCGCGCGCGTCTCGAAGGGTCGACGGCCACCGGCGGGGCCGTGCATCCTTCGAGACGCGCTTCGCGCTCCTCAGGATGACGGGATATGAAGCTGCTTCAAGTCACGCAGCCCTTAGGCTCCCGTCCGCTGCACGATCGGCGGCTTGGCGTTCAGGCCCTCGACCTGGAAGCCGGCGACGCGCTTGTAGTTGGCGGCGATGTCTTCCAGCTCCTGCTGCGACAGCACCTCGGTGACGACGCCAAAGCCGTTGGGTGCGCGCTCCTCGACCAGCTGCATCACCTGTTCCGGACCGTTGCGGCGGTTCAGCATCACGAGATCGGTCGTCGCCGGACGCCGCTCGGCCTCATAGGCCAATAGCGCCGCCTGCGTCGGGCCATGCGCCAAAATCTCCCGCGTCAGCGTGCGCGCATCGAGGATCGCCTGCGAGGCGCCGTTGGAGCCGATCGGGTACATCGGGTGCGCGGCGTCGCCCATCAGCGTGACGCGGCCGAAGGTCCATTGCGGGATCGGGTCGCGATCGACCAGCGGATATTCGTAGGCATGCGGACAGTTCCGGATCAGCCCGGGCACGTCGAGCCAGTCAAAATTCCAGCTCTCGAACCACGGCAGGAACTCGTCGAGCTTGGCCGTGCGGTTATAGTCCTCGCGGCGCCACTGATAGGTCGGCGGCATGTGGCGTTCGGCGACCCAGTTGAGGTCGAACTTGCCGTCGGGGCCGGCTTCCTTCGAGATCGGATAGCAGACGAATTTCAGGGTCTCGTGGCCGGCCATGATCATGGTGCGGCCGGTCAGGAAGGCATTTCCGCGGGTGATGCCGCGCCACAGGATGCGGCCGTTCCAGATCGGCGGCCCCTCCTGCGGATAGAGTTTCTCGCGCACCGCCGAATGGATGCCGTCGGCGGCGATCAGCACCGCGCCGCCATGGCTGCCGGCCGGCTTGCCGGTCGCCTTGTCGACGAAGTCGGCGCGGACGCCGTCGGCGGTCTCGGTCCAGCCGGTGAGGTGATGGCTGGTCAGGATGTTCTCACGTCCCAGCCGTTCGGTCGCGGCATCGAGCAGCAGCTGCTGCAGCCGGCCGCGATGGATCGAGAACTGCGGCCATTTATAGCCGGCCTCGAGGCCGCGCGGCTCGCTCCAGATCGGTTTGCCGTGCTTGGAGAAATAGGCGAGCTCGCGGGTGCGCACCGCGGATGTGTCGAGCACATCGTGCAGGCCGAGCTCGATCAGTTCGCGCACCGCATGCGGCAGCACGTTGATGCCGACGCCGAGCGGCCGCAGCTCGGGCACGCTTTCGAAGACGCGGCAGGGCACGCCGATCTGGTGCAGGCTGAGCGCCAGCGTCAGCCCGCCAATTCCGCCACCTGCAATCAGCACAGTCATGAAAAGCCCTCTCGATTGGCCATGGTCATCGCATGGCGGCCCGGCTGCGGGCAAGGTCCGCGGCACCGCGCGGGGTGGACGGCAAGGGGGGCTGCCGCTAACGTCCGCCGCATCTCATAACAAGCCAGGCCGGGTTCGCAACGAACCGACAAGGCCCGCAGAGGACAACGACATGCTCAAGCTCTACACCGCCCCAGGCACCTGCGCCCTCGCGTCCCACATTGCGCTGGCCGAGGCCGGCGCGCCCTATTCGGTCGAGCGGCTCGATTTCAAGATCAACCAGCAGAACAGCCCGGAGTATCTGAAGATTAATCCGAAGGGCCGCGTCCCGACGCTGGTGACCGACCACGGCGTGCTCACCGAGACGCCGGCGATGCTGGCCTACATCGCGCAGACCTATCCGCAGGCGAAGCTCGCGCCGCTCGACGACGCCTTCGCATTCGCCAGGCTGCAGGCCTTCAATTCCTACCTCTGCTCGACGGTGCATGTCTGCCATGCCCACAAGATGCGCGGCGCGCGCTGGGCGACGCAGGAGACGTCGTTCGCCGACATGAAGACGATGGTCCCGAAGACCATGGGCGCCTGCTTCAACCTGATCGAGCGCGACATGCTGAAGGGTCCGTGGGTGATGGGCGACAGCTACACGGTCGGCGACGCCTATCTCTACACGCTGACCCTCTGGCTCGATGGCGACGGCGTCGACATCGCGACCCTGCCCAAGGTGAAGGCGCATCGCGCCGCGATGGAGCAACGGCCGGCGGTGCAGAAGGTGCTCGCTGAGCAGAAGGTGTAAGCGCGAGAAATTCGGTGTCGTCCCGGGCAAGCGCAGCGCGACCCGGGACCCATAACCACCAACGATCATTGTCGCGCGACGCTGGGGCCGCAGCTCGCTCTCACAACGCAACCCTGTGGTTATGGGTCCCGGCCTTCGCCGGGACGACGCGCGGAGAGAGAGCGCCTTCACACCTTCCGCGTCTCCAACTCGCGTCCGGTCTCCAGCATCAGCCGGCGCAGCCAGATCGAACCGGGATCCATCTGCGCCCGGGTCGGATAGAACATGTGCTGCTCGTCGATGCCGGGATCGAGCGGCGGCGTTACCGTTACCAGCGATAGTTGTTTTGCCAGCGCGGAGATCAGCCGGCGCGGCACGAAGGCGACGAGGTCGGTGCGCGCGGTGACGTGCAGCGCCTCGATATAGCCCGGCACCACCAGCGCGATCCGCCGCTGGATGCCCTTGGCGCGCAGCCAGGTGTCGATCAGATCCTCGTTGTGGCCGCGGATGATCACGGCGACATGCCGCGCGGCCAGGAACGCCTCGCGCTTCCTGAGTTTGACGCCGGCGGGATGGCCGCGCCGCACTGCGAGCGCATCGATGTCGGTGTAGAGCCGCTGGCGGTGAAATCCCTTGAAGGAATTGCCGATCGAGATCACGAGATCGATGGTGCGGGCGAAGTCGGGGGTGAAGATCGGGGAGCTCCGCCACGGCACCACGTCGATGGTGACGTTCGGCGCCAGCTGCGTCACCTTCTCCATCAGCCGCGGCATCAGGAGCTCGACGGCGAGGTCGGGCATCATCAGGCGGAAATGCCGCTCGCTGCGCGCCGGATCGAAATCATCGGATACGAACAGCGTGCGCACCTGGTCGAGCGCCTGCGCCAGCGGTGAACGCAGCGCCTGCGCCCGCGGCGTCAGCTCCATCCGCGCGCCGTTGCGCACCAGCAGCGGATCGCCGATCAGGTCGCGCAGCCGCTGCAACGCGTGGCTGGTCGCCGGCTGCGACAGGTTGAGCCGCATCGCGGCGCGGCTGACATTGGCATCGCGCAGCAGAGCGTCGAGCGCGACCAGCAGATTGAGGTCAAGCGAATTCAAATTCATCGGGTGAATATATATCAGACCATCTATCGATTGGAAGAATGCACGCTGGCGCTGCATGGTCTGGAGGCAAGGCGTTTTCACCGAAACCGATAGTGGTTCACCGTGGCAAACGCCTCAAGTCAGAGCCAATTCATCGCAAGGAGACGCGCCATGAGCGCAGCCGACAACAAGAAACTGGTGCAGGAGATATTCGCAATCGCGGGCGATCCCGATCCCGCAGTGCGCGAGAAATCGCTGCTGGTGGCAAATCTCGCCGACGATGCGATCTGGACCGTGACCGGGCAATATTCCTGGGCGCGCACCTTTACCGGCAAGCAATCGATCATGAACGACCTGCACGGCCACGTCCGCTCCAGGCTGGTGGAGCGTGGCCGCACCATCGCCCATCGCTTCATCGCCGACGGCGACATCGTCGCGGTCGAGGCCAAGGGCAACAACCTCACCAAGGAAGGCCAGCGCTACGACAACGATTATTGCCTGGTGTTTCGCTTCGACGGCGGCCGGATCAAGGAGATCCGGGAATATTGCGACTCGGTGCTGACCGAGAAGGCACTTGGTCCGTTTCCGGCGGCCGCGGTTCGCGCGGCGGGTTGAAGCACTGACTGCCGCAGTCGCGGCGGCGCTCGCCTGGATCCGGCAGTGGCGTGAGAACCGGCGCGCATGGCGGCAGCTTGCCGCCATGAGCGAACGCGAGTTGCAGGATATCGGGATCTGCCGCGCCGACGTCGTCGACCACGGCCGCTATGACAAGGGCAGGCCGTACTGGCCGCCGTGAGAGCGAAACGATCGCCGCATGCAGGGTGGGCATGGCGCTGTGCGTCCTTGCCCACCCTGCGCAGTGCTTATGCCACCTTGGACTTGAGGTGGCCGAACATGATGTCGCGGGCCGCGTCGTCCATCTCCGTCTTGAAGGTGTGCTTGTCCTTCAGCGCGATCGCGCGCGCCGCTGCCGGCCGCGCCGAGATCTCGTCGACCAGCCGCTTCACGTTCGGATATTTGGCGTAGCCTTCCTCGCCGAGGATGAACGGCGCCATCCGCGCCCAGCCCCAGAACGCCATGTCGACGATCGTGTAGCTGTCGCCGACCATGTAGCGTGATTTCGCCAGGTGATCGTCGAGGATCTTGTAGTGGCGATGCGCCTCGTACTGGTAACGGTTGTTGGCGTAATCGAGGTCCTTCGGCGCGAAATGCTTGAAATGCACCGCCTGGCCGGAATAGGGGCCGAGGCCGGTTGCGATGAACATCAGCCAGGACAGCGTCGCGGCGCGGTTGGCCGGCGTGTTGGCGGGCAGGAACTTGCCGTTCTCCTCGGCGAGGTAAAGCAGGATGGCGTTGGAGTCGAACACCAGCACCCCGTCATCGTCGATCGCTGGCACCTTGCCGTTCGGATTGACCTTGAGGAATTCCGGCGCGAACTGCTCGCCCTTGCGGGTGTCGACCGGGATCGCCTCGAACGGCAGGCCGGATTCTTCCAGGAACAGGGCAACCTTGTTCGGGTTCGGCGCACCGTTGAAATAGAATTTGATCATGAAGGGACTCCCTTGGTTCTGTGACCGGCGAGATCGGGACGCGGCAGGGCAAGGCCGCTTGGCCCCTCATGCGCAAAATTCGCTGCAATGCGCAAGCGACGAGTTTGTGAATCAGGGTCGCGCGGCGCGCCGGTCAGCCGGCCCAGAAGAAGCCCAGGATACCCGCGACGATCAGTGCCACGCCCGCGACGTCCAGCACGGCGGCGGAGCGGGTCGCGGCGTGCAGGTTGGAAAGCTGCGTCGCGCGCTCGGAGCCGCGGACATGGCCGTGCACGATGATCTCTTCATTGAACTCGCCATGCGCCTCGAGGGCGAGCGTGAGGCCGACGCAGACCAGCAGGATGCCGAAAATGATCAGGCCGAAGAATCCGAGCAGGCCGATCAGCAGCATCGGAAACATGCCGAGCAGGAAGATCGGCAACAGCGGCACCAGCAGCAAGGTCTCGGATTGTCTTCGCATCGGGCGACCAATCGAAACGGCAAGTGACGGACGTCAATGTAGGCCCGCCGCGGTGGCGCAACAAGGCGGCCTGCGTTCAAGACGGCGTCATCTGTCCCAACGCGTCATTCCGGGGCGCCGCGAAGCGGCGAGCCCGGAATCCATTGGGCCGCGGTTTATGTGGGGCGATGGATTCCGGGTTCTCGCTTCGCGAGCCCCGGAATGACGAAGGAAGGATAATCCGGATCGCGTGCCTGCTCAGCCCACCGCCATGCCGGAGCGGATCTCGGCGCGCAGTTCGTCGATCAGCCTGAGGCCGGTCTTGGTCTCGACGTGCCAGAAGGTCCAGCCGTTGCAGGCGCCGGAGCCTTGCGCGACCGCGCCGATGCGGTGGATCGAGCCGACCTTGTCGCCGAGCATGATGGCGCCGTCGGCGCGCACCAGGGCGCCGTGGCGCTTCTTGGCATCGACGAGTTTGGCGCCGGGCACGATCATGCCGCGTTCGATCAGTTCGGAGAATGCCACCCGCGGCGCCTCGCGCGCGGTCATGAACGGGGCCAAGGTCTCGGCCGGCAGCGGCTCGATCGCGGCGATGCGGGCTTCGGCGGCGGCGGCATAGGTCCGGTCGCGCTCGAAGCCAATATAGTTGCGGCCGAGCCTTTTGGCGACCGCGCCTGTCGTTCCGGTGCCGTTGAACGGATCGATCACGAGATCGCCGGGCTTCGACGACGACAGCAGCACGCGGGCGAGCAGCTGCTCGGGCTTCTGCGTCGGATGGACCTTCTTGCCGTCGTCGCCCTTGAGGCGTTCCTCGCCGGTGCACAGCGGGATCAACCAGTCGGAGCGCGCCTGCACGTCCTCATTGGACGCCTTCAGCGCTTCGTAATTGAAGGTGTAGCCCTTGGCCTTCTCGTCGCGCGCGGCCCAGATCATGGTCTCGTGGGCGTTGGTGAAGCGGCGGCCGCGGAAATTCGGCATCGGATTGGACTTGCGCCACACGATGTCGTTCAGGAGCCAGAAGCCGAGGTCCTGCATGATCGCGCCGACGCGGAAGATATTGTGATAGGAGCCGATCACCCACAGCGTTGCAGACGGCTTCATCACGCGGCGGCAGGCGAGCAGCCAGGCGCGGGTGAAATCGTCATAGGCAGCGAACGACGAGAACTTGTCCCAGTCGTCGTTGACGGCATCGACATGCGATTCGTCGGGGCGCTTGAGATCGCCCTTGAGCTGCAGATTGTAGGGAGGATCCGCGAAGACCAGGTCGACCGAGCCGGCCTGAAGCTTCGACAACTCGGCCACGCAATCGCCAATGACGATGTGGCTCGACGGGGCACTCTCAAATTTAGTGCGGGGCGCCCTTGCAGACGCCCCGCGACGCGACACTACCATGACTCAAGAACTCTGACTCAGGCGACGCTGTCGGCGACGCGGGACTAAACAACCGACTGGCGCCACATTGACCCGGCAAAGTAAAAATCGACTTAATTGGAAATGTTCATGCAAAAGATTGCAGCAGCTTTTGAACGGCGTGGCGCATTGTCGTTTGCGTTGTGCTGCAACATCAGCGCGTTCGGCGAAAAATTTTGCGGATCATCAAACCGGCACGGTTCGGCCGGTAAATTGGCCGCTGCTTGCAGTGTTCGCACTGCAAAGGATGCACGTCTGCGGACTAGGCAATTTTTGCCGGGCAGGATATTGATTAACAGAATGGAAATTTTAGGTTGGTGTGTCCCGCATTGGGGCGCCGACTGGAATGAAGGGAAACCGCCATGCGCTATGATGATTTCCGCCGCAGCGACGATGTCGAAGACCGTCGCGACGACAGCGGAGGCGGCGGTGGTGGCGGCTTCGGCATTCCGATGGGCGGCGGTGGCGGGCTCGGCATCGGCACGGTCATCGTGCTCGGCTTGCTCGGCTACGCCTTCGGCATCGATCCGCGCATCCTGATCGGCGGCGCCGAGATTCTCACCGGCGGCGGCCAGGCGCCGACCTATCAGACCGATCGGCAGTCGTCGGGCGGGCAGGCCAAGCGCGGCGCGCCGACCGACGAGATGGGCAGCATGATCGCCGGTATCCTCGGCGAAATCGACGATCGCTGGAGCGAGATCTTCCAGGCCTCGGGCCAGACCTACACCGGTCCGAAGATCGTGCTGTTCCGCAACGCCACCAATGGCGGCCGCTGCGGCATGGCGCAGTCGGCGATGGGACCGTTCTACTGCCCGCCGGACAAGACCATCTTCCTCGACACCGGCTTCTTCCGCGAGGTCGAGACGCGCTTCCGCGGCTGCTCGGGCAACGCCTGCAAATTCACCGCGGCGTATATCATCGCGCATGAGGCCGGCCATCACATCCAGAACCTGCTCGGCATCATCCCGCGGGTGAACCGGTTGCAGCAGCAGGCCGGCAGCAAGGCCGAGGCCAACGCGCTTCAGGTCAAGGTCGAGTTGCAGGCCGATTGTCTCTCCGGCGTCTGGGTCAACCGCGAGGAGAAGAAGCGGCCGGGCTTCCTCGAGGCCGGCGACATCGACGCCGCGCTGACCACGGCGAACGCGATCGGCGACGACACGCTGCAGCGGCAGGCGACGGGCAGGGTGGTGCCTGATTCCTTCACCCACGGCTCGGCCGCGCAGCGCAAGCAATGGTTCATGACCGGCTACCAGCAGGGCACTGTGCAGGCCTGCAACACGTTCGGTGGGGGTGGGTAGCTCTCTAGATCGCGTCATCCTGAGGTGCTCGCCTCTCGGCGAGCCTCGAAGGATGAAGCGCCCGTGACCCATCCTTCGAGGCTCGCTCCGCTCGCACCTCAGGATGACGGCTGTGGAGCTGGAAAGAGGTGCAAATGTCTTCGATCGACGAATCCAAAACCTTCGTCCCGCTCAACATCGCGGTGCTGACGATTTCCGACACCCGCTCGCTGGCGGATGACAAGTCGGGCACCACGCTGGCCGACCGTCTCACCGCGGCCGGCCACAAGCTCGCAGCGCGCGAGATCGTCACCGACGATGTCGAGGCGATTAGGGCCGTGATCAGGCGCTGGATCGCGGACCCGGGCGTCGATGCCGTCATCAGCACCGGCGGCACCGGTTTCACCGGCCGCGACGTGACGCCGGAGGCGGTCGAGCCGCTGTTCGAGAAGCGGATGGACGGCTTTTCGATCGCCTTCCACATGCTGAGCCATGCCAAGATCGGGGCATCGACGATCCAGAGTCGCGTCACCGCCGGCGTTGCGGGCGCGACCTTCATCTTCTGCCTGCCCGGTTCGCCCGGCGCCTGCCGCGACGGCTGGGACGGCATTCTGGCCGCGCAGCTCGACTACCGCACGCGGCCCTGCAACTTCGTCGAGATCATGCCGCGGCTGGATGAACATCTGCGCCGCCCGAAGGCGAAGGGCGCGAGCGCGTAGTCTCCACTGTCATTCCGGGGCATCGCGCAGCGATGAGCCCGGAATCCATCGCCCCGCATGACCTGCGGCAAAATGGATTCCGGGCTCGCGCTTCGCGCGCCCCGGAATGACGGGATATTGAGTCCTAAAGCTCCAGCTCCCAGGTTTCCCCGACCAGGTCGACGCCAAAACTGTGGTGCTTCTCTTCCTTGACCCGCTGGAAACCGGCACGCGCATAGATGCCGCGCGCGGCGACCAAAATGCTTTGGGTCCACAGCGTCATCTTCGTGTAGCCCATCTCGCGCGCGGAGCGGACGCACTGGTCGACCAGCGCGCGGCCGACGCCGAGCCCCCGCGCCTTCTCCTCCACCGCGAGCAACCGCAGCTTGGCGACCCCGTCGCCGCCGTTGACCAGGAAGACCGAGCCGACCGGCTCGCCGTCGACCTCCGCGATCCAGCAATGCTCGCAGGCCGGATCGAACGATCGCAGAAACTGCGCGCAGATCTCGGCCACCAATGCCTCGTAGCTGATGTCCCAGCCGTACTCTTCGGCGTAGGCGCGTCCCTGTCGCGAGATCACCCAGCCGATGTCGCCGACGCGATGACTGCGCAGCAGGAAACTCACCGGCTTCTCGGCCGGCGGCTCCAGCGATTGCTCGATCGTGCTCATGGCACGCACCACCGCGGCGCGGCGGTCGCCGTCCATCTGCTTCAAGAGCGCCCCGACCTCGCTGCGCGAGCGGCGGTCGAGATCGGCGGCAGCGGTGCGGCCCTTGGCGGTGAGGGCCACCTCGTTGACGCGCTTGTCGGCCTTTGACGGCTTGCGGGTCACGATCTGGCGGCGCTGCAGTGCCTGTAGCGTCCGGCTGACGAAGCCGGCATCGAGGTCGAGATCGCGCACCAGATCCGTCGCGGTGCAGTCCGTGCGATGCGCGAGCTCGTAGATGATCCGCGCTTCCTGCAGCGTGTACGGGGAGTGCAGCAGCTTCGGCTCGATGATGCCGAGCTTGCGGGTATAGAACCGGCTGAAGCCGCGGACCGCAGCGACCTGACTCTCGAGGGCGGTGTCATGGGAGTTTGATTTCATCAAACATATTATTTGACGGAATCAAATAATCCGCAAGCGCTTTCTGGCGCGTTTGCTGCGCGCGAACCGGTGCCTACTTCGCTTGGATATGCCTTACGCCACCATGATCCGGCTGCGCAGCATGGTGCGCGAAGAGCGGCCGAGCCGGCGCAGCAGCCGCGCCTCGGAGCGGCGGGCGTCCGGCCGGTAGCCGCCGATCCGCTCGTAGTGCTCGCGTGCGATCAAGAGGCCCTGTTCGGCCGAGGGGCCGGTGATCATCCGGGCGACGAATTTGAGGCCGTCGCGCAGACGGGGGTCGGTATAGGGCGCGCGGGCGTAGCGGAAGATGCCGGCGCGGTCCTTGCCGCTCGCCGCCACCATCTGGATGAACTGGGTGGTCTCCTCGATCCAGCCGGCATCGAGCACCGCGCCCGGATGCAAGAACATCAGCCAGGGCGAACGCGCCTGCCGCGCGCCTGCGGCGAGCGCCGCAGCGCGGGTGCCCTCGAAACGCAGGAAGTGACAGCCGGCGATGTCGGCAACGCGCTCCATCACATCACTGTTGGTGCGGTCGACCAGCAGCACCTCGCGGATGACGCCGGCGGCCGCGCCCGGCACCAGCGCCGCGAGCGTTGCGACTGCGGTGCGCTCGACTCCGTCGGTGGGGATGATCACGCTCAGCATGATTTGAGGCTTCGCTGGCTCAAACGGTGGAGAAACTCCGGCCGTGTTATCACCTTGTCATATTCAAAGCAGCCTTTTCGCCTGCAGATTTTTACGCCATCACTTTGTGGATTTTCTCGGCTCTTGTTCTTGATTTGTTCTCGGGCTGTGTTAGCTTCAAAGCATGAGCCGAGCATCCTCTCATGCCCTCAAGCACCCGCCGGTAACGGCGCCCTCCGATAACCCGGCGGGTGCACCTTCACCTGTTCCTGCCCCTTTTCCCGAGCTTGCGGTCGCGATCGAGCGCGAGCGGCGGCGCGGCCGCGGCGCGCAGTCCAACGCCAGCGGCCGCTACGAGGCAGAAGCGCGGGTTGCCTTCGACGACGGCTGGCAGAGCCTCGAAGACCTGCCGCCGTTTTCGACCAGTGTGGCGCTCGACACCTCGCGCAAGGTGATCACCCGCAACGACTCGCCCGATATCGGCTTCGACCGCTCGATCAATCCCTATCGCGGCTGCGAGCATGGCTGCGTCTATTGCTTCGCGCGGCCGACCCACGCCTATCTCGGCCTGTCGCCGGGGCTGGACTTCGAATCCAAGCTGTTCGCCAAGCCGGATGCGCCCGCGCTGCTCGAGAAGGAGCTGGCGGCGCCCGACTACGAGGCGCGGATGATCGCGATCGGCACCAACACCGATCCCTATCAGCCGATCGAGCGCGAACGCAAAATCATGCGCGGCATCCTCGAGGTGCTGGAGCGCGCCGGGCATCCGGTCGGTATCGTGACCAAGTCGGCGCTGGTGACCCGCGACATCGACATCCTGGCGCGGATGGCCAAACGCAATCTCGCCAAGGTCGCGCTCTCGGTGACGACGCTCGACCCGAAGCTCGCCCGCACCATGGAGCCGCGCGCTTCGACCCCGTCGAAACGGCTCGAGGCGATCAAGCGGCTCGCTGATGCCGGCATCCCGACCACGGTGATGGTCGCGCCCGTGATCCCGGCGCTGAACGATTCCGAGATCGAGCGCATCCTCGATGCCGCCGTGCATGCCGGCGCCAAGGAGGCGAGCTATGTGCTGCTGCGGCTGCCGCTCGAGGTGCGCGATCTGTTCCGCGAATGGCTGATGGCGAACTATCCCGACCGCTATCGTCATGTCTTCACGCTGATCCGCGACATGCGCGGCGGCCGCGATTACGACTCGCAATGGGGCACAAGGATGAAGGGCACCGGCCCGATGGCCTGGATGATCGGTCGCCGTTTCGAGATCGCCTGCGAAAAGCTCGGCCTCAACAAGCGTCGCACCAAGCTGACCACCGATCACTTCGCCAAACCGAAGCGCAGCGGGCAGCAGCTCAGTTTGTTCTAGGTGGAAGCCCGTAGCCCGGATGCAGCCAACGGGTCGCGCGAACGCGCGCGGCCGATGACAGGCTCCGCGAAATCCGGGGCCTTGCGTCCGCGGCCAAAACTTTCCCGGATTACGCTTCGCTCCATCCGGGCTACGAAGAAGCAAGATCGCGACGACGTCATAAAATGGCAACGTCACAAATAAAGTGAGTGCAACAATGAGTAACGCCCCGACCGCCCGCTTTACCGTCCTCACGCTCGGCGTCAGCGACATGCGCGCCAGCATCGCCTTCTACGAATCGCTCGGCTTCACCAGAAAGATGCGCGCGACCGGCGAGGAGGTCGCCTTCTTCGAGACCGGCGGCACCGTGCTCGGGCTGTTCCCGTGGCATCTGCTCGCCGCCGACGCCGGGTTGCCCGATCAGCCGCGGCCTTCAGCGTTCCGCGGCGTTGCGATTGCCTGGAACTGCAACGACGATGCCGAGGTCGATCGTGTGATGGCGTTTGCGCTGTCGAAAGGCGCCGCATTGCTCAAGCCCGCGCAGCCGACGAGCTATGGCGGCTATTGCGGTTATTTCGGCGATCCCGACGGCCACGCCTGGGAAGTGGTGCGCGCGCCGGGCTTCGAGGTTCTCGATAGCGGGCGGGTGTCCATTCCGGATTAGAGCGAGCCGAATTGAATAACGGGGAAGGGCGTCGGGTTCCCGGTTGCGCCGCGGAGCCGGCTTGATCACCATCCCCGCATGATTCGGGATAAAGCCAAAAGCGCGTCAAAAGCCACGCCGAAGCAGGCGCCGGCGAAATCAGCCAGGCCGGCCAAGCGCGTCATCGCGGTGACGCGGCCGAGCTTTCGGCGCGAGCGTGCGCTGATCAAGCGCGGTATCTGGCCGGTCGCCGGCTGCGACGAGGCCGGGCGCGGCCCGCTGGCGGGTCCCGTGGTCGCCGCCGCCGTGGTGCTGGATCCTGCTCGTGTTCCCAAGGGCCTCGACGATTCCAAGCGGCTGACCGCCGAGCGCCGCGAGGAACTGTTCGAGGAAATCTGCGCCACCGCAGCGTTCTCGGTCGCGGTGGCCTCGCCGGCGCGAATCGACCGCGACAACATCCTGCGCGCCTCGCTGTGGGCGCTGGCGCGCGCCGTCCATGCGCTGCCGGAAATGCCGAAACACGTCTTCGTCGACGGCCGCGACAAGCTCGCCACACCCTGCGACTGCGACGCCGTGATCGGCGGCGACGGCATCGTGGCCTCGATCGCAGCGGCCTCGATCATCGCCAAGGTGACGCGCGACCGCCTGATGTGTGCGCTGGCGCTGGATTGCCCCGGCTACGGTTTCGAGCAGCACAAGGGCTATGGCGTGCCTGAGCACCTCGAGGCGCTTGACCGGCTCGGCCCCAGCACCCATCACCGCAGCTTCTTCGCGCCGGTCGTCGCCGCGCGGCTGAAGCATTTCCCGATCCCGGCCGAGCCCGACCTGTTCACGGTGGACGCGGAAAGCGAAGCCGCGGCGTCCGCGGCGGCGTAGGATCGTCGGGCACGAGCCACCATCTCGACTGTCATCGCCCGGCTCGACCGGGCGATCCAGTATTCCAGAGACCGTTGTGTTCAAGCCCAGCCGCCGCGGCGTACTGGATCACCCGCTTTCGCGGGTGATGACAACGGAGACTGACTTTACAGTGCAGTCTGGCGCGACACCGTTGCCTCCACCGTCGCCGCCGTTTATCAGAACCCTCGGGATCAGATGACGCCGCTACGTGCGGGTGGCTGGGGCATTTCGGGCGTTTCATGCGGTTTACCTCCCTGGTTGTCGAACTGATTCGCGCCCGGCCGCGCCTCGTGGTGTGGGTCGTGGTGCTGGTGCAGGCCGCGATCTGGCTGCTTCTGCCGCTGATCTTCTACGGCAGCCCGCCCGGCAATCTCGCCACCGTCCTCGCCTTCGGCCGTGAGTATCAGGTCGGCACCGACATGGGGCCGCCGCTTTCGTTCTGGCTCGCCGACATCGCCTTCCGCGCCGCCGGCAATCACGTGTTCGGTGTCTATCTGCTGGCGCAGGTCTGCGAGATCGCCACCTTCATCGCCTTCTACCAATTGGCGCGCGCCATCGTCGGCGGCCCGCAGGGCGTGCTGGCGGTGCTGCTGTCGATGACGGTCGTGGTGTTTTCCTCGCCAAGCGTCGAGTTCGGCCCGCTGATCCTGGCGCGTCCGCTGTGGGCGCTCCTGCTGCTGCATTCCTGGCAGCTGATCGGGCAGAACCGGCGCGCCGCCTGGTTCGCCTGGTCGATCGATTGCGGCCTGCTGCTGCTGACGACGCCGGCAGCGCTCGGCATGATCCTGCTCGTGGTCGGCTTTGCGCTCGCAACCGAGCGCGGGCGACGCACGCTGCGCGCGGTCGATCCGCTCTATGCGCTGCTGGTCATCATCGTGCTGGCGCTGCCCTATCTGATCTGGCTGGTCCGCGCCGACGTGCTGGCGCTGCCGGCCTTGCCCGCGGCTGCCGATCTCAAGGCGCGCGCGCTGCGCTGGGGCGTCGTGCTCGGCGGGCTGATCGTGGCGACCGCCGGAATCGTGGTGCTGGCGATCCTCAATTCGCGCTGGTTCGCCCGCGACCGTGAGGATGCCCCGATCATCTACCGTCCGCCGGTCAGTCCGCTGGCGCAGCACTTCGTTTATTTCTTCGCGTTTGCGCCGGCGATCGTGAGCAGCTTCGTCTCCGGGCTGTTCGATCTGGATCGCGCCTTCGGCGGCGCCGGCGTGGCGCTGCTGATGTCGGGGCTCGCGGTCGTCGTCGCGACCGGCGATCTGATCCATCTCAGGCGGCAGCGGCTGTTGCGCTCGGTGTGGGCCTTCGCTGTCGCGGCGCCTGCCGCGGTCGCACTGGCGGCGGCGCTGTTCCTGCCCTGGACCAGCACCACCGAGGTGCCGACCTCGCTCCCGGCAGCCGCGATGGGACGCTTCTTCGACGACAGCTATGAACGCCGCACCAACCAGCGCCTGCGCGCGGTCGCCGGCGATCCAGAGCTCGCCAGCCTGATCGCGATGAACGGGCGCCGTCCGCATCTTTTGCTCGACGCCGCGCCGCAACGGACGCCGTGGCTGTCGGTCGCAAAGTTCAACGAGACCGGCGGCGTCGTGGTCTGGCGCGCGCAGGACACCGCCGGCACGCCGCCGCCCGAACTCGCGCAACGCTTCCCCGGCCTGGTGCCGGAAGTGCCGCGCTCGTTCGACCGGCTGGTCAATGGCCGGCAGCCGGTTCTGCGGATCGGCTGGGCGATCGTGCGGCCGAAGGGGTAGGGATCAGTCGATCTGTAGGATGGGTAGAGCGAAGCGAAACCCATCGATTGATGCCCGCTGCGCTAATGATGGGTTTCGCTGCGCTCTACCCATCCTACGAAGCAAGCACCTTCGCGATCGCGCGCAAATCCTGCCACGACAATCTCTTGTACGACGGCGAGCGCAGCAGGTAGGCCGGATGGAAGGTGGCGACGGCGCGGATCGTGCGCGTGCCAGTGTCGTAATCGATCCATTTGCCGCGCGTGCGCATGATGCCCTCGCGCGTGCCGAGCAATGCCTGCGTCGACGGATTGCCGAGTGTCACCAGCACGTCGGGATTCACCAGCTCGATATGGCGCTGGATGAAGGGCAGGCACACCTGCGTCTCCTGCGGCGTCGGCGTCCGGTTGCCCGGCGGCCGCCACGGAATGACGTTGGCGATATAGGCTTTGCTGCGGTCGAGCCCGATCGCCGCGATCATGCGGTCGAGCAGCTTGCCGGAGCGGCCGACGAACGGCAGTCCATCGATGTCCTCGTCGCGGCCCGGCGCCTCGCCGACGAACATCACGCGCGCCTGCGGATTGCCATCGGCGAACACCAGCCGGGTCGCGGTGTGCTTCAGCGCGCAGCCGTCGAATGTCTCCATCAGCGTGCGCAAGGCCTCAAGCGTCGGCGCGGTGCGTGCGGCCTCGCGCGCGGAGGCGATTGCGGCGTCCGGCGCGATGGTGATTTCGCTGCGCGGAACGACCGGCATCGGTGGCGGGCGCAGCGGATTGAGTGCGGCTGGACGCGGCGCGGCGGGGGCGGGAACTGGCTCGGGCTCTTCCAGCCGGTTGATCGGCTCGTCGCCAAGCGCGCAATCGACCCCGGCCTCGAGGTAAAAGGCCAGCAATTGCTGCAGTGTAGGGGTGGGCTCGGGCGTCAGGGCCATGATGGCTGCAATCTAGAGCATGGCGGAGAAAAGTGGAGGCTCGATTTCGGAAAAGATTATTCTCTGCGGTATCCGGGCCGTGCAAAGCCATGGAAGCGCAATTCCATGGTTGTCCTTCCGCCAAAAATCGGAAACAACGACTTTTGAAAAGCTTAGAAGCGTTCTCAATGGGCTGAGATCAAGATCATGAGTGCTGAAGACCTTCCCCCGCGCGAGTCTATGGAATTCGATGTCGTCATCGTCGGCGCCGGCCCGTCGGGCCTGTCGGCCGCGATCCGGCTGAAGCAGCTCAATCCCGAGCTCTCGATCGTTGTGGTGGAGAAGGGCTCCGAGGTCGGCGCGCACATCCTGTCGGGTGCGGTGATCGATCCGGTGTCGCTCGACAGGCTGATCCCGGACTGGCGCGAGGACGCGGACTGTCCGTTGAAGACGCAGGTCAAGGAGGACCGCTTCTACTGGACGACGTCGCAAGGCTGGTTCCGCATTCCGAACTTCATCATGCCGCCGTTGATGCACAATCATCACAACTATATCGGCTCGCTCGGCAATGTCTGCCGCTGGCTGGCGCCGAAGGCGGAAGCGCTTGGCGTCGAGATCTACCCGGGCTTTGCCGCCACTGAGGTGCTCTATGACGACAAGGGCGCGGTGCGCGGCATCGCGACCGGCGACATGGGCATCGCCAAGGACGGCAGCCACAAGGATTCCTACACCCGCGGCATGGAGCTGCTCGGCAAGTACACGTTGTTCGCCGAAGGCGCGCGCGGCTCGCTGTCGAAGCAGCTGATCGCGAAGTTCAAGCTCGACGCCAACTCCGAGCCGCCGAAATTCGGCATCGGGCTCAAGGAGGTCTGGCAGATCGATCCGGCCAAGCACCGCAAGGGACGGGTTCAGCATACGCTGGGATGGCCGCTGAACGACAAGACCGGCGGCGGCTCGTTCCTCTATCATTACGACGACAACCGCGTCGCGGTAGGCTTCGTCGTGCATCTGAACTACAATGACCCGTACCTGTCGCCGTTCGACGAATTCCAGCGGATGAAGACGCATCCCGATATCCGCGAGCTGTTCGAGGGCGGCAAGCGGCTTGCCTATGGTGCGCGCGCCATCACCGAGGGCGGCTACCAGTCGGTGCCGCGGCTCTCCTTCCCGGGCGGCGCGCTGATCGGCTGCGCGGCCGGCTTCGTCAACGTCCCGCGCATCAAGGGCGTCCACAATGCAATGGGCTCCGGCATGCTCGCCGCCGAGCACGTCGCGGCCGCGCTCGGCGCCGGCCGCGCCAATGACGAACTCGTCGAGTACGAGAATGCCTGGCGTTCGTCCGCGATCGGCAAGGACCTGTTCAAGGTCCGTAATGCCAAGCCGCTGCTGTCGAAGTTCGGCAACCTGCTCGGAATGGCGCTCTCCGGCTTCGACATGTGGTGCAACACGCTCGGCTTCTCGCTGTTCGGCACCCAGTCGCACGCCAAGCCCGACCGCAAGACGCTCGATCCGTCGAAGCAGCACCAGCCGATCGCCTATCCGAAGCCGGACGGCAAGATCTCGTTCGACAAGCTGTCGTCGGTGTTCCTGTCCAACACCAACCATGAGGAGGACCAGCCGGTCCATCTCAAGGTCGCCGACATGAATCTGCAGAAGACGTCGGAGCACGACGTGTTCGCCGGTCCCTCCAACCGCTATTGCCCGGCCGGCGTCTATGAGTGGGTCGAGGAATCGGCCGGCCCGCGCTTCCAGATCAACGCCCAGAACTGCGTCCACTGCAAAACCTGCGACGTGAAGGACCCCAACGGCAACATCACCTGGGTTCCTCCGGAGGGCGGCGGCGGGCCGAACTACGAGGCGATGTAAGGCCAAGGGTGAGGCTGACGCGGCCGACCACATTTGCGTGAGGCCGGTCGCAGCGTCCGCTTGTCCTCTCGTCGTGTGGAGCGGCCGGATTGCACCGCCGGATACAATGGTGAAGCGGAACAGGGGGCCGCGGCGCCAGTATCCGGCGCTTTTTGCTTCCGCACGCGAATATGCCGGGGCCGGTCACGATACCGCCATAGTGGGAGGGTCTTGCGGTGGGCTGGCTGGATCGGCAGGCCTAACGGCCTAATCTGCCAATCGATTCGGCATGGGTTACCTTTGGGCGATCCTTGCGGATAAACGCCAAAAGCGGCATTGTCGCTCGCCGGGATGCCGCCGCTTGGGTTCGCATTTTGAGACTGATCGCAGGATCTTGTCGCGAAGATCTTGGCCGTAAATCCTTCGTGGCCTTAAACCCCTGGAGCAAGGCGACCGTGATGCTGTCCACCCGTTTCAACCGCCTGACGATTGCCGTTCTTGCTGCCGCGGCGCTTGCCGTGCCTGCGCAGCTGTCGGCGCAGACGCCCGACCATCCGACCGACAATGCCGCGCAATTCCCGAGCAAGACCGACCTGAAGTCGCTGACCACCGCCGGCAGCTATCTGGCCGCCCGCCACGCCAGTGTCGAGCGCGATGCGGCCTCGGCTGCTGCGTTCTACCGCTCGGCGCTGCGCACCGATCCGAAGAATTCCGAGCTGCTCGACCGCGCCTTCATCTCCTCGCTCGCCGACGGCGACATTGATGAGGCGGTGAAGCTCGCCGACCGCATCCTGACCCAGGACAAGGCCAACCGCGTCGCCCGCCTCGTGGTCGGCGTGCGCGACCTCAAGCTGAAGAAATACGCCGCCGCGCAGTCCAACATCAACCAGTCGGTGCGCGGTCCGATCACCGACCTGGTGGCGACGCTGCTGTCGGCCTGGGCGGCCTATGGCGCCGGCGACAGCAAGGGTGCGGTCGCATCGATCGACAAGCTGACCGGCCCCGAATGGTATCCGATCTTCAAGGACCTGCACGCCGGCATGATCTACGAGCTGTCCGGCAAGGAGAAGGATGCCGGGGCCCGCTTCGAGAAGGTGTTCAAGCTCGACGATTCGATGCTGCGCACGGTCGACGAATATGCGCGCTGGACCTCGCGCAACAAGGATGCCGCCGCCGCGACCGCGATGTACGAGGCGTTCGACAAGAAGCTGCCGCGTCATCCGCTGGTGCTGGAAGGCATCAAGGAAACCAAGGCCGGCAAGAAGCTGCCGCCGCTGATCGATTCACCGCAGGCCGGCGCCGCCGAGGCGCTGTACGGCATCGGCGCGACGCTGACCCGCCGCGGCGGCGAGGACCTCGCGCTGGTCTATCTGCAGCTCGCGCTCTACCTGCAGCCGAACCATCCGCTGGCCCTGCTGTCGCTCGCCGATCTCTATGAATCGGTGAAGAAGCCGCAGATGGCAATCAAGGTCTATGAGCGGATGCCGGCGTCCTCGCCGCTGAAGCGCAACGCGCAGATCCAGCTCGCGACCAATCTCGACGCCGCCGACCGCAGCGACGAGGCGATCAAGATCCTCAAGGAAGTCACCGCGGATCAGCCGAAGGATATCGAGGCGATCCTTGCGCTCGGCAATATCGAGCGCGGCCGCAAGAAGTTCGCCGACTGCGCGACCACCTATTCGCAGGCGATCGACGCGCTGCCGGCCGCCGGCGGCGACAAGAACGCCTGGGTCACCTACTACTATCGCGGCATCTGCGAGGAGCGCTCCAAGCAGTGGAACAAGGCCGAGGCCGACATGCGCAAGGCGCTCGAGCTGCAGCCCGAGCAGCCGCATGTGCTGAACTATCTCGGCTATTCCTGGATCGACCAGGGCATCAACCTCGACGAAGGCATGAAGATGATCAAGCGTGCCGTCGATCAGCGCCCTGATGACGGCTACATCGTCGACTCCCTCGGCTGGGCCTATTACCGGATCGGCAATTACGACGAGGCGGTGAAGAACCTCGAGCGTGCGATCGACCTGAAGCCGGAAGATCCGACCATCAACGACCATCTCGGCGATGCCTATTGGCGCGTCGGCCGCACGCTGGAAGCCAAGTTCCAGTGGGCCCATGCCCGCGACCTCAAGCCCGAGCCGGAAGAGCTGCCGAAGATCCAGGCCAAGATCGACAACGGCCTGCCGGACGACACCTCGAACGCCGCCTCCGCCGACAAGAAGAAGGACGACGACGGCAAGGGCGGTTGATCCCGGTATAACCGCCAGCGTGCATTGCCAATCGAGACGTCATGCCTGGGCTTGTTCCGGGCAGCGACGCTTCCACATCGTCATGGCCGGGCTTGACCCGGCCATCCATCCCCTTCGTGAGATGAATTTTCGGTTGATGGATGCCCGGGTCAAGCCCGGGCATGACGAGCGGAGGCGGAATTTCCGTGCAAACAAAGGGATAGGATCGTGAGGCGATTTACGCTAATCGCAGCACAATGTTTGTTTTTAGGGGTTTATCGCCGTGCCGGCGCTGATTGAAGAAGGGCGTGCCAAGGTCAACCTGACGCTGAAGGTTGTCGGGCGGCGCGTCGATGGGTTTCACGACCTGGAGAGCGTCGTCGCGTTTGCCGATTGCGCCGATCGTCTCACGCTCGAGCCGGGGCCCGAGCTGTCGCTCTCGATGCTGGGGCCGCTGGCCGATGCCTGCGGCGATACGTCTGATAATCTCGTGCTCAAGGCCGCGCGACTGCTCGGCGAGCGCGTCGCGGACCTCGAGGTCGGCCACTTCACGCTGGAGAAGGTGCTGCCCGTCGCGGCCGGTATTGGCGGCGGCTCGGCGGATGCCGCGGCTGCACTGCGGCTTTTGGCGCGGCTCAACGAGCTCTCGCTCGACGATAGCAGGATCATGGAGGTCGCGCTGCAGACCGGCGCCGACGTGCCGGTATGCGTCGCCTCGCGCGCCTGCGACATGACCGGCGTCGGCGAGGGCCTGCTGCCGCTCGACCTGCCGAAAATGCCGTGCGTGCTGGTCAATCCGCGCGTGCCGGTTGCGACCAAGGATGTCTTCAATGCGCTTGGGCTGCGCCATGGCGAGCTCCTGATCGGCGCCACCGATGTCGTGATGCAGGCGTCGTCCTGGCCGGACGCCGGCCACGCGGTCGACGACTGGATCGCGGCGCTTTCGCGCGGCACCAACGATCTCGAAGCGCCCGCCGCGCGCATCGAGCCCGTCATCAGCGACGTCTTGTCCGCGCTGCGTGCGACCAAGGGCGTTCGCCTGGTGCGCATGTCGGGCTCCGGCGCGACCTGCTTTGCGGTGTTCGGAACCGATGTCGATGCCCAGGCCGCCGGCGAAAAGCTCCGCGCCGCACATCCCGGCTGGTGGGTGCATGCGGGCGCGCTGAGCTGAGGGCGCTCGCAATTACTTCGTCGGGTGGGTTAGCCGTAGGCGTAACCCACCGACCGATCTCTCATCGATCGATCCGTTCATTTTGGCTGACAATGGTGGGTTACGCTTCGCTAACCCACCCTACGCACCGTGTTCCGGGCGGGTGCGACAAACTGCCCCGACGGGCAACTCAGATTGTAGGATGGGTAGAGCGCAGCGAAACCCATCGCCTTATACCGTGGCGCCAATGATGGGTTTCGCTGCGCTCTACCCATCCTACGGAGCTGCGCGCCGTCAGCGCTCACTAATTTGTTCCGATTTTCAGAATTTGACTTGACGCCTGATCCAACTCAGATGTTCAATACATGCGTGTCACCCGATCGAGGGGCGCTTCGCGGTCGTCACGAACGTGGGTCGAGATGGGGTGGACGCCGATCGTGCAACTGACGAGTGCGCGTGAAGCGGACGGTGAAGTCGTGTGGTCCTGACGCCCTAGCGGCAGGTGTCCTCTCGCAAGATGCAGCGCGTCTTGCGAAGGCGGTGACAAGCAAGCCCAGTCTCGCCGGGGAGAGCACGAAGTAAGCCGTAACCCATCGCGCAGGGAAAGCCGGATTGCTCCGGTTACACCTGTGGTCCTACCCCCGAGCTTTCTACCTTTTGCTCGGGGCCCATGGGTGCGATCGGCACCCGGCTTTCCCTGCGCCCTCTGAAGGGGAGAGGGCGGAACGAAGAGCACAGCTCGGGCAGATCATGTCGCGAGAATTCGGAAGCATGACTCAAAAGTCGAGCCACACATTCAGTGTCGTCCCGGGCTTGACCCGGGACTCATAACCACAAATGGAAGTTGCTGCGCGACGCTGGGGCCACTGCCCTCTCCAACAACACAACCCTGTGGTTATGGGTCCCTGCTTCGCAGGGACGACGAACGGAGAGAAGCGTGTACTTGGGCTCCATCACCGTCACCCTGAGGAGGCCGCGGAGCGGCCGTCTCGAAGGGTCGACGGCCACCAGCGGGGCCGTGCATCCTTCGAGACGCCGCTTCGCGGCTCCTCAGGATGACGGGTTTGATAGTGTTGGCAGGGACGACGTCGCCGCTACTGCGGCATCATCCCACCTCAACGCCGGGCAGCGTTGCGCCCCTGATTGCTTGGCAAGCCAAACCCCGTTTGCCATAACAGGATGAAACAACAACGTTGTGCGTGCGGGACCGTTCGAAAATCCGCCTGCAGCCAATGAGCCGGGAGGATGCCATGGCCAATATCCGCGTACTCGCCACCGATCTCGAGTTTCCCGAAGGTCCCGTCGTCATGCCCGACGGTTCGGTCGTGCTGGTCGAAATCCGCGGCCAGCGGCTGACCCGGATCTATCCCGACGGGCGCAAGGAGATCGTCGCCAAGGTGCCGGGCGGCCCGAACGGCGCGGCACTCGGCCCGGACGGCAAGATGTACGTCTGCAACAATGGCGGCTTCTCCTGGATCCCGACCCGCAACATGATCATGCCGGGTCCGCAGCCGGAGGATTATCTCGGCGGTTCGATCCAGCGCGTCGATCTGCAATCCGGCAAGGTCGAGACCGTGGTGACGAAGTGCGGCGAGCATGAGCTGCGCGGGCCGAACGATCTGGTGTTCGACAAGCACGGCGGCCTGTGGTTCTCCGACCTCGGCAAGCGCCGCGCCCGCGAGATGGATGTCGGTGCATTCTATTATCTGAAGCCCGGCATGAACGAGATCGTCGAGGCCGTGCACGGCATCCTGCCGGCCAACGGCATCGGCCTGTCGCCGGATGAGAAGACCGTCTACATCGCGGAGACGCCGACGGCGCGGCTGTGGGCCTATGAGGTGTCCGAGCCCGGCACCATCAAGCCGCGCGACGTGATCTATCGCGGCGAGCGCGGCAAGCCGATCGCGGGCCTCGGCGGCTACCAGATGTTCGATTCGCTCGCCGTCGAAGCATCGGGCAATGTCTGCGTCGCGACGCTGATTTCGGGCTGCATCTCGGTGATCGCGCCTGACGGCACCGTGGTCGAGCAGGTGCCGACCGGCGACCGCGTCACCACCAACATCGCCTTCGGCGGCCCCGACCTGAAGACCGCGTACATCACGCTGTCCGGCAAGGGCGAACTGATCGCGATGGACTGGTCGCGGCCGGGATTGCCGCTGAATTTTCTGAACAAGTGACGTAAGAACGTCATTGCGAGCGAAGCGAAGCAATCCATGCCGCCACGAACACGGAGGGAATGGATTGCTTCGTCGCTTCGCTCCTCGCAATGACGGAAAGGAATCAAAATGCCCTGGCTTGAACCGGTCACCCTTCGCGGTGCGCATGCGTGGCTCGAACCGTTGTCCCATGATCATCGCGACGGTCTCGTCGACGCAGTGAAGGACGGCCATCTCTCTCAACTCTGGTACACCTCGATCCCGCAGCCGGAGAACATGGCCAAGGAGATCGACCGCCGGCTCGGCCTGCAGGCGGCCGGATCGATGCTGCCGTTCACCGTGTTCGATGCCGACGGCCGGATCTCGGGCATGTCGACCTACATGAATGTCGACACGCCGAACCGCCGCGTTGAGATCGGCTCGACCTGGTACGCCAAGCGTGTGCAGCGCAGCGCGGTCAACACGCAGTGCAAACTGCTGCTGCTCCAACACGCCTTCGAGAAGCTCGATTGCATTGCAGTCGAGTTCCGCACGCATTTCTTCAATCACCAGAGCCGGCGCGGTATCGAGCGTCTGGGTGCCAAGCAGGACGGCATCCTGCGCAGCCATCAGATCGCGCCCAACGGTACGTTGCGCGACACCGTGGTTTACAGCATCATCGCCAGCGAATGGCCGACGGTGAAGGCGCATCTCAACTATCAACTCAACGAAAAGCCGCGCTGACACTTTGGTCGGCGCCAGAAGCGAGACGATGGAAACGTTCGATTATGTGATCATCGGCGCAGGCTCCGCCGGGAGCGTGCTGACCAACCGGTTGAGTGAAGACGCTGCTGTCAGGGTGTGCGTGCTCGAGGCGGGGCCGAGTGACTGGCATCCTTACATCCATCTGCCGGCCGGCTTCATCAAGACCTTCCACATGACGAGCGTGAACTGGGCCTATCAGCAGGAGGTGGGTCCCTACACCGGCGGGCGCAGCATCTACGCGCCGCGCGGCAAGACACTCGGCGGCTCGTCGTCGATCAACGGCCACATCTACAATCGCGGCCAGCGCCAGGATTTCGACACCTGGGCGCAGCTCGGCAATCGCGGCTGGGGCTATCCCGACGTGCTGCCGTACTTCCGGCGCATGGAGCGGCGGATCGGCGAGGGCGACGATACCTATCGCGGCCGCGACGGCAATCTCACCGTCACCACGATGGACTGGCAGGACCCGCTCTGCGAAGCCTTCATGGCGGGCGCGGTCAGCCTCGGGATTCCGCGCAATCCCGACTACAATGGCCAGATCCAGGAGGGCGTGTCGTACTGCCAGCGCACCATCCTGAACGGGCGCCGGGTCAGCGCTGCGACCGCGTTCCTGCATCCGGCGCGGAAGCGGCCGAATGTCGACGTACGCACGCATGCGCATGTCACCGGTATCATCTTCGAGGGCAAGCGCGCGGTCGGCGTGCGCTACAACCGCGGCGGCAAGCACGGCGATCCGCTCGAGATCCGCGCCACCAAGGAGGTCATCCTCTCCGGCGGCGCCTATAACTCGCCGCAGCTGTTGCAGCTCTCCGGCGTTGGTTCGCCCGACCTGCTGAAGTCGCACGGCATCGAGGTGCGCCACGCGCTGCCGGGTGTCGGCGAGGGCCTGCAGGATCATTACGCACCGCGCTCGGTGGCGCGGGTCAAGAACATCCGGACCATCAACGAGCTGCGCCGCGGCTTCAGCCTGTGGGGCGAGGCGATCAAATGGGCGACGACGCGGCGCGGGCTGCTGTCGCTGTCGCCGACCATGGTCTATTGCTTCTGGCATTCTGGCGAGACCACCGAGAGCTCCGATTTGCAGCTCACCTTCACGCCGGCGAGCTACAAGGAAGGCGTGCAGGGCCAGCTCGAGGACGAGCCCGGCATGACGGTGGCCTCATGGCAGCAGCGGCCGGAGAGTCGCGGCTATGTCCGGATCCGCTCCGCCGATCCGTTCGCGCCGCCGATCATCCAGACCAACTATCTTGCCGAGGCGATCGACCGCCGCGTCGTCGTCGCCGGCATGAAGCTGGCGCGCCGGCTGCTCGCCTCCGAGCCGCTCAAGCCGTATTTCGCCTATGAGGACTTTCCGGGTCCGAAGGTCACGAGCGACGAGGAGCTGCTCGCGGCCGCGACCCAGCGCGGCACCACCACCTTCCATCCCGGCTGTACCTGCCGGATGGGACCGGCCGATGCGTCCTGGGCCGTGGTCGACGACCAGCTTCGGGTCCATGGCATGGAGGGCCTGCGCGTGATCGACGCCTCGATCATGCCGCGGATGATATCGGCCAACCTCAACGCCTCGACCTTGATGATCGCCGACAAGGCCTCCGACATGATCCGCGGCAAGACCCCCGAAGCCGCCGCGAAACTGCCGGAGTATGCGTGAGGCGATTGCGCGGTGATATTCGCGCCGATGCTCGTCGATCAGCGCGTTCGATCCATCACCGTCATCCTGAGGTGCGAGCGGAGCGAGCCTCGAAGGATCGACGGCCACCAGCCGGGCCGTGCACCCTTCGAGGCCCGCTTCGCGGGCACCTCAGGGTGACGGGATCGGCGTCTGAATGATCGAACCAGAAGGAGCTCAGCCGTAGACGAACGCCTTGTCCTCGAGGTCGATCGCCGGGAATTCGTCCTTCTCGGCCCAGTAGTCCTGGTTGTGCTGCCACTCCGGCTTGTCGCCGCGCTTCGGCAACAGGTGCATGCCGCGCATCATGTAGCCGGGGTTGAAGTTCTCCGGATCGATCCACGGCAGCAGCGGCATGTTGTGGTCTTCGGGGCGCAGCGCCGGCGTCACTTTCTTCACACCGGTTGCCTTCATGTGCTTGAGCATGCGGCAGACGAAGTCGCCGACCAAGTCGACGCGCAAGGTCCAGCTGGCGCGGAAATAGCCGAACACCCAGACGAGGTTCGGCACGCCGGTGAACATCATGCCGCGATAGGTCACGGTGTCCTTGAAGTCGAGCGGCTTGCCGTCGATTGCGAAGTCGATGCCGCCATTGGCGGAGAGGTGGAAGCCGGTCGCGGTGATGATGATGTCGGCCTCGAGCTCCTTGCCGGACTTGAGCAGGATGCCCTTCTCGGTGAAGCGCTCGATCTCGTCGGTGACGACGGAGGCCTTGCCGCCCTTGATGGCGTGGAACAGGTCGGCATCCGGAATGAAGGCGATGCGCTGCCGCCACGGCCGGTAGCGCGGCGTGAAGTGGGTGGCGATGTCGTAGTCCTTGCCGAGGACGGCCTCGACCGCCGCAAGCAGGTCCTTCTTGGCGCCCTCGGGCTCGGCGAAGGTCCGCCTGGTGAAGGCGTCCTGCTCGAACAGGATCTTGCGGCGGGTGATCTCGTGGATCCAGGCCTCGTCGACCTGCAGCCGGCGCAACTCCTCGGCGATCTCGATCGCGTTGCGGCCGGTGCGGAAATAGGTCGGCGAACGCTGCAGCATGGTGACATGGCCGGCGTCCTTGGCCATCGCCGGGATCAGGGTCGCAGCCGTTGCGCCGGAGCCGATCACGACCACGCGCTTGCCCTTGTAGTCGAGGTGGTCGGGCCAGGTCTGCGGATGCACGACCGTGCCCTTGAACTTCGCCATGTCGGTCCATTCGGGCGTATAGCCCGCGTCGTGGCGGTAGTAGCCCTGGCACATCCAGAAGAAGTTGGTGGTGAAGCGCAGCTGCTCACCGGTGTCGATACGCGTCGCGTCGATGGTCCAGAGATTGGTCTCGTTCGACCACTTCGCCGCGGTGATGGTGTGGCGATAGCGGATGTGGCGGGCGAGATCGTTCTCGTCGATCACCTCGCCCATGTATTTCAGGATCTCGGCCGCACTGGCGATCGGGGCGCTGGTCCACGGCTTGAAGCGGTAGCCGAACGTATGCAGGTCGCTGTCGGAGCGGATGCCCGGATAGCGGTGAGTGGACCAGGTGCCGCCGAACGTCTTCTGCGTCTCCAGCACCACGAAGCTGGTGCCCGGGCATTGCGTGGTGAGGTGGTAGGCGGCGCCAACGCCGGAGATGCCGGCGCCCGCGATCAGGACGTCGAAATGCTCTGATGTGACGGGCTCGGCGGCGCGGATTTGGGTCTGGACGTTCATCTTCCCTGGTCTTCTTCTTGGTTGGAGCGGTTCAGTAAAACGCCGGAGCGAATGCCCCGGCGTTTGCGTGAACTAGACTTCGCGGCGGCTGAGGAATGCCAGCCGCTCGAACAGGTGCACGTCCTGCTCGTTCTTGAGCAGCGCGCCATGCAGCGGCGGGATCAGCTTGCGCGGATCACGCTCCCTGAGCATCTCGGGCGTGATGTCCTCGTTCAAGAGTAGCTTGAGCCAGTCGAGCAGCTCCGAGGTCGAGGGCTTCTTCTTCAGGCCCGGCACCTCGCGGACCTCGAAGAAGATCCGCAGCGCCTCTTCCACCAGCCGCTTCTTGATGCCGGGGAAGTGCACGTCGACGATCTTGTTCATGGTGTCGGCGTCGGGGAACTTGATGTAGTGGAAGAAGCAGCGGCGCAGGAACGCGTCCGGCAGTTCCTTCTCGTTGTTCGACGTGATCATCACGATCGGGCGCAGCTTCGCCTTGATGGTCTCACCGGTCTCGTAGACATGGAACTCCATGCGGTCGAGTTCGAGCAAGAGGTCGTTGGGGAATTCGATGTCGGCCTTGTCGATCTCGTCGATCAGGAGCACCGGACGCTTCTCGTGGGTGAAGGCCTCCCACAGCTTGCCGCGCTTGATGTAGTTCTTGATGTCGGACACGCGCGCGTCGCCGAGCTGGCTGTCGCGCAGCCGCGACACCGCGTCGTATTCATAGAGGCCCTGCTGCGCCTTGGTGGTCGACTTGATGTGCCAGGTCAAAAGCGGCGCGTCGATCGCCTTGGCGACTTCCTCGGCCAGCACGGTCTTGCCGGTGCCGGGCTCGCCCTTCACCAGCAGCGGGCGCTCGAGCACGATGGCGGCATTGACGGCGACCTTGAGGTCATCGGTGGCGACGTAGTCCTTGGTACCCGTGAATTTCATCTATCTGGTTGCCTTGTTTCGTTCGTTGGCCGCATGGGTCTCACCTTGGGCCTCAACATGAAACGACCGCTCTCGCAGCGGCCGTCGGAGATGCAAATTTTTCGATCACGCTCGTCTGATCATCGATACGATCGCCAGCACGATGCAAGCGCCGATCGTCGCGTTGAGGATGTCGCGGATCGCGCTGCCGCCGAGGCCGACGCCGAGGCGCGGCAGCAGCCAGCTCGCCACCAGCGCGCCGATGATGCCGACAACCATGTTGCCGATCAGCCCGAAGCCCGCGCCGCGCACGATCAGCCCAGCGAGCCAGCCGGCAATCGCACCGATCACCAGTGCCGCAATGATGCCCATTCAAACGTCCTGCCCAATGTCTTGTCAGGCGCAATTGTAATTGAAAAAGCCGGGCGGTCTAGGGCGGATTCCGCAGCGCAGCGGTACCCTGAACGGCGCGGCACGCATGGAATGTCGACCGTCATGTTTCCGCCGCGCGGAATGACCGCCGCACGGATACGGGGCGGGGCGTCGTTGGGTGGACCCCCGCAAGACATGGCGCCAGGGGCCAAATCAAGGCGGATCGCCGGTCTCGGCATGGCTCGGCCCCTTGACGCCACCGGTCCAGCGGGCGATCTAGGTGAGTATGTTCCTGCAGTTCTTCACATCGCTGCGCGACGCCCAGGTCCCCGTGACGCTACGGGAATATCTGACCTTGATGGAAGCGCTTGACGCCGATCTCGCCGAACAGACCGTCGAGAACTTCTACTATTTGTCGCGTGCCGCCCTGGTGAAGGACGAGCGCAATCTCGACAAGTTCGACCGGGTGTTCGGCACCGTGTTCAAGGGGCTCGAGAGCCTGCTCGACGCCATGGGCAAGGCGGAGATCCCCGAGGAGTGGCTGAAGAAGCTCGCCGAGAAATATCTCACCGAGGAAGAGAAGAAGCAGATCGAGGCCATGGGCTGGGACAAGCTCATGGAGACCTTGAAGAAGCGGCTCGAGGAACAGAAGGGCCGTCACCAGGGCGGCAGCAAGTGGATCGGCACCGCGGGCACCTCGCCGTTCGGCGCCCACGGCTACAATCCCGAAGGCGTACGCATCGGGCAGGAAAAGAACCGCAACAACCGCGCCGTGAAGGTGTGGGACAAGCGCGAGTTCAAGGATCTCGACGGCAATGTCGAGCTCGGCATCCGCAACATCAAGGTCGCGCTGCGGCGGCTGCGCAAGTTCGCGCGCACCGGCGCGCCCGACGAGCTCGATCTCGACACCACGATCAAGGAGACCGCCAACCACGGCTATCTCGACGTGCACATGCGCCCCGAGCGGCGCAACGCGGTCAAGGTGCTGGTGTTCTTCGATATCGGCGGTTCGATGGATTCGCATATCGAGCAGGTCGAGGAATTGTTCTCGGCCGCCAAGAGCGAATTCAAGCACATGGAATATTTCTACTTCCACAACTGCCTCTATGAAGGCGTCTGGAAGCAGAACAAGCGGCGCTTCACCGATCGCACGCCGACCTGGGACGTGCTGCACAAGTACCCGCACGACTACAAGGTGGTGTTCGTCGGCGACGCCTCGATGTCGCCTTACGAAATCATGGTGCCCGGCGGCTCGGTCGAGCATGTCAACGAAGAGGCCGGCTCGGTCTGGCTCGACCGCATCACCCGCACCTATCCGCATGCGGTGTGGCTCAATCCGGTGGCGCAGAAGCACTGGGACTATTCGGAATCGACCACCATCATCCGCCGCCTGTTCTCCGAGCGCATGTATCCGATCACGATCGAGGGTCTGGAGCACGCGATGCGGGAGCTGGTGCGGTAAACGCGCAAGGCGTCGCGCGCCGACGGGCGCGCCAACAACATCCAGGGAGAGCTCCATGCCCCAGAACATCCACCGCGGCATCAAGGTGATGATCGACGAGGCCAATGCCGAGATCGAGACCATCAGCGCGGCCGATGCGATCACGCTGATCGGCAAGAACGACGTCGTGATCGTCGACATCCGCGACCCGCGCGAGATCGAGCGCGACGGCAAGATCCCCGGCGCATTCTCCTGCACCCGCGGCATGCTCGAGTTCTGGATCGATCCGAACAGCCCCTACGCCAAGCCGATCTTCCAGGAAGACAAGAAGTTCATCTTCCACTGCGCCGGCGGCCTGCGCTCGGCGCTCGCCGCCAAGACCGCGAAGGACATGGGCCTGAAGCCGGTCGCCCATATGGGCGGCGGCTTCGCCGCCTGGCGCGAGGCCGGCGGTCCGATCGAGGCGTGGGAGCCGAAGAAGAAGGGCTAAGCCAAGATGTCACACGCCGGCTTGACCCGCGTGTCCATCGTTTCGAGGCAAGATGGATTGCCGGATCAAGTCCGGCAATGACGATGGAGTGACAGGTAAGATGACCACCACCGACGATCCGCTCGTTTCGACCGAATGGCTGGCTGCGCATCTCGGCGACGCCAACGTCAAGGTGCTCGACGCGACCTTCAAGCTGCCCGGCGTGCTGCCGCTGCCGAAGGACGACTATCTCGCCGCGCATCTGCCCGGCGCTGTGTTCTTCGACGTCGACGCGGTGTCCGATCATTCCAATCCACTGCCGCACATGTTTCCGAGCGCCGAGCAGTTCGGCCGCGACATCGGCGCGCTCGGCATCAGCAATGCCGATACCGTCGTGATCTATGATTCCGGCGGCTGGGTCGCGGCGCCGCGCGCTTGGTGGATGTTCCTGTCCTATGGCCATCGCAACGTGCGCATTCTCAACGGCGGCCTGAAGAAGTGGCGCGCCGAGGGCAGGGCGGTCGAGAGCGGCGAGGTGAAGCCGAAGCCTGCAATGTTCAAGGCGAGCTATGATGCGAAGCGCGTGCGCAGCATCGAGCAGATGATCGCCAATGTCGAAAGCCGTGCCGAGCAGGTGATCGATGCGCGCGCCGCCGAGCGCTTCGAGGGCCGCGCGCCGGAGCCGCGGCCGGGCATCCGCGCCGGCCACATCCCGGGCGCCCGCAACGTGCCCTACAACCAACTGTTCGATGCTGCCACCGGCGAGATGAAGCCGCTCGACGATCTGCGCAAGTCGTTCAGTGGTGCGGGTGTCAAGCTCGACGCGCCTGTTGTCACGAGCTGCGGCTCCGGCGTCTCGGCCGGCGTGCTGACGCTTGCGCTCTACCGGCTCGGCGTCACGGACACCGCGCTCTATGACGGCTCGTGGTCGGAATGGGGACAGGCGAGCGGCCCGCCGATCGCGACGGGGCCGGCTTGAGCGAAAGCGTTTTCGAGCGAAGTGGATGCCGGTTCGCGTGAAGAAAACGCGTCAAAACAAGAAGGTCTAACGCCGGGTGAGCGGTGCCAGGATCGGCTGGCCGAACGGATCAAGCTGCTGCTGAACGGCCTGCCGAACCGGCGGCGCGCGGACGATCCGCCGGCGCTCCTTGCGATGCGCGGGCTTGCTGGTCGCACTGCGCTCCGGCTTCTTCGCTTCAGTGGCCTTCGGCACGGCCGGTGCTTCGACGACAACTTCGGGTCCACCCAGCGTTGCGATCCTGGTCGCGGCTGCGATGGCCTCGGGTGACGGCGGCGGTGCGGGCTCCGGCGTAGCCATCGCGGGTGCCGGTGCGGCGGGCGCGGGTTCGCTGGGTGCGGCAGGCGGATCGGCCACCGCGGCGACCTTGGCCTCGGCTGGCGCCGGTGCTGCTTCCGTGGAAACCGGCGCGGGCTGCGATGCGGGCGACGGATCCGCGGCCGGAGGTTGCGGAGCGACTTCAGCGGACTGCGCTGGTGCAGGAGTTTCGACCGTCTGGGCTTCCTGCTTCGGCGGGGCGGGCGGCGGATCATCCGCCTTCACCGCGGCGAGCTTCGCCGGCTCGGCTGGAGGAGAGGCTTCGGCAGGAGCAGCCGGCTCGGAGGCGGCAACTGGCTCTGAGGGTGTCGAGGGGACCGGGCTGTCGGCCACCGCCTTGTCTGCGGCTGATGGCTCGACCCGCACCATGGCGAGCACCGGCGGGGCCTCGGGCTGCTGCGCGAATTGCGGCTCGGGCGGGGCCCGGCGGGCCGGAATGCTGGCGAATTCCTCATGCGCCGCGCGAAACAGCGCGGCTGCCCCTAACCCGAACACTAGAAGCGAGGTAGCCAGCACGATCGCGGCGAACAAGAATCGAAGGCCGGGGAGCATGGGCGCGGGTTCCCCCTTCTGCGGGAGGCTCTTTGACGTCGAGGGAACGCGGTGACCACACAAGAAAGCTGGCGTCGCGAGCGACGAATCAGGCCGATTCGAAGATATCGCAACCCTCGAAGACTGTTTGTTACAAAATGCGGGTGATTGATGACTTTGGGCAGGTGGACAAACATTCCCGACCCATGAGACATCTTTGCCGCAGCGTTGACGGCACATCACAAAAGCCCGAAATGGCCCGGATTTCGCGGATTTGTCTTGAATGCGCCGCTATCTTCCTGCATTGGGCCGTTAACAGTCCGGTGTGGCTTGGGGACTATAATAGAGCAATGATGATCAACCGCATTCTGACGATTTGCGCTGCCGCGGCTCTCGGCGTGGCGGGAACCTCGCTTGCGCGTGCGCAGCAGAGCTATCCGGCTCCCCAGGGCCCGGTCTATTCGGCCGCGCCGCAGCCCTACTCGCAGGGCAGCATGCCGGATTTCGACTCGCTCGACGATGAAGACGCGCCGCGCAATTCGGCCGCGCTGCCGCCGCCCGGCCCGGTGATGTCGCCGGATGACCCGCGCTATGGTCGCCCGATGAATGCGCCGGTCTATTCCGATCGTGGTGCGCCGTCCGGTCCGGTGATGTCGCCGGACGATCCGCGCTATGGCCGCCCGATGAATTCCCAGCCGGTCTACTCCGACCGCGGTGCGCCGACCGGTCCGGTGATGTCGCCCGATGATCCGCGCTATGGCCGGCCGATGGGGCCGCCGCCGGTGATCTATGGCGATCGTCCGGGCGCGCAGCAAGCCAATCGCGACAATGGCGTTCCGGCCGCCGGCGTGTCCTACGGCGACGACCGCGGCGGTATGCGTCCGCCCGAGGGCGTGACCGGAGCGGTGCCGCAGCAGCAGGCGCCGGTCGATGCCAATGGCAAGCCGCTGCAGATCGCGGCGCTGCCGGCGGACGAGCAGCCGGAAGACGGCCCGGCGCAACTGGCCCCGAATCTGCGGCGCCAGGAAGTGGCGTTCGCGACCAAGGAGCCGGCCGGCACGATCGTTGTCGATACGCCGAATACCTACCTCTATTACATCCTGGGCAATGGCCGGGCGATCCGTTATGGCGTCCGCGTCGGCCGCGACGGCTTCACCTGGACCGGGGTGCAGAAGATCACCCGCAAGGCCGAGTGGCCGGATTGGCATCCGCCGACGGAGATGATCGAACGCCAGCCCTATCTGCCGCGCTTCATGGCCGGCGGACCCGGCAACCCGCTCGGCGCCCGCGCGATGTATCTCGGCTCGACCGTGTACCGTATTCACGGCACCAACCAGCCGTCGACCATCGGCAAGTTCGTCTCGTCGGGTTGCATCGGCATGCTGAACGAGGACGTCTCGGACCTGTTCGAGCGCGCCAAGGTCGGCACCCGTGTGGTTGTGCTGCCCGGCGGCGCAGCCCCGGGCACGACGACGGCTTCCGCCGCGCCGCCGCCTAACCCGATGGCCCCCGCTCAGGCGGCGCCACTGCCCGGCACGCAGCCGACCTCGGTCCAGCCGCTGCCCGCGCCGGTCACGGTGCGCTAGGCCAACCGGCAAACTCGTCACTGAAAAAGGCGCGCGAACAGCGCGCCTTTTTTATTTGCCGATCGATGTCCGATCTCAGGCCAGCCGCCGCGGCGGCTCGCTGCCCTTGGTGAACGCGTCGATGCACGCGACCATCTGCTGATAGTGCGTCTGCAAGCTCTCGCGCGTCGCATAGCCGAGGTGCGGCGTGATCACGACATTGTCGAGCTTGCGGAGCGGGTGGTCTGATGGCAGCGGCTCGACCGAGAACACGTCGATGCCGGCGCCGGCGATCTTCTTCTCGCGCAGCGCCGCAAGCAGGGCGTCTTCGTCGACGATCGGCCCGCGCGCGGTGTTGACGAGATAGGCCTGTGGCTTCATGCGGGTAAGATCGGCGGCGCCGACCAGTCCGCGTGAGCGCGGGCTCAGCACGACATGGATGGTGATGATGTCTGATGTCGCGAACAACTCGTCCTTGCTGGCGTAGCCGACGCCGGCCTCCTTGCATTTCTCCGGCGTCAGGTTGGGGCTCCAGGCGATCACGTTCATGCCGAACGCCTTGGCCATGCCGGCGACCTTGCTGCCGAGCTTGCCGAGGCCGATGACACCGAGCGTCTTGCCTTCGATCTCGGTGCCGGCAAAGCTCTGCCACGCCTCGCCGGCGTGCATCCGCGCATTCTCGCGGCCGATGCCACGCGTCAGCTCCAGGATCAGGCCCATGGTCAGGGGCGCGGTGGGATCGCGGCTATATTGGGTGCCGCACAGCACCACCTGGCGCTCCTTGGCGGCCTCCATGTCGATCGCAGCATTGCGCATGCCCGACGTGATCAGCAGCTTCAGCCTGGGCAACGCGTCGAGCAGGCTGCGCGGGAACGGCGTGCGCTCGCGCATCGCACAGACGATCTCGAAATCCTTCAGCCTCTCCGCTGCTTCCGCCCCGCTCGCGAACGGCTTGTCGAACACGGTGACCTCGACGCGGTCCTTGATCGCCGGCCAGTCGGCCAGCGAAAGCGCGATGTCGAAATAGTCGTCGAGGATTGCACAGCGGAGCCGCGTCATCGGAAAGGTCCATTCAGGGTGAGGGCGACGGCGGACAATCAACCGTCGGGGACGCCTGATGGTCGCGCGCAATCGGCAGGCGCGCAAGCGGCCGCGGTTTCAAGAAGCGGCGATTGCCGGACGGCTCAGGATGGCCTGCGCGTCTTCGCGGTGCGGATATCGGCGAGCATCGATCGGACCGCCGGCGACAGCGCCATCTGCTTGGCACGGCAGGCCGGACCCGGGCCGCGCATATAGTGCAGTTCCGGTCGGTAGGGATTGAAAGCCTTGGCAACGAAAGCCCGCCAGAGGGCGCTGAATTCGGCGAACAGCGTCGCCTCGCGTTTGGTCGTGGAGCGCGAAAGAGGTGCTGAAATGATGGTAGCCATGACGTGGCCTCAACTGTTTGTCGCGGTTCTGCCGCGAAAATCGCCGTTTTCGGCGTTGAGAACGAGTTTTGGCCTGATTTATTAAAAGATAGTTTCAATTGTCGTGATTCGGCGCGCACATGGTGTCGAACCCGTAATCACCCGTGGCGAATGGACGGAACGTGGTGAACGGATGGAAAACGACCGCCCCGCGGTTGCGCTTTCGGGGGCCGGCCGTTACATCGGCCACAGCAAAATTTCCACAAATCGGATCAATTCCAGGGACAGCGGATGGCTCGCCAGTTCATCTATTTCATGCAGGGTCTGACCAAGGCGTATCCGACCCGCAAGGTGCTCGATAACATCCATCTGAGCTTCTATCCGGACGCCAAGATCGGCGTGCTCGGCGTCAACGGCTCGGGCAAGTCGACGCTGCTCAAGATCATGGCCGGCCTCGACAAGGAGTACAACGGCGAGGCCTGGGTCGCCGAGGGCGCCCGTGTCGGCTATCTCGAGCAGGAGCCGCACCTCGATCCCGCACTCAACGTCCGTGAGAACGTCATGCTCGGTGTCGCCAAGCAGAAGGCGATCCTCGACCGTTACAACGAGCTGGCCGTCAATTACTCGGACGAGACGGCTGACGAAATGACAAAACTGCAGGACGAGATCGAGGCGCAGGGCCTGTGGGATCTCGACAGCAAGGTCGACCAGGCGATGGACGCGCTGCGCTGCCCGCCTGACGATGCCGATGTCACAAAGCTGTCGGGCGGTGAACGCCGCCGCGTCGCGCTGTGCCGCTTGCTGCTCGACCAGCCGGAATTGCTGCTGCTGGACGAACCGACCAACCATCTCGACGCCGAGTCGGTGTCGTGGCTGGAAGGCCATCTGCGCAACTACCCGGGCGCGATCCTGATCGTGACCCACGACCGCTACTTCCTCGACAACGTCACCGGCTGGATCCTCGAGCTCGACCGCGGCAAGGGCATCCCCTACGAGGGCAACTATTCGTCCTGGCTGCAGCAGAAGCAGAAGCGGCTCGAGCAGGAAGGTCGCGAGGACGCCGCGCATCAGAAGACGCTGGCCCGCGAGCAGGAGTGGATCGCATCTTCGCCAAAGGCGCGTCAGGCCAAGTCCAAGGCACGTTACCAGCGCTATGAGGAGCTGCTGAAACAAGCCAGCGAAAAGCAGACCCAGACCGCGCAGATCACGATTCCGGTCGCCGAGCGTCTCGGTCAGAACGTTGTCGACTTCGAAGGCCTCAGCAAAGGTTTTGGCGACCGCATGCTGATCGACGATCTCACCTTCAAGCTGCCGCCGGGCGGCATCGTCGGCGTGATCGGTGCCAACGGCGCCGGCAAGACCACGCTGTTCAGGATGATCACCAAGCAGGAGACGCCGGACAAGGGCTCCATCACCGTCGGCGAGAGCGTACATCTCGGCTATGTCGACCAGTCGCGCGACGCGCTCGACGGCAAGAAGACGGTGTGGGAGGAGATCTCTGGCAACAACGAGCTGATCCTGCTCGGCAAGAAGGAAGTCAACTCGCGCGGCTATTGCTCGTCGTTCAACTTCAAGGGCGCCGACCAGCAGAAGAAGGTTGGCGCGCTGTCGGGCGGTGAACGCAACCGTGTGCATCTCGCCAAGATGCTGAAGTCGGGCGCCAACGTCCTGCTGCTCGACGAACCGACCAACGACCTCGACGTCGACACGCTGCGTGCGCTCGAAGAGGCGCTGGAGGATTTTGCCGGTTGTGCCGTCATCATCAGCCATGATCGCTGGTTCCTCGACCGCATCGCGACCCACATCCTGGCCTTCGAGGGCGACAGCCATGTCGAATGGTTCGAGGGCAACTTCCAGGATTACGAAAAGGACAAGATGCGCCGCCTCGGTCAGGACAGCATCATTCCGCACCGCGTGAAGTACAAGAAGCTGACGCGCTGATCGGTTGAAGTGGTCGAGCGCGGCTATCGCGCCGCGTTCGACCACTCCCTCGTTTTGGAGGATCGTGACGGCATCGCGGCGCAAATCTGCGGCCAGTTGTCGCTTTTCAAGTGCGCGGGATTGCGTAGATAGAGCGCTCCGCAATTTCAATTCCGCGAGCACTCCAACATGTCCGCACTTTCAGACGCGCCCGCCCGCTCGAAGGGCCGGCCGCTGCGTCCCGTTCCCATGCTGATCTTCGGATCGCGCTGGCTGCAATTGCCGCTCTATGTCGGCCTGATCATCGCCCAGGGCGTCTATGTCGTGCTGTTCCTGAAAGAGCTGTGGCACCTGTTCGCCCATGCCTTCGATTTCAGCGAGCAGCAGATCATGCTGGCCGTGCTCGGCCTGATCGACGTCGTCATGATCTCGAACCTCCTGGTGATGGTGATCGTCGGCGGCTACGAGACCTTCGTGTCGCGCCTCAATCTGCAGGGACATCCGGACGAGCCGGAATGGCTCAGCCACGTCAATGCCAGCGTGCTGAAGATCAAGCTGGCGATGGCGATCATCGGCATCTCCTCGATCCACTTGCTGCGCACCTTCATCGAGGCCGGTGCGCTGTCGTCCGGCAAGGGCACCTACACCGAGACCGGCGTGATGTGGCAGACCATCATCCACTGCGTCTTCATCCTGTCGGCGATCGGCATCGCCATCGTCGACAGGCTGTCGAACGACTCGATCGAGGGCGCCAAGCAGCAGGTTGGGCATTAGCCGGGATAACTAATAATGGCTGGCGCCGCGTCATCGCGCCGTGCGCTGGCCGAACAATGCCGGCGCGGTGATCCTGCCCAGCCATTCCGGGATTTCCGCGGCCTCGCGTGGGAATCCGCGCGCCATTGCCAGGATGAATGTGGTCTGCCAGACGCCGAATAGCACCAGCCAGGCCAGCCAGTCCGGAAATTTGACGATCGCGCCGTAAACGGCTCCGGCCGCTATGGCAGCGATCCAGTTCACGACAACGCTGTCGAGCCGCCTGAAGCCGGGATTGGTCAGCAGGACGCCAAGAATTGTGATCGCGCCGCCAACGGCTCCTCCGACGCTGCCGATGACGTAGCCCATGAACGGGTTATTGCCGAGCGTGTCCCTGACCTCGGCGGGGGTGGTGGTTGTGTCGGCGGTACCGACGTCAGCGGCGGCGACAGCTTTCGAATACTGGCCGAGTGACTGAAGCGTGACGCTGCTGGCATCGTAGGCCGCGATCCAGGCCGCAGCCGTCACCGCAACCACCAGTGCCAGCTGGAACCGGTCCTTGACGCCAAATATGAAGTTGCAGATCGCGACCACCAATCCAAATATCACACCGGGCAGGATCGTTATCCCACCGGTCGGCGTGGAATCCACGAACGAATATTGCAGAACGCCGGTGGCATACCTCACGGTAATGAAGCTGCCGACAACCGAGAAAAGCGCCAGCACGACGAAGGGCCAACTGGATCGGCCGCGCGACTGCGCGCGCTCGGCCGCCAGCATGCGGTCCACCGCGGCCCGCGTCTCGGCCGCGGCACTGCCCTGCGGCTCCAGGATCGTGACCGCCTTGAGATAGGCCGGGACCTGGTCGAGCGAGGTCGGCGCCATCATCACCGGCAGCACGCGATTGCTCGGGTTCGGCCATTTGGCTCGGGCAAAGGCGAGCTCGCTCAAGGTGTAGCGTCCCTTGGTCACCGATTCCGGGCTGATCAGGAACACCATAAAATCGCTGCTTTCGATGGCTTTTTCGACGCGCGCATCGAAGCTGTCGCCCGGCGGGAGATCGTCGTGCGAAAAGAAGACGTCATGGTCGCAATTGCGCAGGGACTGAGCGATGTTGTCAGCCTGCGATTCCAATTCGGAGGGAAATGACAAAAATATGCGCATGGCAAAACTTACCACCCAGAATTGAATTCTGACATTGCCGAATCCACGTTGCAATGCCTGTTTCCGCTAGTGTGCTGAATGCGAAGTTCGTGCGATTTCGCGGCAGCCGCTTTCACGAACTTCGCATTCATAAAGCACACTAGAATCATAAGTTTGCTAGTGTCCTTATCGAATCCGAAGTTCGCTCCGAAGGTGCGGCGAATGATACGAACTTCGGATTCGGGACACGAGGTGAGATCGATCATGAAATGGCCAGCCACCATCGTCGCATGCGCGGTGCTGCTGTGTGCGCCGCTGCAGCGGCCCGCATCCGCCGCCGACGCAGCGTTCACCCAGTTCATCGCCTCGCTGTGGCCGGAAGCCAAGGCGGCCGGCGTGTCGCGCGAAACCTTCGATCGCGAGACGCGCTCCCTCGAGCCCGACTACAAGCTGCCCGACCTGATCCTGCCCGGACGTCCGAAGACCGGCGCGCCGGCGCAGGCCGAATTCGTGCAGGTGCCGGCCGACTACATCAAGGAAGCCTCGATCGCGCGGCTCGCCACCGAGGGGCAGCGGCTGCTGCAGAAGTATCGTCCGTCGCTCGACGCGATCGAGAAGCGGTTCGGCGTTCCCCCCACCATCGTGCTGGCGATCTGGGGCCGCGAGACCGACTACGGCCGCTATTCGCTGCCCTACGACACGCTGCGCGTGGTGGCGACGCAGGCCTATGTCGGCCGCCGCAAGGATCAGTACCGCACCGAGTTCATCCTCGCACTGAAGATCCTTGGCGAGGGCGCCGTGACGCGCAAGGAGCTGCGCTCGTCGTGGGCGGGGGCGACCGGCTACACCCAGTTCCTGCCGTCGGAATATTACAAGCACGGCGTCGACCTCGATGGCGACGGCCGGGTCGACATCTGGCATTCGGTGCCGGACGCGCTCGCCTCCGCCGCGCAACAGCTCGTCAACAAGGGCTGGCAGCCCGGGGTGCGCTGGGCCTACGAGGTCACGGCACCCGCTAATGCCGATTGCACAATCGGTGTGCCCGAAGTGACAAAACCGATCAGCCAGTGGCTGCGGGCAGGCTTCGTGCCGGTGCGCGGCGCGAGGCTCAGCGCCACCGAGCAGGCGCAATCGGCCTCGCTGCTGCAGCCTGAAGGCAGCTACGGTCCGGCCTTCCTGACCACG
Source organism: Bradyrhizobium sp. B124 (assembly GCF_038967635.1). Classification (NCBI taxonomy): domain Bacteria; kingdom Pseudomonadati; phylum Pseudomonadota; class Alphaproteobacteria; order Hyphomicrobiales; family Nitrobacteraceae; genus Bradyrhizobium; species Bradyrhizobium sp. B124. The sequence goes on along the minus strand of NZ_CP152413.1, from coordinate 3,815,671 downwards.
CCGAACTACTTCGTGATCAAGGAGTACAATTTCTCCGATCTCTACGTGCTGTTCGTCGGCCATCTCGCCGACCGCATGACGAGCCCGCAGCCATTCGCGACGCCATGGTCGGCGTCGAAGCAGCTGCGCTCCGCCGATGTCGAGGCGATGCAGCAGCAGCTGACGAAGATCGGTCTCTACAAGGACAAGCTCGACGGCAAGGCCGGGATGCAGACCCGCGCCGCGCTCGGCGCCTATCAGAAGCAGGCCGGGCTCAAGGTCGATTGCTGGCCGAGCGAGGCAGTGCTGCGCGCGATGAACGGGCAGCGCTGACCGTCAGGCCTGCCTGGTGACGAAAACAAAAACCCGGCCGCAAGGCCGGGTTTTCGAGTGTGATGCTGAAAGCGTGTCGGTCGATCAGTCGCAAACCTGGATGCGACGGAAGCGCCAGCCGTAGCCGTCCCAGAAGCGCTCACGAACCCAGCGGCACGGAGCTTCTTCGACATAGGTCGGGGCCGGTGCAACATAGACCGGAGCGGGACGGGCGCCTGCGATCGCGCCGCCGAGCAGGGCGCCGCCGATCAGGCCACCGGCAACGCCGGCCGCGATGGCCCCGCCGTCACCAGCCTTGGCAGCCGGAGCAACCGCCAGCGAACCGGCAAGCGTGGTAACGGCGACAAGGGCAGCTAAAGTCTTCTTCATGTCTTTGGCTCTCCTGGAAGGTGGTGGCGTCGTGGTTCGGCGCCGGGTTTTAGGTGACTCACACGCTGATCTCGAACTGCTGTCTTGCTAAACAGCGCAGAACAGTCAACCGAAAGTAAACGTCGGCAGGCTCATCGCGCAGAAAAGCGGTTTTTTCTGGCCTTCTACAGCAGACGTCCCGGACAAACAGTCGGTTTTCCGGGACATCTGGTTCGAATTAATCGAGATGAACGGCGATCAATCGCAAACGCGCACTCGGCGAACGCGCCATGTGTAGCCGTCCCAGAACCGCTGGCGCTGCCAGAAGCAATCGGGACCGTAACCGGGCTCGGCGACATAGGCCGGACCGGGCGCGTAGTAGCCATAGCCCGGACCGTAGTAGCCGTTCTGCGAAGCGATCGCGCCACCGACGATGGCACCACCGATCAATCCCGCAGCGACGCCAGCGGCGACACCGCGTTGTGCCTGGGCGGGGGCGGGCACCGCCACGGCCGAAACCGCCAGAGTGGCGGCGGCGCAAAGCGCCAGCAATGTCTTCTTCATGACCTCACCTTTCTCACGGGAGCAGGGACAGCGTACGTTGGCGATCTGTCTCGCCAGAAGGGTTCCATATTCCGCTTGAATGATCAATGAACGACGCTGCCGTATTCGCGTCCAAATGCTTGCAGCTTTTGGCATATCTTGCAACGCACAAGCTTGTAGCCGCAGTGAACCGGTGCTTGCAGTGGTGGAAGCCGGGATTGGCCCGGTAGACCGGCCTGATGGGCTTCCTATTCCCGAAAGGCAGGGCCGACCGTTTTAGATTCATTCCAATATGAATCCCGCATCAGTTTGGAATTGCTACAAGAACCGGCTTTTCCCTTTGCATCCGGCCGGCGCCGACAATATCCATATTAGCGAGCATCACCCGTTGGACCCGCCTCATCTGATGATTGTCTGTTCCTGTAACGTCCTCAGCGACCACGATGTCCGCAATGCCGTCAATGGCGGCGAGTCTGTGACACGAAGCGCAAAGCAGGTTTATGGCTGCCTCGGCTGTAGCGCCGAATGCGGCCGCTGCGCGCGCACCATCAAGGCGATCATCGACGAGGCGCTTGGCCCCTGCGCCAAGGCCTGCTGCTCCGGCTGCCCCCACAGCGGCCATCCGCACGCCGCCAACGAAGACGCCGAGCCGGCCGAATTCGCGCTCGCGGCCTGCTAAGCCATTTCCGGTTCTGATCGACGCAGAACCGAAGCTTCCCGTTTCAACGCGTGTTCTTCATGCGATCCGGCTGCCACGCCGCCGGAAACGCTCTGTCTCCGCAAATCCCCCAAATCCGGTTATCCACGCGCAGCTTCCGCGAAGGGTTGCTCTCACCAACAATCTGATTTAGAAGCGTTCTAAATTCAGTGCTGGCCGGTTTTGGCCGCGACAGGTGGAGTGGATCATGCAAGGCGACCCGAAGGTCATCGATTATCTGAACAAGGGGCTGCGCAGCGAACTGACCGCCATCAATCAGTACTGGTTGCACTACCGGATGCTCAACAATTGGGGCCTCCTGGAGATGGGCAAGGTCTGGCGCAAGGAATCCATCGAGGAGATGGAGCACGCCGACAAATTCGTCGATCGCATCCTGTTCCTCGACGGCTTCCCGAACCTGCAGGTGCTCGATCCCCTGAAGATCGGTCAGGACGTCAAGGAGATCATCGAGTGTGACCTGGCCGCCGAGATCGGCGCTCGAACGCTCTATCAGGAGGCGGCGACCTACTGCCACGGCGTCAAGGACTATGTCAGCCGCGACCTGTTCGAGCAGCTGATGAAGGACGAGGAAGACCACATCGATTTCCTCGAGACCCAGCTCGACCTGATCAAGCGCATCGGTCTTGAGCTCTACACCCAGAAGCACGTCGGTCATCTGAAGGGCGAGGAGTCCTGATCGGCCTCTTCGCACTCGGAGGTTGGCTTTCAAAAATGCGAGAGGCCGTCCTTGCGGGCGGCCTCTTTCGTTTTCTCGGTCCGGATGGCGTGATCGTCAGTAGCAGCGGATGATGTTGATGGTGCGATCGCCGTCGCGGCCGGGCACCGTCACGCTCTCGGTGGGGCAGCTCGACACATAGGGGCGATCCGACAGCACCACGGCCGGCGGATATCGATGCGCCCAATCCCAGGGCACGTCCTGAGTGTAGGTGTAGCGAACGTCGTTCGACGCCGGCGCCGGGACCTCGGCGGCGAAGGGAACGCCGGCGACGGCGTCCTCGTAATATCCGCTTGTCCCCGGCAACACGATGCCGGGCACGCGCACATGATGACGGAAGGCTGGATGGTGCGCGGAAAACGTACCGCGCGGCGCCGCTCCGGACCTCGCATAGGTCGCGGTCGAGGAAGCAAACAGCAGCGCTGCAACGCCGAGGGACGCCATCAGCGCCCCATATGTTCGATACACCATTGGTCGATGAGCCATTGTTCGACAAGCCATGGCCGGCACCACTCGCGGTTACGGAGCATTTCCCCAGACGCTAGGCCGCGCCTGAGGGTGCCCGCAAACTCATCCTTAATTATTGGTTAAAAAGTAAGGTTAACAGGAGGTATCTGTTTCAAATTGGCGCGACTGCGTGGCGGCGCGTCAAACCGCGTCCGCCGGAACGAAGCAGCTGATGATGATGTTGCCGCGGTGGTGCACGTACCACACCACGGCCTCGCCGACCGGGTTGCCGCGATCGCGGATGATCGCGCGCTCCGGCACCATCATCCATTCGCCCTCGATCGGCACCCAATAGGCGCCGCCCCGAACGTCATAGCTCGTGCGATGGCCGTCGGAGATATCGCAGCACGGCACGCCGTTCGGAGCGATCACGCTCTTGAACCAGGCGCGGATATCGGGCGGCACGTTGTCGTACTGGCCGTTGTCGAACGCCAGCGCTGCGCCCGCCGTCATGGCGAGCCACGCAAGCATCGCGCCATGCGTGAGCCTTCGCATTGCATCCCTCCGCAACAGCCTTGTGCGTGACACGCGCGCAGCGTCCCGCGCGCGAATCCGATGTTGGTGCGATTAGGCACGAACCGCGCACGAGATGCATGCCCAAAGAATCAGCGAGGCAGCGCTGTTGTCCGTGATGCAGTGCGGGATCGTCGCGCTTAGGCCGGCTTCTTCGTGCGTGCCTTCTTCACAGGCTTTGCTGCGATATTGTCGCGAGCCATTTTGAGCGCGCTGCGTAGCGTGACCTGATCGGCTTTCGCGAGGCGGACATTGGTGCTGCCGCCCTTGCCCCAGCCGCCCGGCACCGGCCGGAAGATGTCCGGCTCGGCCTCGACCACGACAGCCTGTTGCTCCGGCGTCAGCTTCACCATGCCCCAATCCTTGTCGGGATAGCCGAGCGTTGCGAAGATGCGGTTGCCGACGCGAAAATCGGCGGTGCCGTGATGCGCGCCCTCAATCACCTCGGGCAGGCTCAGCGCGACCTTGCGGAAGCGATTTGCGGACATCGCTTCGATCTCGACCGCTACATCATGTGCTGCGGTGCCGTCTGCAGCAGCTCAAGCAGTTGCCTGGCATAGAATTTGGCGTCGCCGGTCGTGAGGTGCCCGCGTGTTTCGCTGCTCGCCGGGATCAAACGGATCATGGTACTTCTCCCCACGCGCGGCGCGCTTGTCCGGCCGCTTCGACGCAAGCCTAGCATGACGGAAAGGCGTTATCCGAGCGCTGCGCCGCGCGGCTGGCGAAGATGTGCTTAGCTCGCCCTCAGCACGTTGAGCGCATACCATCCCCAATAGACACGGTGACGCTGGATCAGGCCGTCCCTGATCTCCATGACCTCGACGAGATCCATCTGATCGCCGTCCGGCGACTGGCGCGGATATTCCCAGGTGAGGATCCGGCCGTCGCTGAAGAAGCCCTGCTTGAAGCGCCGCCGCTGCGGCGGGTTGGTGCGGAACACGCGCGTGATGAACTCGCGCAGCGCGGCGCGACCCTGGACGATCCCGTCGGTGGTCTGCATCAGGTGCTGGACCAGCGGGCTTTCGATCGAGGCATCTTGCGCATAGAGCGCCAGCGCCGCCTCGAGGTCCTTGTAGCCGAGGGCCTCGTCCCAGAGTTTGTAGATGCGTTCCACGTCGGTATTGCTGGCTGTCATGATTGTTCCCTTGTGTTCGTCTGATGGCACCAATTTGATAGGAAGAGGCTGTCGCGACGTTTCAGGAAAAACTGAAATGAGTTTCACGGCGCGGCGAATACGGATAGGACGTTGTTGCGCGATCCGGAGGACGATGCGGTGAGATCATCCCAATCCGTGCAGACGGGATTTTCGCGGATCGCCGAGGCATTGGGCGATCCGGTGCGCGAGGCCATGGTCAGCGCGCTGGCTGACGGCAAGGCGCTGCCGGCAGGCGAGCTTGCCGCGGTGGCCGGCATTTCGCCGCAAGGCGCCAGCGCGCATCTGCAGAAGCTGGTGGATGCGCGCGTGCTATCGGTGTGGGCCCAGGGCAGGTTCAGATATTACCGGATCAGGGACGACGACGTCGCGGCGCTGATCGAGAACCTGGTCGATCTTGCGGCGAAAGCAACAGTCGGGCGCAAGCGCGCGATGCCCGCCGAGCAGCTCAGGCAATCGCGCACCTGCTACCATCATTTGGCGGGCCACCTCGGCGTGCTGCTGTCGAATGCGCTGGTGCGGCGCCGCCTCGTCGTCATCGACGGCCGCGATGGTCGCGTGACCGAGCAGGGGCTGGCCTGGTGCCGCGCCGAAGAGATCGATTTCGATCCGGCGCGGCAGCCGCACCTGCGGCTCTGCAATGACTGGACCGAGCGCGTGCCGCATCTCGCGGGTCCGTTCGCCAATGCCGTGCTGGCGCGGCTGGTCGCGATGCGCGGCGTTGCGCCGCATCGGATTCCGCGCGCGTTGCGGATCACCGACCGGGGGCGGGCGTTCTTCGACCGGCTTGGCGTCGAGGTTCCATTCTGAAGCCGCGAGACCGTGCTAGCGGCCGTCCTCGACCTCGGTCTCCGGGCGGTCGTTGCCGGAGGCGGTTTCGGTCAGCCATTTGCCGTCCGACGTCTCGTACTGGATCGCTTCGGTGCGGCCGGGAACGCGTTGCTCGTTGGCGGCGCGCCGGGCGGCGGCAAGCGCCGCGGCATGGGTTGGAAACGGCTCCGAGAACACCCCGTCGACGGTATAGGCCCAGCCGCCGTCGTGCTGGACGACCTTGTAGATCACGTGGCTCATCCGGAACCTCGTTTCCGCAGTGGACGATGAGGCTGCCAGAATAGACCACGATGTCGTATTTTGCAGCAGCCGATCGTCTTTGAGACGCAAGCCCCGAGGTGCGGGCGAGGGAGACCGACATGTGCCGCAATATCAAGACGCTGTTCAACTTCGAGCCGCCCGCCACCGAGGACGAGATCCACGCTTCCGCGCTGCAATTCGTGCGCAAACTGTCCGGCTTCAACAAGCCGTCGCAGGCCAATGAGGCCGCCTTCAACGTTGCGGTGACCGAGGTCTCGGACGCCGCGCGCAGGCTCCTGATCTCGTTGCAGACCACGTCGCCGGCGCGCGATCGCGAGGTCGAGGCGGAGAAGGCGAGGGAGCGTTCGCGGCTGCGGTTCGGCTGAGGCCAAGCTGAGGCTCGCGCATTCCGTGATGCAGGTCACGGTGGGGCGCACTGCGCGCGGGCACCATGGCCGTTCCCCCCGGTCCCGGAGCAAACGCCATGAAGCCTGCCGCCCTGCTCACATTCTGTTCGATTGCGTTCGCCGTTCTCTGGACCTGCGGCATGCTGTGGTCGAGCGGCACGATCGACCTCGCCAACGTCATCATCCTGTCGGCCTGCGGGGCGTTCGCGGGTGTTGCCTGGTACTACGCGATGCGCTGGGTCTTCCAGCTCATGCAGCTTGCCCGGCCGTCCGATCCTCCGGCCAATCCTGGCGCGGAGCGGTAAACATCGAGCGCGACACGGACATAGCTGGCCGTGTCGCTGCGCAAGGACAAGAAGGGTTACTTCTTGTCCTTCTTGCGGTGCTTCTTCTTTTTCTTGTGATCGTCGTCCTCGTCGTCATCATCAGCGAAATCGATCGCGTCGACGTCAAGGGCGATCGCCTCTGCTGCCGCGCGCTCGGCGGCATCGCGTTCGGCGAGTTCTGCGGCTTCACGCTCCTTGGTGCGCTTGTAGTCTTCCCAGGCGTCGAAGATCATGTGCAGCCACGGCATCACCTGCTCGATCGACGGCAATTGGCCGGGCGGGCCGGCTTCACCGCGCGGGCCGGCCGGACCTTGCGGGCCCTGTGGACCAGCTTCGCCGCGCGGACCCTGCACGCCAGCCTTGCCTTGCGCCCCCGGCTTGCCCTGGGGGCCAGCCTTTCCGACCACGCCGGCCTTGCCCTGCGGACCCGGCTTGCCGCGCGCACCTTCGGGCCCCGGCCGCCCCGGATGTCCCTGCGGTCCGGGCTTTCCCGGCTCGCCCTGACGGCCCTGCGGCCCCTGTGCCCCTCGTGACCCCTGGCGGGAAACTGTCTCGTCAGCCACTGCTATGCTCCGTCGCGATTTGAAGTTGCTTGTAACAGAGGTTGGAGCACGGCTTCAATTCTGCCTGCCGGCGCCGATGCAAGCGATCAACAGTCATAATTCCATGCGCATATGACAACGGAGGGAGTGTTGCGGGTTCTGGACGGCATGTACCGCGAAGCCGCGGGCGAACCGCAATCGCTCGACATCGTCGTGACGCGACACGATGTGCTTGATGAAGCGGCCTTTCGCAGCACGGGCGTGCTCGCGCTCTATGAAGAGCTGTTTCCTGCGAGCGAGCGCGACAGCCCTGACGACATCGTGCGTTGGCTGTTGTCGGATGATGTCGGCGTGCGGCGACACTTCAGCGTCGGCGGCCACGAGATGTCCTATCGTCTCGACTCGCGCTGCTTCATCCTGCGCGCCGGCGCCGGGCGCGCGATCGGGCTCGGCTTCTTCACCTACGATCACGCAAGCGACCTGATCTTCTGCAACCATGTCGGCATCGCGAAGGCCTGGCGCGGCGGCGGCCTGGCGCGCGCGTTCTATCGCGAGATGGTCGCCATGCTCGATGCGCTGTTTCCGAACAATATCGGCGTGGTGCTCGAGGTCGAGCCATTTGATCGTGATCGCGTGGCCGCGATCATCGCCGATCTCGAGCGAGCGGGCGGGCGGCAGCTCGCGGCGAGCGAGCAGGACGAGATCCGCCGATTGCTGCGCGCGAGCTGGTACGACAGGCTTGACTACTCCGTGTTCTGCGACGCGCGCGCGATGCGGCCACTCGCGTGCCGCTCGCCATGTCTTGATCCGTCGCTGCCGTCATCGGATTGGGCGGCCGGAGAAGAGAGCTACTGGCTGATGTGGCAGGCGCGGACCGGCGCGGCCGCAGCTGAGGTGCGCGCAGGTCAGCTCTGGCACAAGGCTGCCACCGCAATCTATGTCGAGATCCTCGCAAAATCCCTGGTCGCGGCGGATCCGAACGGCCGGCGCGGCTATTGGGACTATGCGACCGCACTGGTGGGCCAGACGCTGCAACGGACCGCGGTGGCCGACGTGCATCTCGCACGCTGCCTCGGCGACGATGACGCCGCGTTGCTGTCGCGCTGGCGGCGTCTTGCGATCGACCTGCCGATCTAGGCCGCGGCGTGCTCGCTGTGCGGCACGTCGATGCCGTCGGCCGAATATTCGCGGATCTTGTTCCGCAAGGTCCGCACCGACAGTCCGAGCACGCGCGCGGCACGGGTGCGGTTGCCGTCGCAGCGTGCGAGCGTTTGCAGCACCAGTTCCCGCTCGACCTCATCGACGGTCGCGCCGATCAGCAGTGGGACGATTTCATTTGGAGCCAGCGACGGCAGCAGTGCTTCCGGCGACGGTACGGTGGACGCGTAAGACATGAACTCCTCCCGATCAACGCCCGCCTCGTCGATGAGGCGGAGACATCGAGAACCAACTACCCCGTATATCCACGGTGTGCCGGTTTGGTTAACAAGTCCTTAACGCGCCCCTAACTCCCTGCTTTGTAAGCAAAATACCCAGAAATCGCCACGATTGCGGTTCCATCGGTCACAGTGTCCGGTAGCCGCCATCGACCATCACGATCGATCCCGAGACATAGGCCGAGAGGTCCGAGGCGAGGAAGATCGCGGGGCCGACGATGTCCTCGGGCTTGCCGGCGCGGCCGAGCGGGGTGTGGTCCATGAAGACTTTCACGAGGTCGGGATTGCTGGCGCGCACCTTCTCGTTCAGCGGCGTCTCGATGAAGCCGGGGCCGATCGCGTTGACACGCACGCCGTCCTTGCCGAGCTCTGCGGCCAAAGCCTTGGTGAAGCCGAGCACGCCGTGCTTTGAGGCGGTGTAGGCCGGTGAGCTCGGTGTGCGCAGATGCACGAAGGACTGGATCGAACCGATATTGACGATGCGGCCCTTGCTCTTGCGCAGCGGTGCGAGGAACGAATGCGTCACATTGAAGACGCCGGTGAGATTGATCGAGATGATGTCTTCCCAATCCTTGATCACGGCCTCGTCGGCACCGAGCATACCGTTGCGGCGCGCGATGCCGGCATTGTTGACCAGGATTGAGACCGGTCCGACCTTGTCGGCGATTTGCTTCGCCATCGCGATACAGGCGTCGAGATTGGTCACGTCGAGCGCAAAGCTCTCCGCCTTGCTGCCGGCGTCGCGGATCTCCTTGGCCGCTTCCGCCGCGGCATCGCCGTTCATGTCGAGCAGCACCACGCGCGCACCCTCGCGGCCGTAGCCCGCGGCGATGGCACGGCCGATGCCCGAGCCTGCACCCGTGATGACGGCGATGTGATTGTCGAGAAGGGCCATGGTGTTTCCTCGTTCTGATTTATGAGCGTTGCCGACAACACTATTCAAAACTGCGCCAACCGAAACGCCAAGCCGCGTTTGCGCGTTGCTGTTATCCGGATTCGGATGACAGGCGGACCGATCATGGACCCGAATATCAGACACTGGAAAGGTGCGATCGAGCGCTTCTGCGCGGCGCCTGATCCCGACTATCGCGAAATGGCCAAAATGATCGCCGAGATCGCCACCACCGACATCGACGACACGCTGCGGCATGCGGCCGCACAGATGCTGCCGATCCTGCGCCAGGCGGCGCTGAAATCGGCCGACCGCCGCACCCGATCGATGGCGCTGCGCCGTCTCGGCATCGTCAACGATGTGCTTCATATGCTGTCCGCGCCGCAGTTCGGCCGGCGTGGCTTGACGCCGAAGGCGCTGACGCAGGAAGAGCGCTACCGGCAATTGCTTGGCCTGCCGTTCGGCCGCCGCCTCGCGGCGAACGAGGTCCACCAGGCGTTCAAGCGCGCCGCCAAGACGGTGCATCCCGACGGTGGCGGCAACGGCCCGGCATTCCTCGAACTCGCCGCCGCGCGTGACGCGTTGATCAAGCATCACTGACGCCTGATTGCGTCATGCCCGACAGCACGAGGGCGGACGCCGCGCCGTTGCCGCGCGTCCGCCCTGTGCGTGGTCGGGGAGGCGCTCAGAACGAGCAGGTGCCGTTGTTGAGGAGGCCGGTCTTGTAGCTGAACGCGGCGTCGAAGGTCGGCAGCTCCTCGCTGACGACGGCGAAGTTCGCCGGCCACGGCGTGGTCGGAATGCTCTGGTCCCAGATCTGGCAGAAGCCGGTGTCTTGCCAACGGATCAGATGATAGGGCGTGGCGCTGGCCGGGCTTGCCGCGGCAAGCACGGACACAGTGGCGGCGATGGCGGCACAGGCAATCGCAAGACGACGCATGGAAAATCTCCGGTTTGAAAATGTGAATGCTCCGCGGGGAAATCCTGGAGCTCAGGGGCCGATCGCCCCGGACATGCAGTGAGTGTTGCAACCCCGGGAACAGGTTCAACGCCGCTTGCGCGGACATTCCCGTCACCAATGGACGCCTGCTGTGCCAAATTGCGCCTGACGATGCGCTTGCTACAGTCGGCGCATTGCGATTCGCGCCCGCGTCGCGACGCGAGCAAATCGACGTGAGAAAATCCCGGGGAGACCGCACATGAAACTTTCATCCACCCTTCGCGCCGCGCTGGTCGCACTGATGGCCTTCACCGGCCTCGCTGTCTCCACCGCCGCTCGCGCCGACAGCGGCTTCGTGACGCTCACGATCTACAAGGCCGGATGGTTCATCGGCGGCTCCGGCGGCAGCGGCGTGCTGACGTTCCGCGGCCGCTCCTATCGGCTGTCCACCGGCGGTCTCGACTACGGCTTGGTGTTCGGCGGCTCCAAGACCGTGCTGCGTGGCCGCGTCAGCAACATCAATCGTCCGTCCGACGTTGCCGGCGTCTATGGCGCGGCGGGCGCGGGGCTTGCCGTCGGCCGCGGTGCCCGCGCGATCGTGCTGACCAATCAGAAGGGCGCGGTGCTCGAATTGACCGGCCACCAGGTCGGCCTGATGGCCAACGCCGATCTGAGCGGGCTTGCGATCACGATGCGGTAGAGTATCGCGGGAGCAACGAGCAGCAGATCGCCAGCCCAACACATGTCTGGCGTTTAGGCGGACTCAATCCATCCCCGTCATCCTGAGGAGGCCGCAACGCGGCCGTCTCGAAGGATGAATCGGCCACCAGCGGGGCCGTCGATCCTTCGAGGCTCGCTTCGCTCGCACCTCAGGATGACGGGGCTGGAGCATTATGGCTCGAGGGGCCAGCGTGCGCCTTGCGTGATTTCGGAATATTGGAAGCGTATCCGTGAGTTGCCCGACGTGTCAAGTCGAGCGCCGGCCGCCGCCGGCTACTTTGCATGGGGTTGTTTTCGATATTTTGTCTAGCTGATGGCGCGAGCCGCCTCGGTCCAGGCCGGGACGGGGCAGCATTCACCTGAACAGATGCAGTGCTGCGTATTGCAGCAGCATGATGGTCTTGCCGTCGACGATGCGGCCATCGCCGATCATGGCGAGCGCGTCGTCGATCGCAAGCTCCAGCACCTCGATGTCCTCGCCCTCGTCGGCGAGCCCGCCGCCGTCGCTGACGCGCATCGCGGCGTCGTATTCGGCGACGAAGAAATGCAGCTTCTCGGTCACCGCCCCCGGCGTCATGAAGGCTTCGAACACCTTGCGCACATGCGCGAGCCGGTAGCCGATCTCTTCCTCCGCCTCGGCGCGGATGCGTGCCTCCGGCGCGGCATCGTCGAGCATGCCGGCGGCGGCCTCGATCAGGAGATCGTCATAGCCGTTGGCGAATGCGGGATAGCGGAACTGGCGCACCAGCACCACGGTGCGGGTGTTGAGATTGTAGGGCAGCAGCGCCGCCCCGTTGCCGCGGTCATAGACCTCGCGCACCTGGGTCTGCCATTCGCCATTACTGCGGCGGTAGTCGAATGTCGCGCTCTTCAGCTCGTAGCGGCGCTTCGAAAGCAGCTGGACGTCCTTGACGCGGACGCGGTCGGCGATGCTCATGCGTCGATCCTTAACTCTGTCACGGCGTCGCTTCGCGACCGTCGAGCCATTTGGCCAGCATCACCGAGGTCGACTCCTCATAGCCGAGCGATTGGTAGAATGCGCCGGCCCTGGCGTTCTCCCGGCGCACCAGCAATTGCAGCTTCGGCACGCCGGCGTTGCGCAGCCAGTCCTCGGCCGCCGCCATGATGGTGCGGCCAAGCCCCTTGCCCTGGAGGTTGGGATCGACCGCGACGTAATAGACCCAGCCGCGATGGCCGTCATGACCGACCATTGCGGTTGCGACGATCGTGTCCGAGCTGCGGCCGACAAGGATGGCCGAGCTCGGTCCGCGCCGCGCCAGCACGATGTCGGCAGAGGGATCATTCCACGGCCGGGTCAGGCCGCACGCCTGCCACAGCGCGACGACAGCGGCGACGTCGGCGTCGGTGATCTCTGCAATGGCGAGAGAGGAGGGCATTGTCGCCTGCACGGTCACAGCACCTTGCCCGGGTTCATGATGCCGAGCGGGTCGAGCATCGCCTTGACCTGCCGCATCAGCTCGATCGCGACCTTGTCCTTGACGTCGGGCAACTCGTCGCGCTTGAGCACGCCGATGCCGTGCTCGGCCGAGATCGAGCCGCCCATCCGCAGCACGATCTCGAACACGACGGCATTGACGTCGTGCCAGCGCGCCAGGAAGTCGGCGGCATTGGCGCCGACCGGTTGGCTGACATTGTAGTGGATATTGCCGTCGCCGAGATGGCCGAACGGCACCGGCCGCGCGCCCGGGATCAGCTTCACGACCGCCGCATTGGCCTCCGCGATGAAGGCGGGAACAGCTGCGACCGGCACCGAGATGTCGTGCTTGATCGAGCCGCCCTCCGGCTTCTGCGCCGCCGACATCTCGTCGCGCAGCTTCCAGAACGCCTGGCGCTGGCTCAGATTGGCGGCGATGACCGCGTCATCGACGATGCCGTCCTCCATGCCCTGGGCCAGGATCGCCTCGAGCGCGTCGCGGGCATCGTCGCGCGACGACGACAATTCCATCAGCACGTACCAGGGATGCTTGCTCTCCAGCGGATCGCGGATATCGATGCCGTGGCGGATCGAGAAATCGACCGCGATGTCGGCGAGCAATTCGAAGCTCGTCAGGCTGCCCGCCGCCTCGTTGCGCGAGATCGACAGCAGCTTGAGGGCTGCCGCCGGTGACTTCAGGCCGACATAGGCGGTCTCGACCGCGCGCGGCTTCGGAAACAGCCTCAAGGTTGCGGCCGTGATGATGCCGAGCGTGCCTTCGGCACCGATGAAGAGGTTGCGCAGGTCGTAGCCGGTGTTGTCCTTCTTCAGCTTGGACAAGGCGTTGAGCACGCGACCATCCGCGAGCACGACCTCGACGCCGAGAGCCATCTCGCGCGCCACGCCATAGGCGAGCGCTCCGGTGCCGCCGGCATTGGTCGAGAGGTTGCCGCCGATGGTGCAGCTGCCTTCGGCGCCGAGCGACAGCGGGAACAGCCGGTCGACGTCGGCTGCCTTCTGCTGCGCGATTTGCAGCACTACGCCGGCCTCGCAGGTCATGGTGTTGGATTCGACATCGATGTCGCGGATCTTGTCGAGGCGCCGCAGCGACACCACGACCTCGCCATGATGCGGTGTCTGCCCGCCGACCAGGCCGGTGTTGCCGCCCTGCGGCACCAGCGCGATCCTGTGCTCGCTCGCAAGCTTGCAGATCGCAGCGACTTCGGCGGTCGAGCCCGGGCGCAGCACCAGCGGCGAGCGGCCGTGAAACAGGTCGCGCTCCTCGGTGACGTAAGGCTCGATGTCGGCGGCATCAGTCACGGCATATTTGTCGCCGACGATAGCGCGGAATTTTGCAAGCAATTCGGGCGGAAGCGGCGGCACCGCTGATTGGACGATGTTCATTTTTTCTTGGTCTTTCACTCAGTCGGGATCTTTATCGAGGCATGACCTCTGCGCAAACGCTTGGCGTTTGTCGCGGGGGAAACCGGCTCGCACCTTTCCGGGTCATGCTTGTTACCGCCCAACCGCTGCGCGGCGCAGCCGGTCATTGATGGCTTCGCCCAACCCGTCCTCGGGAATGGGCATCACGGCGATAGCATCTGCGTTTCTCGTGTCGAGCGTGCGAAGGTAGCCGAACAGATTGGCGGCGGCCTCGGCAAGATCGCCGCGCTCGGACAGGTTCATCTCCACGGAGGCGCATTCACGCCGCCCGACCTTGGCCGGCCCGAACGCCAGCAAGGCTTCGCCGACATGGACATCGCTCGCATTGAGCCGGACCGGTGTCCGCGGTGCATAATGTGACGCGAGCATGCCCGGGGCGATCGGCTGAGCGTCGCCTTCCGCATCGGGCGGCGGCGATTGCAGCGGATGTCCGAGCACGCGCTCGATCTCGGCGCGCGTCAGCCCGCCCGGCCGCAGCAGCACCGGATCGGAGAAGCAGCCGACGATGGTGGATTCGACGCCGACCTCGACCGGGCCGCCGTCGACGATCATGTCGATCCGGCCCGCCAGATCGCCGTTCACATGCTCGGCCGTGGTTGGCGAGACGTGGCCGGAGAGATTGGCCGACGGTGCTACCACGGCACCGCCGAACGCCTTGATGATGTCGCGCGCCACCTTGTGGGCCGGAATGCGTATCGCGACCGTATCGAGCCCGGCGGTCGCGAGTTCGGCGACCGGGCAGGAGAGCGCCTTCGGCAGCACCAGGGTGAGGGGACCGGGCCAGAACGCTTCCGCCAGGCGCAACGCCTGCCCGTCAAACAGGGCGATCCGGCGCGCGGCGCCGAGATCGGCGACATGGGCAATCAGCGGATTGAAGGCCGGCCGGCCCTTGGCCTGGTAGAGCCGGGCGATCGCGGCGGCGTTGCCGGCGTCGGCGCCGAGGCCATAAACCGTCTCGGTCGGAAACGCCACCAGGCCGCCCTCAGCCAGGACCCCGGCCGCGGTCGCAGTGGCGGCGGCACCGGCGGGCAAAATGTGCGTTTTCAGGCCTGTATCCACTGTGACTAGATTCCTCAATTGGGTGCCTTGTGATCCCTTGCGGTCCCCGAAACCCGACGCTATAAGCCGGCCTCTTAGTCGGAGTGTGGCTCAGCCCGGTAGAGCACTGCGTTCGGGACGCAGGGGTCGCAGGTTCGAATCCTGCCACTCCGACCAGATTTCCTTAGACTTTTTCTTCTCGTTGGCGGCTGTTCCCGAGTCAACCACCGATTCAACCACCGAAACGTACCGGCCCTTTTGGCCAATCGCGGCCGCCGCCCCCTGGAGATAGTCAGGGTGGTGGTGACCATAGGTGTCCTGTAGCACCTCCGGCGACATGCCCAGGAACCCGGCCGCCTCCCAAATCGGCACGCCGCGCTGCATCAGCCACGTCGCGGCCGTATGCCGGAGCGTATGCGGGGTGACCTTCCCGGGTAGCTTGGCCAGATCCACGGCAGATTTGAACCCTTTTTTGACGGAAGCAACCGGCTTGCCATTGAACTCGACAAAGCAGGTGCTGATCAGCTTCCGGCTTTTCCAACGACGCATGTGAGCAAGCAACCGGGGTGGAAGCGGAGCCGGTGTCTGGCGCTTTTTGGTGGCTCGTTTTCCGATCGGCTTGCGGTAGAAGATACCACGCTCGAGATCGACGTACGAGTGCCCAACCTCGGGGTAGGGCGATGCCGTCGCGATAGCGCCCGCCCTCGTGCCGGTGTAGAGGCCGATCAGGATAAATCTGGCTATGTGACGTAGTGGTCGGCGGTCGGTCCGGACCGGATCGCCCTTGAAGCCGCCAGTGTGGATTGTCTGCTTTTCCCGATACCGCCAACACTGCCAAACCAGTGCTGCCGCTTCCTTGCGTGTCAGCCATCGGTCGCGCGCCTCGCCCTTCGGCGGGAGGGATACGCGAACGGTGCCGCGGTGAAGGCCCTCTTTTGCATGATGGTTGATCGCAGCGCGCAGGGTCTCAAGGTCGCGCCGCGCGCCGCCCTGATTGCCGCGATGCTTGGCGTAAGCTGCACAGGTCTGAGCATTGACCCCTGATAGCTTCTTGCCGCCCCAAAAGTCGTTAAGGCGGTCGATCCTGGTTTCAATTTCAAACTGGTCGCCTGGCTCGCCTATGTCGGTCAAATAGATCGACAGGACGTCCGCGCAATCGATGTCCTCGATGTCGCGCCGGGTGCGCTCGGGTTGGTACTTTCGGGCGATATATTCCGCTAGGGCTTGCTCTGCTTCGCGAGGCGGCTTTGTTGCAGACGCACTCGCAAGGCAGCCTGTGGCGACATGCCGGTCGCCGTCTTTGATAATCCAGACGGCTTGGGCGATGAGTCTTCCGTCGCGATAGCGTGCTCTTCGCTTGTAGAGCCGGGCTCCTTTACTTTGACGCGGCATAGCTCTCTCATTAGCCTAATGTTTTGCAAGGTAGTATAATCTTTACCTGCGATCCGTTCTATCGTGAGACGGCCTCGAGCGGCTTCGCGGCGTAGACCAGACGCTGTCATCGAGCCGTCCGGAAACGCAAACTTCGCGGCGAACTCAAGCCGGAGAGGGGCAGATGAGTCCACGGAGCGCTCTGTATGGATCGTTTTTGAGTCGTGGACCATGGCCTCGGCACCAATTATTCGAAGGCGAATATATTCGCCGAGAGCCGGAGAGCCAGCGAGATCCGGTCCAACAAGTCCGCGTAGAATCCGTGACTAAATGCATCGCCCATATCGACCAGAAATAATGTGAAGTTGCGCGGTGCTGAACCATCGCGGGCATCGATCGAAATGTGCTCGCACGGCACTGCCTGTTGTATGTGCTATCGGCTCTTCGCCGGCGCTTCGTTCGATGCGTCGGTTTGCGACAACGTCAGTTGCGGGCAGCGACTAATCCTCGTAGTCGGAGACTCCAGCTTTTGCTTGGTGCCAATCTTCAAAAAGCTTCTTCAGGTCCCGAAGTTCGTCGGTGAGTTCGATCGAACCATCGAACAAGGCGCTTAAACCTTCGAGCACACTTGGGATCTCGACCAGCTCACTGAACGTTGCAGCTCGATTTTGCCTTCTTTCAGTCAGCGCACGTTTGATTAGGGTCACAGTGTTCGCTGCTGTGATTTCGGAATCAATCATCTTGAGCCCCAATCGAACAAATTCTGTAGAAGGCTGGACGGCCTCAGGTTTGTTCTTTCCAGGGGCGGGGCTTTTTGGTGTAACGATCTTTGTTCTCGTGAGACGTTCCCACAAATCCATCAGCCGAACGGCCGGGACAAACTGAGGAAGCCGCGGGCGGGACCGGCCGCTCGGCCGCGCCTCGAAATGCCCTGCCATATGAATTGCCAAACGAAGATAAGCTGCAACCATCTTTGCATGTTCGAGATCCCGATCAAGGTGTCCGAAACCGTAGTCGGCGCCCAATAATGGATTCATTCTCATGAACTCGACCAATCGACAATTATAGTACGAATCAAGACTCTCCATCATCTGCAAAACTGAATCTAAGGTATCGAACAATTCCTTGGCCTTATCCTCGAGGTCGCTCGCTTGCTTTCGGTACTCAGTGGCAAGCCGATCTCGGGAATAGCCATAAGCGAAGTCGGCGAGCTCGTACCGAAGCTGATCGTTCTCTCTAGCAACTGCTGATGGCGCGACCTTCGACACGATTGCGCACATAGCAGGGTATTCATTCGGAAAATCGCGCTCCAAGTCAAAAGCCCCGCTTTGAAAGAAACGCTCTAGATCAGGGGTCATCGTGGCCTTTAGTAATCGCTTAGTGGCTCGAATTAAGGGGACTAAATGCTCCTCACAAAGAATGCGATTGATCTGCGATTGTTGCAAGGTCGCGAGCGCCATTCTGGCGCTTCAGGAGTTCTTATGACGATCAAAACTGAACGAGGAAAGTTGGCGGCAATGAAAGCCGCGAGCGCCAAGTATCCCAAGCTCGATGCCGTTCTGAAAGAAATCGAACTTACTTCCCACACGTTGGAGCTGGCCGATGGGCGACATGCTTACACCAAGTACCTGGAGCCGATCTATCGCAACTATCTGAAATCGAAGGAGAGAGGCACAACCAGGCGAGATAGGACCCGGATTTGCAAGCTCCGTGGCCTGAAAGTTAGGAACGACGTTTGTTTGCTAGGCGTGTCGATACTCGGGACGTCGAAGGTATCCAAGAGTACGCGTGGCAAATACGTTGGCAAGCTACGAGAAGCTGACGAAGAGGGCATTGCACCCGAAGATCTTCGTGATTTCCTCAAGCGACCTAAAGCAGCAAAATGCCGAAAACGGCGGCTGTCATCAATCGCTCCGAGGCTGCCGGTGCCTTCCATCGCTCTGAGAAAGAGGGGGCCGTTAATTGCCCCGAAGTTGCGGGTGGTCTAATCATCACTAGCCTAACGCACCGGGGCGACCTCGACTATCGCCCCAGTGCGCCTTGAGCCAGATCAGTGAACTCGTGCCGTCTCTTTGTGGTGTTTCGGTAGGGCATATTGCGGTGCACTGATCGCGGGGTGTTTACCGGGCCAGTATCCAACGTGAGCTCCGCATCGCTAGAGTGGGTGTAATCGCGCTAGAATGCTTGCCACCCACTCGTTCAACCGGCCACCGCAAGTTTCTGCGACCCGTTAGTCGGGTATCCTCCGGCTGCGATAGCGACAGCAAGGCGGACCTTTTTACCGTGCAAGGTCAAGCGCCGCCTTGAGTATCCTCAATTTCCATGGTCTTGCTGCCGCCAGGCGTTCGAGATCTCGAACCCGCTCCTGCTACCTGCTACGGACCTGATACGCGGCGGCCACAACCTTGTCCGCTTGCACTGATCGCTGCCTCCTTCCTCATCAGCCGTCGCCATTGGAAGACCAAGCTCGGGGAGAGCCCATGGCGACGAGCAGCATAGCCTGATCGACATACCGGGTTCAGCGTCTCGTTCACGACCAAGAGCTTCTGCTCCGCCGTAAGTCATCACCGGCGGGCAACGCCGGTGATGACTTCCACCTTCGAAAACGTGTCGGAC
Source organism: Bradyrhizobium sp. B124 (assembly GCF_038967635.1). Taxonomy (NCBI): domain Bacteria; kingdom Pseudomonadati; phylum Pseudomonadota; class Alphaproteobacteria; order Hyphomicrobiales; family Nitrobacteraceae; genus Bradyrhizobium; species Bradyrhizobium sp. B124. The sequence continues at coordinate 3,796,625 of NZ_CP152413.1, read as the reverse complement.
ATAGGCGTATGTCTAGGAGCTCGTCTGAGTAATGCCTCAACGTGCGCGAAGCAGAGAGGTCGGCGCCCGCGCGTTTGAGATTAACGGGCGCCGACGAGTTTAAGAATTGTGGGCGGTGCAAACCAACGCCCACTCACACCGGGCTTTGTCGACCCCTCGCAGCAAGAATTGACGGAAACCTCTTGCCTGTTTGATTTGTCCAAACACTGGCTCGACCCCAGCCAATATCGACTTCGATAGCCACCGCGCTTGAGCTTGGCTGCCATTGCCATCATCAGCGGCTGCTTCGCTGTTGTTGTGTGTTGTTGACACACTCATCTACTCATATTGCAGTGTTTGACGCCAAATCTGCAGCTTTATCCCCTTGAATGCAGATTCTTGAGCAAAGTCTCAGGCCGGCTTTTCAATCTTGTAAATGATCGTCATCCTCACAAAATGGACGATGGTCATGACCCTCTTCGAACACTCTGGTGCCGCCGCTGCGGAACAGCTTGCGACGGCAGAACTCCTGGAAGCATTCGAGACGTCCCGCAAACGTCATCTTATCTACGCTGACGACGAGGATCTCGTTCTAGCTGACGACGGGGCGAACCTTAGCGCCGTGTGCCATTCGGGACGGCTGTGTTGGGCCCATTTCCTCTGTAGCGAACTAGCCAATCATTTTGACTACGACGTTGATGACCGAACCATCAATCAGCGGGTCTTCTTGTTCACCTTGGTGGATATAAGCTGCGCCAGGTCATCTGAGGAGCTGCAAGTTGACCTCAGTCCGATAACTCGATGCTTGAGAAAAGGTCTGCGGGATCGAAGTTATATCGGAGTGATTGAGCCGGGCTTGTACAGTCACGTCAACACTCCGGGTGCGAACCTGAAGCAGTCGAAATGCATCTCTTGGCATCTGCATGCCCTAGTGTGGGGGATGACAAGGAAGGATGCAAAGCAGCTTGTCGCCAAATTGAATGGCTCTCGCAGATATATCCCCATCAGCCCCGGCCAAGCCGGAGCACACCAACGACAAGTGCGCGAATATGAGCTTGCAAGCGCGGTAGGCTATCTCCTAAAGCCTCCGAGAAATTCTTACCGTCTCGGGCTACGTACGGAGTCCGTCGCCTCGGGCGAACAGAGGCATATCCAGTATCAAAGCAAACTGCGGCCGGGCGAACGCCTGACGCTCTACTTGCAGCTCAAACACCTATCTCTGCCTGATTTGTGGATCGCCGGAAAAGAAGGAAAGGCAATTCTTGGTCGCGTCAAGCACCGCTCTAGAGCCGCCATTCGTCGTCACGAACGAACAGAGCGAGCGCGACCAAAATCGCGGAGTTTGAAGCCATCCGACCTGTTTTCTCAATCTTGTAAATGATCAAGCCAGCGATGCTGCTGGCGAAATCAGGAGCATATGAAGATGGCAAGAAAGATAGAAAGCCGGGTCGAGGATACATCACTCACGTCTGACTTCGGCGAGCTTCCAGGGTACTTCCCCGACGACTATCGCGACCGAGTCGTTGCCGCTAGGCGCAAGTTCGACGTCTTGGATCGACTTTCGTCAGCTGAGCTTGAAGCATCCTTCGACGAACGGGCGGTCCAGGATTGGGATGCGGAAAGAGCAAAGCAGATCAAGATTCTGAATCGGTGGCTACGAGAGACAAAGGCCGTCATCACCGAGCTGATGAAGCTGTTTCACGACTTGCGCGATAGCCAATCAGTCCTGGAAGAAGTGTTGCTTGAGCAGTCTGGCAAGCGACCGAAAGAAAAGCCGACGGCGAGACGGTAGAGCTGCGCCGAGGATTGCGGATACCCCATAAACTCTATGCAAGGCCGGACTGGCGAAGGCGATGCCCGGCGATATGCCGGGCCTCGCTCCCGCATATCTATGCCGTCCGCCGGGCAGCCGCTGAGAGCCTGCCCTCCCAAATTTAACCGGAACATGAAGCGCGCTCGCAATCGATGCGCTCTCCAACTCTCATGAAGGAAATCAGCGATGCCAAATCAGACTGCGAACCCATCGGCCCTTGAACATCTCAACGTGATACAACGAAAGGCCGTCACTTTTGGAATGCAAAGCGGCAAAGTAACTCGACATCGGCCACTGCTCATTGTTGCTGGCGCGGGTACCGGCAAGACCGAGACATTGGGAATGCGGACCGGCTGGCTCGTCGCTTGCGGAGCCAAGCCGAGCGAGATTTTAGCTGCCTCCTTCACCCGAAGGGCATCAAAGGAACTTGTTGAACGCGCTCAGAAGGCAATCGGCACTGCGGTCGGCAATGCCGGAGTGAAATTGCCCTATGCCGGAACATTTCATTCGATTGCCTACGGCCTCTTGAACGAATACCACGACCATGTCGGGCTAGGCGAGAACTTCACCTTGCTAGATCGCGACGACGCAGCGGATCTAATGGATCTGGTACGAACCCGTTCTGGCGAATTAGACAAGAATAGTGCGTTCCCGGATCGCCATGTCTGTAGCGAAATTCATTCGTACCAGAGGAATGCCTGCTTATCACTCAAAGCGACGATAAAGCGTGACCGGTACCGACGTTGGGAGAAAAATACAAAGTCCCTGTCGAGGATATTTGCTAGTTTCACGGAAGCGAAGAGGTTGCAATCCGCGGTGGATTACGACGACCTTCTTGTGCTACTGACCGAACTCCTTCAGCATCCACAGGTAGGGCCGCGTCTCAGGCGACGGTTCAAGTATGTCCTTATCGACGAATTCCAGGACACTAATCGGCTTCAGTTCAAGATCGTCAAACTATTAAAGCCGTCCGGTCGAGGGCTAACGGTCGTCGGAGACGATGCTCAGGCGATCTATTCGTTTCGCGCGGCGACGGTGAAAAACATTCGGGATTTCCCACAGAGCTTTCCATTCCCAGCCAAAATCATCTCGCTAACCCGCAACTATCGATCTACTGAACCGATCCTGCAATCATCGAATGCCGTGATGTCCCTGGCAGTTGATGCCTTTAAGAAGAAGCTGTGGTCCAAGCGAAAATCTGATCAACTCCCGCTGTTGACGACTGTGGCGGATGAACTGGTGCAGGCGGATCACGTGGTGCGAACAGTACTTGACCTACGGGAGCAGGGAATGCCGCTCGCACGGCAGGCTGTTCTGTTCCGGACTTCGCAACAGAGCTTGCAATTGGAAGTCGCGCTAAACAAGGCAAAGATACGGTTTCAGAAATGGGGCGGCTCAAAGTTTCTGGATTCCGCGCATATTAAAGACGTCATGGCAGTCCTAAAATGGTGGCAAAATCCGCGCGACCAGGTCGCTGCGTGTCGGGTTTTGAACCTCTTGGACGGGATCGGAAAGGCAACTGCAGATCGCTTGTCTCAGGAATTGTGCAAAGCGAAGTTCATGAAGTTGATTTCACAGGCAGTCGTGCCGAGTGCGGCTGCAAAGCACTGGAAAGCTCTCGTCAAGATGTTTGGTCGGCTTTACAGTTCGGATTGGCCAATGTCTCTGGAGGTAGTTGTTCGCTGGTATAAACCTCATCTGGAACGGCGGCATAGTGAAGACGCAGAAAGTCGGCAGGCCGATCTTGATCAACTCGTCGCGCTGGCCGGAGCATTCGGCTCGTGCCGTGAGTTCTTGACCGACTTGGCGTTGGATCCTCCGGGGATGCTTGCCGAACAACAGCCCGCAAAGGAGAACGATGACGACATTCTGACCCTCTCGACAATTCATTCGGCGAAGGGATGTGAGTGGAAATCAGTAACGGTTCTCAGCGTCATGGAGGGTTGTATCCCGTCCAGTAAATGCAAAGCCGACGAGGAGATTGAGGAGGAGCGCCGGCTGCTCTATGTGGCGATGACGAGAGCGAAGGATCGGCTTGAGCTTGTTCTTCCAAGACGAAACTTCCAGCCAAATGGTCGATATCCTGGAGCAAACGTATATTCGCTGCCGTCTCGATTCATTCCGCAGAAAATCTATGGATGTTTCGAGCGAGAGTTGCGATCTGACACGAGAGCGCGAGCCGGTCGGGGAGGCTAGCTATCTCCGCCGGCGTAAGGAGGCCCCTTCCGAGTCAAAGCCGAAGGGGGTCCTCTGCTGGCGAAGTTACGAGTCGGCCAGAGCGTGATCGTGAGTGTTTCCAAGGAACACTTAGCGGTAAGGATCAGTGGGGTCCGCGTCGTCACTAGCACGATGAAGTTTACGATGACCAGGCTGCGGCCGGCTTTGGTCTCTTGGGGAAGCGTTCCCTATATAGCCCGAATATGTCAGTCCCGTTTGACTCCAGCGTAGTGTCATCATCAGGATCTTCTTTTGGATCCGTCGTGGTGGTAGTGGTGGCGTCGATGATCGTTTCGATCACAGATCCATATGCGGCGCCGCTTCGGATGTCCCGATGTCCCCGTTCCCAAGAGAGACAAACGCAATGAGCGCCTCGTGGTCGCCAACAAGGGAATCCACTTCAACGGAATATTGATGCTCTCTGATTTTGGCAGGGGAGCTTTGCACCCTGAGCGTGACTTGCCACGGGAGCCATATATCCGTCCTCCTCGCCTCGCGAGGATCCACGTCACGCCGATTGAAGATGGATCGATGGCTTCCTATACGTTCAAATCCATCAGGGTCGAAGACGAGCGGGATGTGTTGGTTTTACCTCGCGCCCTGTCAGAATTGTCGGACCGCAGAGAGTCGTCGCAGATTTAGCGGCGTGCTACGTTGAAAGTCGAGCGCGGCGTGTCACTAGGACGCCTCTGCCCGTATCGATAGGGAGTCCGCAACGGGCCATAGGTGTCGTTCCCATTCGATTCCGGCAGATCGTCGTTCCAGGTGTATTCCCGGGGCCGCCGGTAGAGCGGGAGGCCCATGTTCGCCAGGCGCGCGCAGCCAGCGATCCCGTTGTTCGCCTTTAAAAACCAAATGAGTTCGTTCGGCCGAACCTCCTGGTCGTATGCCCATTCGAGTGCACGAGCCCACCTGCTACGGGTAGAGATATTCGTAGCAGCAGTCGCTGTTGCATCAATGATTGTCCGCAGTGCGTGCGTACCAGCGCGTTTCGGGATGTTGTACTCCTGGCGAACGACCCGAGCCAAAATCGGCAATAGATTGTCGTCCCCAAGAGTGTGGAGGGCGCGATAGACGGCCCGCAAGTACCGATAGTCGGCAAACCGCTTTTTGCTCTTCCCAACCTTCTTCGCCGCCTTTCGTACTCGGTCGAGCTGCGCCCGGATTTGATTTATTTCGCTCCGTTTGATTTGCCGGATGAGCGAGCGTCTCTTCATTTGAGCCTCCAGAGCCACAACTGCTGCTAAAATTAGTGTGCGCATCGGTCGGAGTTTCTGGGCAGCGGTGCCGGGCCAAGCCCTCAGGCGAATGTCGAGGCGAAAATTAGAAAACGGCTTGGTGCTCAGAAGCGATGTTGAAGGCGAAGTTCGTCGCCTCTCGCGAGGCCAACGGCCCCTTTTCGAGCGGCATGAAAACACAATCTGTCAGCGCTGATGGCTGATTGGAGCCGCTTCATCTCCGATGCCAGCGGTGGTGCACTATCTGGTCGTAAGAGGGGCGGAAAATGGAATCTTGTAAATGGCGCTTAGTCGGCAGGAATCCTGTCCCGGCGGTTTCTTCGCGAGGAGCGAAGAATGAAGTTGCCCAGCTTCTGAGGGATCGCGCCGCGTGCGGGGAAGCAGCTGGTGTTCGGTCGAAGAGCTCGTTCGGCGAGAAGAAATTCTGCGCGGGACATACCACGTTGTTCACCGCGACAGATCCTGATCGGGCGGTTGATCACGGTGCCTGGATGAACTGAGCGGTTTCGGGGCTTGAAAAAGCAATCTTGTAAAATAGCTGGCTGCGATCAAACCGTCGCGGTGGCGTCCGAGCAAATTCGGACAAAGGAGATAGGGAAATGAAAAAACACTCTACGAAGATGAATTCCTTCAAGGTAATTCCGGGCGGAAAAGCCGAAGTAGTTAAGGCGACGAAGGCGCTCACTCATGAAGATATCAAAGAGTTTCTCGCGAGGTTTGCGGAGGCCATTTTGGTGGACCAAGAGCGGGTCAAAAAACTGCCGCGTAAAAGCTTTCATCCTCTTTACGACAACGGCATGTGGAAGAGGAATCGCGAAGACCATCTCGGCGCTCTTGTTGAACTATCAATGACTGTAGACAAAATGCCGAAGCGTTTGTTGAAAAAGCTGACTGAGCTGGCCATCGCTTACAAACCTGAAGCCGTTAAGCAGCCTCTGTTGGACATTATCAGCGATCTCGCAACAGGCGTCGGGTCCCCCTGGTTATATGAAACCGCCTCGCTGTTCTTCAACGAGTTGATCAAGGATGTGAGCCGTCAAGGCCCGGGTACATCTGCCAAGGGCAGCCCGAAGGAAATGATACTGAGGTGGTTTGACTACGACGATCCAATTCAAATTGCCAAGGATCCGGAATGCGAATATGTCGATCTACTAGCTTCGCTTATTGAGCGCGAATCTGAAAAGACAAAGAGTGCCCTAGCCGGACGGAGCAGATTGGCGTTTATCGAGATGCGGGTCGCCAAGGAGTTCTGCGATTACTTGTTGCAGCAGCCCCGCGATCCGTAGATCTGGCGGTGAACCGACGAAAGTGAGCCCAGTACGCGTCATTGGAACTGATAAGGTTTGTTGTCTTTCCTTATCAGTTGGACGGTCCTCGGCCGGTTCGAATCCGGCTTCGGAATGTAGTGGCCGTGGCCGGTCGGCAGAGAAGGGCGGAGCACCGTTATGCCGCTCCGCCTCTCTCACTGCGCCTTCATGGCGACTTCAGTCATCAATGAGGAGGCGGGCAGCTCTTGATGACTTCCTGGATCTGCGGCGCGTAAATCGGGATCTTGATGAAGAGCTGGCCTTTGTCCGTCGGAATCGAAGCATAGACTCGCCAGTAGATGCCGTCCGCGAGCGATTGGCCTGCCGTCATGGTGGGGATGCTGAGCTCATTCCGGAAATCGCTCGCAGGAAAGAAGCCTGCCGGGCTCGGCGGCTCGTCGTTGAGCCGCATTTGACCGACGACGGGGTTGCCTGGCATGCCGCCCATAGTGGGCAGCTCCACGGTGGGTTTGCCGGCCTGGTCGACGACCAACGCTGTGATGGCGAGTCCTGAGGCGCCGCAGCTGATCTTTATCTCGGCGACGACGCCAGCTGCGCCTTGTCTCGAATAGGCCGTCAGAACCGCTTTGTCGGTCATTTCGTCGATCTTGGACGAGATGGACCATTCAGTTTCACGCTTGTTCGCATACTCGGGACCCATTTTTGCGGCGACTTGGCGCAATTCCTCTAACCGGAGTTGCTCGGCATTTTGGCGAGCCGCCTGTTGGTCGATCAGATCTTGCTTTTGCTTCAGTTGGATCTGTTCGAGGCGCAGGCGATCCTCTGACTTCTGGTTGTCTAGTTTCCGCTGCTCGTCCTGTTTTGCAGCAATCTCGGTCTGTAACGCTTGGTCCGCTCTATCGAGCAGAGTCCGCAAGGTTGGCTGAGCCTCCATCATGGTCAACATCAGAAAGCTTTCCGACGATTTGTCCGTTCTTGTGGTGTCGATCCGTGTCGAGCCAATGCACTGGAGCTGGAGTTGCCGTCGTTTCGGCCAGTCGCCAGTTGGGTTCGTTCGAGCACTGGAATCAGAATGTGCGGGGTCGAAGCAAACGACGTTCAGATTGGGGATAAGGATCCGCTTTACCGCAGCCGGTGCGCGGGCGTTAGTGGCGACCAGCTTCTGCAGGCAAATTCGGAGGTTGGCTTCTGCTTTCGCCGCTGTTTCGTTGTCGATTTCCGAGACAAATTGAGGCTCACGGACTTCGGGGGGAAGGTGGGCAACAATCCACTGCTTGCCGGAATGATCCGGATCTAGATCGGCGACGGATTTCCAGTAGCCGGTCTCGACCTCGCCACGTGAGAACAGCGGGTGGTTCAACAGGGCGCAGATCGCGTCGGATGAGGCAATCGTGCCGATCGGCGTTCTTGATCGGATCCGAACCGATGGACCGATGTAGAACGGCTCTGCGGTCTGAGTTGAAGTAGGCTGTGAATTGTCGGCATCCCCCACTTCCCCATTCGATGGTGGCGGCGAAGTTCTTCCGGGACCGGCCTTTGAATCGGAAGACGCTTGGTCGACTGGCCCAAATGGCTTGGTGAAGGATCTGCCATCGACTGCTGCGAACCGGAGATGGCCGCGTCCATTCGCGTCGAAACTGGCCGACCAGACGAAGCCGCTGCCGCCGTGAATCCAGAAGACCGGAAGACCATTTTGCGCCGAGCGTTGGAAATCGCCGAAAAAGTCGAACGGAATTCGGTCGCGCGGCTGGCGGCCGGTCGCTGCGAGCTGAACCTCTGGTTCGGTTAGCGGCTTCAAGGTTACTTCGCCGAAGGTTGCAATGACGGAATTCGCGGCCGCGGAAGGATCGGTCGCGCGCCGGACGTCGGCCGAGCCGTACTTGGCGGAGAGGCGCGTGATCTCGGCTTGAGCGTCGGTCGCTCTCAAGAACGCCGGCTTCAGCGACCGATTGACGTAGACCGCCGTGCCATCTTCCGCATGCAGGATCGAGGTTGCGGTAGTAGTCGGGCCTCTCGGGTCGGGGTCGTGCTTGGCTTTCTGGCACCAGGTAAATCCTGGAAAGCTATTGCTCGCTTGGCAGTCATACTGAGCGTAGGCCGAGCTTTGGAAATTGACCTTGCCGCCGAGTGCAAGGCCGTCGACGGCATAAACAGATGGCTTGGGTAGAGAAGCCAGGCCATCTGGTGCCGGCGGACCGCTGGCTGGCCGGCAGTGGCTGCGGATCTCGGCAAGTCTCGGATCGGTCGGCTGCAGGTTTGGAACGACGATGGAGAGGCTCGAGCCTTTGCGCTGGAGTGCCCTGTCGATGCAGACCAGCTCGGTTGTTGGCAGCCGCTCCCAGCGGGATTGATTGGCTTCTGCAACGGCTGAATTGATCGTTCGGTCGAACTGACGAAAGAGGTCGGCCGGCGATTGTGCATGTGCGGTGGCCAACGAACCGATCGAAACCAAGGTAACCAGTTCAAAAAGTCGCGCTTGGAAGCCACATAGAACCGCAGACATCGATAATCCTTTCGCAATCATACCGCCGTGTCGCAATGCAGGATTGTGCGGCGATGTTGGAAGAAGTGGCTGGAAATCCGTCGGCAATGTCGGATGTGGGTGAGAGGGCTGGCTGAGAGGTTGCAACGGCTCAAAATATCTGAATTTCAGATATTATCCGTTTTTTAGATTATCTAGAAGCAGGATTATTTGTTCGCTCCACCTGTTCGGTGGGCGGACCCATGTCACGTACCTTGCAGTCGACGCGACATGAGACGCTTCGGCTGTTCTTGATCGAAAAGAGAAAGAAGGCCGGTCTCACGCAGGCCGCGGTTGCCGCAAAGTTGAAGCGGTACCAGTCTTTTGTGGCCTCGATAGAGACCGGCCAGAGGAAGGTGGATGCTGTTCAACTGATTGCCTTTGCCGAAGCAATCGGTTTCGATCCTCGGGAAGCCATCAAACGGATGATGGCGAGCAAGGACGACTGAACAAGGCTAGTACTCGTCAGCCAACATGAGTGTGATCACTCGCTCCGTGACCGTTGGATCTGCTGGATTGGGCGAGTGTCCGGTCATCGAGAGATTGTAGTAGTCGATCTTGAAAAAGACTCTGACGCCCTCGAAGTCAAAGGCGCCAAAATCATGCTCACTGTGTGGGTCGTTCTCGGTACAGAAATCGTCGAACACCGCGATGGTCTGGACCAGCCGAAGGACTGCTTCGGGACCAAGAGATGCAATCCCTATGGTCATCACGGCGCCGCCACCTAGCAGATGCCGGCGTAGATCGTCATTGAGCGCGCGAATCCGCGCCTTGTCGTTAGACATGGCTTGCTCCTATCAGTGCAGTATTTGGGGATGTGAGTTGAAAGATGGCGCGGCTTGAGCCGCGCCATTGGGGTGCTACGAGTTCAGTGCTACGTGGCCGCCGGGCTTAGAAGCGCGACGGCTCGGTGGTGCCGGTAGAACCGCGGCACCTTCGGATAATCACGATAGCGAAGCGTCAGAAGATCACCCTTGCGCTCCACAACGATGGCCTCTGCCCAGCCGTGCTCCTGCGATTCCTGGGCGACGACGAGATGTCCAGCTTCGATAGTTTCCCAGTTCTCTGGAAAACCCTTCTGAGCCGGCAAGGGGCCGTCCGCCTTGCCGCGCGGCACGGCGTCGGCCTCTACTGCGATCCACGAGACGAGCTCGCTGTAGAGGGCTTGGCGGATTTCCGGCACCGAGCTGCGGCCGGTCAGCGGAAGTCTGCCGAGCGGAAGCGGCTCGATCCAGCTGACCAGGTCGGCTGACTGCATTTCATAGAGACACAAGTTCATCTCGGCGGCCGCACTGATCAGCTGGTCCTCATTCCGGCTCAGGTATCTCGCGCCGCGCGGCTTGAGGCGCTCGTCAAAGCCGAGAATGACATAGACTTTGGCGCTCGCTCTTGCCGCTTCCGCCGCCACCTTTGGACCGGCTTTCGCGGTGGCGGCCCGTGAAGCGGGCGAGACTACAGTCGCGAGCTCGTCGTACAGCTCGCGTTTGATGAACGGCAGGAACGCCTTGCCCTGGGCGTGCAGACGGCCAATCGGGATCTTGGAGGCGATCTCGATCAGCTTAGGCCGATTGACGTTGCAGACCGCCAGCTTCAACGCCAGCGCGGCTTTCCTGGCTAGGTTGGCCTGCTTCCCGGGAAATCGGCCGGCCTTTGGCTTACCGGCCGGATCCAGGCCGTAGACGATGACGGGAGGACTCAAAGGTGCAGAGGATTTGGAGGCCTTAGGCTTGGTCATTGCAGCCTCCCTCAAAAGCAGAAGGGGCCCGATTTGGGCCCCTTTCTGCGACGATCGATCTATTCTGGCTCCGGGAGGGCCCGGACAATCTAGGTTTTGGCATCTGTCTATTTCCTCTTTCTGAAAATCACGAGGCAAGCACACTTAGCCTCGTAGAAGTATACTCGCCAATTATCGTGAAAATATCAATCATTTCAATACTTTAATTGAAGTTTTGTTGCTTGAATTATTGCAGATATTAATGCCTTTTCAGCGCTATTCGAGCGCAATTACTATAAGCAATACACGATATTTGCTCACAAGACTTACGATCATCAATATTGTTGCCGTTGCAGATGTTCAGGCCGCTGCCGGCGCAGTAATGCCAAAGCGCATGTTGAATATAGCGCGGAAAATTCGCCGGAAAGCTGGCATCGAATTGCCGCGCGTCGATCTGCGCCGCAACGCGCCGCAAGATATCGGCGCAGCCGTTCTCGCTGTAGCAGCGCTGGCCATAACCGTGAGGCGCGCCAGACTTCGCCAGGATTCCGGTGCGGATGAGCAGATTGTGCACGAGCCGGTCGACGACGATCATCTGGCTGCCGACCTCGAACCAATCGGGCCGGCGTTCCCGATCGGCCATCAGCACTGATGACAGCGTCATGGTGAGGACTTTGTCCGATATTCCGAAGATATGACGCGTCGGTCCGATCAACGACTCTTGCGCAGACAAATTGCCAACGTCGGCCGCGGCCGCGAGCTGATCGTCGATCCACCGGAAGAGATCTGATTCAGCTACGTCTCTGACGAAGAGGAAGAAGCTAAACGCGGTCTGGTTGAGACGGCCATTTCTCAAGGGATGAGCAGGGACTGGGCATCCCCGAAAGTGACGCTGATGACTACACCCTCGTTTGGTCTTGTCGTAGCGGCAGTCCTCGTAAGCCCAGTAGCTCTGCAGGAGCGAGCAGGTCGGATCATGGTCAATCTCAGCCTTGATCTGATGCCACATAATGCCGCCGTGAGCCGCCAGATATGATGCTGCGGCGCCGTCGGAGATTCCCTGAAAGTTGAAGGTCTCGACCATCCAGTCGAACAGGGCCGGTGTATCTTTGGATCGAACGATTTGACGTAGGTTTGGATCAGGTGAAGCGACGGTCGCTTGGCCGAAGCTCGACCGGCTGGCGGTCTCTCGCGCGATCGCTTCGATGAGCCCTATCGCGAAATAGATGGGCCCGTCATGCCGCTTGCGGGGTAACAAGCTTAGCTTCCGATGCTTTCTTAGATCAGCGATACCAACCTCCTCTGAGCATCACTATCACCGTCGATGTATCGTTGAGTTGTCTGGATCGATGAGTGGCCCGCCAGGAGTTGGACATCCCTGAGTGATCCGCCGGCTTCATGAACCAGGCGAGCTGCGCGAGTGATGAAGGTTCGGCGTCCCGAATGAGAGGAGCATCCGTCTAATCCTGTCGCGCGAAAGACGCGGTTGAACCAGACAACGATGCTCAACGGGGTCATGGGGCCGCCGCGCTCAGATCGAATGACGGGCCCTTCTCCCTGCGATTTCCTACGCCAGGCGATCAGCGCGCGGCGTAAATCGCTTTGAATCGGGATCCGGCGACCGTGGCGCTTCTTCGCGACAGCGTCGCGCAGTTCAATCGTTGTGCCGATTTCTCCGTCGGCGGTCTCGACCATTTCCCAAGTGAGTTTGGCGATTTCGGCCGCGCGTAAGCCAGCCTTCAACGACAGTAAGACGATAACGCGATTTCTATCCGGGTGTCTCGTCGTTTCGGCGAAGAGAACTAAGTCTCGCGCCGCTTGAGCAGAGAGGATTTTGGCTTGTTTGCCTGCCATCTCAATCAAACCGACTGACGAGATTCTAGCTGATCACGTTCTGCACGCAACACAATAAAAGCTTATCAGTTTTAGCTCGCTCAAGGCACGCCGTGTCCGAACGGAGCTGCATAGCTACGATTTAGAGGAAAACGGCGACGAAGTGCGCGCTACGTTCTCTCCGCGGTTTCTTCGGTTGTGCGACCTAGGCTCGTGAGGATGGGTTGCTCAATTCTTTCCTTCACGAACTTCGTATGAGCCTTATCAATCCAACGTCTTTTGGCATTCACGGCAGCGCTTGCTGAACCAGCCAGTTTGGGACGAAGCCTTCTTATCGTCGACGCAACCCGAACTCTCGGCCCAGACATAAGCTGCGGAACGCATTGTCTCGCGTACAGTCGGAATGGCAGCTCAAATAGCGACGCGCCATTCTGATAGTCAGATACACCCAAAGCCTCGCATAAGGTGACGGGGCTGTGACAGAGTAGCGCTTCATTTTCAATCGCGTCACGACAATAAGGGCCACGTCTGATGCGCATGACTTTCTTTCCGCGCAAGGGCTTCAGTGCCCGAATCAAAACTGCGCTCCCAACCCCTTTCGGACCGACGACGAAATTCAAGCAAAACCCGTGTGACGCAGCGAAAACGTAGGCATGTCCGCCCGGCAAGAACATCGCCTCACTTCCCTTTTTTGGAGGGTAATGGTCGTCGGAATAGCTATGAGAAGTCGGATCACGATCATCGTACGCTTCGGTCTCAACAATGCTGCCCCCAACTGGGCCGGCCTCGCCGTCGTCGAATATGAGGATCGCTCCAATCAGCTTTTGTGCCACAATGTCAACATTCTCCTCTTCGAAGAACTGATTGTCCAATTGCGGCAACTGGTTCAAGTCCAGTTCGAGGGCTTCATTCATCGTCGAACTCTCGATTAAAAAATTCTGTTTGCAATCGAAATTTTCGTACACCTCTCAAGTGGCAAGCCTAGTGGTTTAGTTGCAAGTTGCCAGCGCTTCTGAAAGGAATTGGTGCCTTCGAAACTTTGTCGTCGATCTCGTCCGGATGGTCCTCCGAGTTTGAGCCCTACGAATGCGATCCTGCCTTGGTCGGAGTCGAAATCAGGACCAGGTGCCAGCTCGAGCTGCGGAACGAAAGAGAGCCACCTCGATCACATCCGGCGTCGCGTTGTGAAGTCGCGCAAGAATTGAGGCTTCTTCGACGTAGCAGCTGTAGCTCAGTACACCTTTTGCGTGGAAGTTCGTTGAACCGAGCAACGATCTCGTTTTTGGAAATGCGCCTCCCCAAGGAGTCAAGGGATCAATGATCGCTTTGATGACGTTGGCGTCGAAAATTAATGCCGGTCCCTCCCGAAACGTCAGTCTTGCAAAATAAGCCATCTTGGTCGTCGTGGCGAACCCTAGTCCTGTCACCAGATTGTTCAGTCTTGCGATTGTGGTGGTCGCCGACTGCGGGGTGGTCCTGAAGCCGGCCAAGACTTCAGCAAACTGCGAGGATGACTCAAATGCGTTCGCAAAGCCAAGCCATTTCCCGCCCGGCATCGAACCGCGCGGAAATCCCCAAACAATGGATGCTATCACCCCCCCATTCCGGTTTCGCGTCGGCCATTTGAAAAACCTGCCGTCGGGAAAGCTTTCGGGGTGGCGATGCGCATGCCCGCAAAACTGCATCCAAGTTCGAAGGATCTGAGAGGCGAAACCTATGTTTAGTCCACACGGCCGCATTGTGAGCGGATCCAAAATCCATCACCTCATCTGGCGTTGGTAATTGATAATCCATCATTGCTTTCGTACATCTCCATGCGGCGCGGCGCGCGATCGGCTTATCGCCGCTCGCCGCCGTCTCTATCTTACCGTACTCGCTATGCCGATCTGCATCGGTGCTGACTCGGTTAGTTCCGTCGCTCCACAATATTCACGACGGCGCCGCGCTCTGATTGGGTTGGCCCAAGTGGGGTCAGCGTGCGGACTGATAAGAAAATCGCTGAAAGCTTATCAGCTATCGGTTGGGTGATCTGAATCAGTCCACGAGATTAAGATGACGCAGCCCGGTTCTTTAGTGACCCCTACGAGTTGATATCCTGGGGATCTCCAACGTCACTGTGGTCGGCCTCGTGGTGGAGGAAGGACCGTGGACCTTATCGTTGGCTCGTTATGGCAGCCCTCCCGCCGAGGCTGCCGTAAATAATCGGCTTATCTCCATTGAGGACGATGCCTTGCGCATACGTACTGAGTCCAAATGAAGAATTGTAGAGAGATACGGGTTTGCCGTCGTCGCCACTCTGGAAAATTGAGAATTCCAACAACTCGTCGCCAGTATCGCCCCATCGCTTCGATCCAGCGTTCGGCGCTGTAGCGCCGGCCCGCCGAACTCCGATCGGCCGCTGCCGTTTGACGGCAAAAAGGCTTCGACCCTTTGCAGCTACGATCGACTGCACACTGGAAGGGAAGACGTCGTCATCCCTCCATATTTCAGAAGTCGCGAGTTCGGCTGTGACGCGGACGAGAGCCGCCTTGCCACCGTCATCACAGGCACCGCGCGCTTCGCCGCCAACGATCAGACCCGACGGGCCGTCCGTCGCTGCCGATGCCTGAAAATCGTCGAAACTGACCTGGTTGGTGATTTCGAAGCTGCCGGGATCGATAACGTAGACGGTGGTTCGAACCGGGCCGTCGCAAAGGGAAGGCAGGCCGAACAGCGGCTCACGCGAGCCGAACTGGCCAAAGCTCCTTGAATTGATGACCAACGCAAGGTTCTTCCCCCAGTTCGTGAGCACAGCCCATTTTCCAACGAGGAATTCCGATTGGCCGACTTTGAGATCTTTTCTAAATGCCTCGTTGCCTTCTGAATTGATCGCGATCAGGTGGGCGACCCGGTCCACCTTGGGATCCGTGAAGGTCGATGCCGCAAGCATGACGATGTTGCTCCCAACCTTGACTGATCCCATCGGCATTCCGTCAATCGCATTCTCCCAGCGCCTTTCCCACATCTGCGAGCCGTCCGCAGTAAATTGCCTGACGATCGGGTACGGGTGCTCCGCGGGCTTGTAGCCAAAGGCAAAGAGGCGAGACTGGTCGACGAGCAGCGTGCCGGCGCCAATGTCATGTGAGCGTAGGATCGCGAACCGAGAGGCGCCCTCTGTAACCTCGGTGATCGTGCTGGCCATCGTGTGCCCATCCCAGTCGTCCATGATTGACAGGATCAAGCGGTCGGCCATGGGCTTGGCATCCATGATTTCGCCAGCTTCCTGATTTGGCAAAGGCTCGTAGGAAAAGCCATCAGTCAACGGTTGCGCGCTATCGTTCGGCAAGCCGGCGCCATAGCCGAACACGATGAAGGGCGCCCAGAAGCGCGGATGATGATGCGCGCGGTCGGCCTTTGCCAAATAGCTCGCAATGCCATCCGACAACGCCGCTGACGCGCTCTTTCTGCGTTCCTTGTTCCATGCCGTGAAGAATTCAACAATCACATCATGCGCAGCATTCGATTCGACCGTCCAGAGCGACGCCAGCAAAGTCGGCGCTCCGGCAACCGAAAAGGCGGCCGCGAGGTCTGTAATGCCAATACTGGCGGCCGACGGGTCTATCCGCGCCGTATTGCACGCCGATAATACGACGAGGCGCGCATCAAGTGGTAGCCGCGTGATCTCTGACGCGGTCAGCAGCCCGTCATCGAAGCTGTCCGACGTGTCGCTCGGCGTGAAGACAAGTGCGGCCTCGTTCAAACCCGGCAGATCGTCGCGCAGCAGGCCGTGCGTCGCGAAATGTATGATGTCGTATTTTCCCAGGTCTTTCGAACGAAAGTGCTCCTCGGTTGCGCCAGGCCCCAACAGCACGGCTGTCTTCGAGGCCTGTAACAACGTTGCGACGCTCCTGATTTCATCGGCCGTTTCCGGCAGAGGTGCGAGCTCTCCAAAAACTCCTCGCGATGTGGAGACAACCTTGCCGTCCGCTGCGCCGGCGAGCTGAATGAGCGATGGGTTACCAACTCCGAGATATGGTAACGGCGCGTGTTGATGCACAATCGAGCCGCGCGTCCCAAGAAAATGCCGAGCCGAGATCGTGGTCGCGAATTGAAATTTTCTGCCTAGCCAGTGCGCCTCCAGCAGATCGTAAGCATCACCTCGCTTCGGTGGCTCCTCTTCAAGCAAGGCCGCGAGGGGGATGCCGGTTAGTTCATCGGGAAGAGCGATGTTGACCAGAGACCCAGGCGTTGCGCACGATTCTAGTCCCTCAAATAAAAGTCGACTCAGTCGCACTGCTGATAGTGCCGGATATTGGCTGTCAAGTGTCTCTTCTGCCGCTCGCTCTTGTGTGAGAGCTAGCCGCAGCAATTTGGCGTCCTGAGCGGCTTCCAGCGGGTCGACGTCAGATCTCTTAAACAGCGCGGCCGTCTTGGAAATGCAGAGGCGGCCGATGCCCTTAAGCGTCGGAACGAACGTCAAAAGGACCTCGTTTGGCTCGAGGGCATTTTGAATCTGCGCCGTTGTCGGATATCCAACTACCTCAGAGTAGGCTGCTTCTTTCGCGAACATTTCGGCCAGATCAGAGATCGTTCGACGCAGGCGCGAATAGGTGGTGATCATATAGCCAGCGTCGCGCTTGTCTCCTTGCAAGAGAAGCTTGATCTGATCGAATTCCCATTGTCGCTTTTGCTGCAGCAAGAGATAGTATGATCGGACCGCGTCGCGCGCGCGCTCGCTCTTTTGAGCGCCAATGAGGACAGCAAAATCGCTGGTCTGATGTCGAAGCGATCGCGTCAGCATCTCGCTGCCTTTCAGCGCTAGATCCGCTGCGTCGACCGGAGGGAACTCGGTGATCGATGTGAGCGCAAGCTGAATGACGAGCAGATCCGTGATCGTCGGAAGTTGGAAGCCCTCGGTCCGATGAGTCAGAAAGCCTTCAAACACCTCGATCCGTTCTCGCGCCGCAGTTTGTATCAAAACCGCCGCATCTGACCTCGAGGTCGCCGACGTGATGAGCCCGAGCGCAAAATGACGATACGATTCGATGTTCTCGGCGAGATAACCCGTGAGATTCCACTTCGCTGGAAGCGATGAGAAATGCTGCTTCCAGATCGCCGCCTTTGAAGAATCCCGCAGGCTTGTGATCAGCACATCTGACAGCGCGAAGTAAAACTCCTGCAGAGTGTCAAAAGTGCCTCGGGCAACGATGGCCTCTCGTTGCGATTGTAGCGGATGCCGGGCATGTAGCGCCTCGGCTTCGACAAGTGTGCCATCGAGCAAGAGCAACAAAGAGCCGAGACTATTGCTCGTCGAATTTCGGTAAAGTTTTGTGCCCTCGTTGATGTCCAGCCGCTCATTCAGCTGGATCGCCTGTTCCAACGCAGGCAGAACCTTTTTGGAACGGTTCGTCATGGCAAGCAACTGAGACAAAATATGCACGTAAGCCGCGAATACGGGCCCTTCGTGGTTCAAGTTGGCATTGATGTATGGATCAATGATGCGCGCCAGAGTGTGCGCGCTGACAATGTCTTGCTGCGAAATCAACCCTTCCAACAGGTCGACCAGGGTCTTGCAGATATTGTATTTGTCCTTAGGGTCGGTGAGCAACAGGCTGATCACCGCCGTGGAATAGGCTTTCTCAGCCAGTCGGTAGTTGTTCAATCGCAAGAAATAGTTCATAGCTGCGACGTTGGCGATGGCCGACGGGTAGGGCGTCGCGACCGGGTTAAAAGCGACTCGGTTGTCCTTAAATAGCATCTTCAGTGCGTCGGCATCGTCCGCCCAGACATAAGCCTGCAAGAGATACGCAAACAAACCTGGAAGCATCGGCTTCAGCGACGCTTCTGAGTTGGCTATCTGATACGCTGCAGTCTCCGCATCCAGCGCACATTTCAGTTCGTAAGCGGTGGTGCAGATTTCGGTCAAGTCGCGCAGCAGACCAGCCTTGACGGCCTTGTCCGGCGTTTCCTTGACAAGCCCAATAATCTCGACGCCGGCTTCCCGGACGTGGCCATGATGAAATTTCTGGTAAGCCGCCTGTTTTCGGCTTTCAAAATCCGGTAGAGACTGGGAAAATACACGCGTCGCGGGAATGAGCTGAAGGGTGGTGCATAGCAATATGACTCCCGCTGCCCGCAGCCGGGTAGAGGAGCCTGACATGAAGCGTTTCGCGTTGTCTCTGGTCATTGCCGCCGCCCTTGCGCAAACCGCCATGGCCCAGTCCGACGGCCTCGGCCAGGCCCTGCCGGCCTCTCCCGACAACGCTAACATAACCGCAGTCGATAGCGTCCTTGAACTTTATGATCTTGGCGGCCTCTCGGGCTCTGTTCTTGCGAAGTACGCGAAGGCTCGGGTTGGTGATGCGCCCTACACAGGCCGCGGCCGCCATGACTCCGAAATCTACCGAGCCCTCTCGCCGTCCGTCGTCATCATCGTGACCGATACCAGCCTTGGATCGGGAAGCTATATCGGGCTTGGCGACAGCATCCTCACCAACTGGCACGTCGTCAAAGGGTTCAACAAAGTCGCGCTTCTGTTCAAGCCGACGACCGAGGGAGCCAAGCCCTCGGAGGCCGATATCGAGATCGCGGACGTCGTTAAGGTTGATCCGACACGCGATCTGGCTCTCCTTCACATCTCTGCCACTCCGCGTGACCTCAAGCCCATCGCGCTTGGATCAGAGGCTGACATTCAGGTCGGCGCCGATGTGCATGCCATTGGCCATCCGACCGGCGAGGCGTGGACCTATACCAAAGGCTTCGTCAGCCAATATCGCAAGGACTACCCTTGGAAAGACGAAGAGGGAAATCATAAAGCCAGCGTGATCCAGACGCAGACGCCCATCAACCCCGGCAATTCCGGCGGACCGTTGCTCTCGGACGATGGCAAGCTGATCGGCGTCAATACATTTAAAGCCAAGGGCGAGGCGCTCAATTTCGCCGTCTCGATCGCCGACGTCCAAGCATTTCTCGGCAAGGAGGGGCAAACTATCGCCAAGGCACCTGTGGCCTGCAAGACGAAAAAGATCTACGAGGGCCGCGACCGAAAGAATGTGGCGCTGCTCGTGCAGTACGACACAAATTGCGATGGCAAAGTAGACTACTCGTTCGTCACCCCGGACGATATTTCGAAACCGATCGCTGCCTATGTCGACACTAATTTCGACGGTAAGGCCGACATCTCGATCGAGGATCGCAATCGCGATCAGAAGTGGGACATATCCTTTCACGATACCGATTACGACGGGCAAGTAGATCTCGTCGGTTACCATGCGGATGGCAAGCTAACGCCGACCCGCTTGGAGCGGTATCTTCCGGGCGTCAAGTACTGACTTGGTTCGTCTGGCGTTCTATCGGTTTGTTACGGGCTTTAGTGGCCTTGCAAACTCGAAGGCTGCTGAACGGTTTGTGCCATCGGGAGCGAACTGCGTTGCGCGCAGTGTCGCACCCTTTGCAACGTCTACGCCCGACCTTCAGAGTGTAAGCCGTCAGCTCTGTTCGTCGGGCGCGTATTGATCGAGCTACATTCCAAAGAAGTCAGAAACGATAGCCGTAATAGGCGCAAGATGCTTTTCGACCGTGTCTTTGTACAGTGTTTCCATTCGCGCTAGGAGCACCTCCGCGTCACTCGTTTCGTCATCCGTTAGCTTTTGATATCGGCTATAAACCCTCGTGAACTTCGGATAGATCTTGGACTTGCTCTCGAAATGCTCTTGAAGGCGCCTAACGAGAGTCTCTCGATTGAATTGATCCGTGCTGAAGGGGCCCACTTCGATCACGATGCCAATTCTCTCTTGATAGAAATTGAACCAGAGCGCAAACGGACGAGCTTGACCCCACCAATTGGTGCCTTCTAGCGGCGGTATGTGCGGCAATAAAGACCTAGGCAAAAACGCTGCCCCAGCGGGGCGTACAGTAAATTTTTCCAACTCCGGATGCTTCTGAAAAAAGGTGCCTGCGGCCGAGCTGAAGGAGTTTATCTGCCCGTGCTCGATTATTAGGTCCAGTGCGTCCTTGTGCAGTAAATAAAGGCGGCGACACTCGTCAATTAGCGCTTGGTCTGGCACAATGTTTCTCCTAACAAAATCGAGATAGTGATCGATCACTATGCCGGCGTGACTAGTGAGGTTAGGGAGCCGCGATCGTGCGTCTTGCAATGCCTCAGCGACGTCCGAATAGCTGATCGCAGACCAACTGTCGCGAGTTGCGGGTACACCATCGGGCGTCAAGTAGCAGAACAGTCGGGTGTGATCGGGATACTCAGAGCAGATGGTCGCTTCATAAGTTTCGAGTTGCTTATTTCCCTCTGTTGCGTCGATCTTGTTCTCGATCACGAACAAGAACTGGTTGGCCTTCGATTCAACCAGTACATCGATGTTCCGCCATTCGCGAGAGACAATCGCGTCCGAGAAATCACAAAGCGCAATCTTCAGCAGGCTGATCGAGGGATCTACGGCCCCCTTCTCTGCGGTTCGCTGCACCAGTCGCTTAAGGAATGTGTCTTTTAGGCCATGGCCTAGCTGGGGTGAGAGCAGAAATGACAAGAAATTGGAATGCTTGATTTCCTGGCGATGCAGGCCAACGGCCTCAAAGATATTGAAGCCGCGTGCGAACCACGGCTGAGACTGAAATCTATCCAGGTCTTTGAGTAGGCCGAGTAGCTTAGTTTCTAGATGATTGGAATGCGCACCTGAAGCAGTTTGCTGCAAGCCGCCGACATTCATTGCGGTCATCGAAAATCCCCTGTCGAATGATTCTACTCGCTCGACCGAAGATGGCAAATCCGTGGGGCTAAAATTGATTATTGGGCGAATGGCAAGCTGAGGCCGCTTAGGCGGCCTTTCCCTCTAACATCGGAGGTTCGTCGATAGCGTCGATCTCCGGCATTGCTTGCCCCATAATACCGTGAAGATCGCCAACCATGCCAACCGTCGACTCGATCATGGCGCTGACCTGAGCCTCTCGCTTAGCCCAGGCCTTCACCATGAACTTGCGCTCTTTGTCGATGTCTTCTCGCATGTCTTTGAAGCGCTCGACGATGGCTTCGATTCGCTGCTTGAACCGGGAACCGGTCAGATATTGGTAGACCTGATCAGCCTTCGATTGCTGACCAGCCTGCGTTGTGCGTGCGGTGGCGATCTCCAAGAGACCCTGACGCAGGGTCAGAGCGACCGGCACCGCACACCGCGGATGGGCTACGTAGACCCCATCAATCAAGTCGAAGGATTCCACGCCTTTGGGCAGAGCGGTAGAGACAATGAGCGCTACGTCGGCTTTAGCTGCGCGCTTGTTGTCGCGCAGTTTCGGCAGCCAGCTATCCGACCAATTCTTTGTGTTCTTTAGCTCCCAAAGGATGGTGCCGGCCGGTGATCCGATCTGGCCGTTGATCGTGTGAACGATGTCGCCGCCAGTCTCGCCCTTGGCTACCGGCTCAATGAGATCCAGCGGAAATTTGCCCCGGAGTAGATTCTCAAGCTCAAGCTCAAAGGCCTCGCCCTGCGTCTGTTGCGAGCCTTGCTCAAGCTTACGTTTCAATTCCTCGACCGTGCGTCCCAAAGAGTCGATTTGAGCGTCTTTCTGCGATACTTGCGACTTTAGTTCATCGGTCACATCTTGGCGTGCCCTGGCGACGAGATCGGCTTGGCTAGCCTGGACGCGCTTCTCAATCGTGACCTCCAGCTCGCGTGTCTTTTCGTCTAGTTCGCGCTGCTTCCGAAGCGCGTCGGCCTGAGCTTGCTGCGCTTCAGCGAGCTTTATGTTGCGCGCGTTTAGCAGTTGTTCATTCTCAGCCAGGCGTTGCTCCATCGCTCGCAAATCGTCCGCCATCTGTTCGCGCGCCTTCTTGGCCTCAGCGGCGACAACTTGCTTGCGTTCGGCATCGAGACGCTGCTTAACCTGCTCATCAACGCCGGCTCTTGCCTGCGCGACTTCGTTCTGTTGTTGGCGAAGTTCGTCAGCTCTGCGAGCAAACTCAGCCTCTTTCGCGACAAGCTTCCTCTGAAGGTCGCGTCGCTCTGCTTCCAGCAGGGGAGCCGCGAGCGACTCAGTCAGCGGGATCGGATGACTGCACTTCGGGCAGACGACGTGCGGTTCATGAAGGTGCCCAGCCATCTCAGCAATTCCTGTTCACTATTCGTTCTATTGTGAATGAAGGTGGGCCGATGGTCAATAGCAACTCCAAATGATCCCCAGGAAGGTCTGTCGGGAGTAATGGGCGCGTCCGACATACGTATCGATCTGTGTACAGGACAGATGTCAGAATGTGCTGATCACAGAGCGAGAATGGTGGCCTTTGTAGGGTAATTAGTTTTCGACGCGCCTGATCGGAAGAACGACGACCATTTCCTGGACCACCTACAAGGCGTCTGTTGTTTTGGTCGCGATTGGACCAAAGGCGAAGAAATGGCTCAATTGGGACCGTAGTGGCACGGGTTGGCTAACTAAACTCTTGCGCGAGCGGCCAATTCCCGGAATCCTAACCGCTTTCAATAGTGCTTTGCGGGTGACATATGGGAATTTCGGCGAAAGTTTCCGCACGCTTATCAACGCAACTCAAGAAATACCAAAAAGTGCTCGCGGCTGCGAAGCAGCGAGATATCGGTGAAGCTGACACGGTCACGATTATTACAGATTTTCTTTCCGATGCCTTGGGCTACGACAAATACAAGGAAGTCTCGAGCGAGCACGCGATCCGCGGGACTTATGTTGACCGCGTCGTGACAGTCGATGGCAAGAAGCGCTTCTTGATCGAGGCAAAAGCGATCGGCGTTGAGCTCAAGGACGCTCACGTCAAGCAAGCCATTGACTACGCGGCGAACGAGGGTGTCTCTTGGGTAGTTCTCTCAAACGGAGCGATGTGGCGCCTGTATAATCTGAGATTCGGGAAGCCAATTGAGAAGACGCTGGTATTCGAGATCGACGTCTTGGCTTGCGACTGCAAGAATGACGATATCATCAGTTGTTTCGGTAGCCTCAGTTCCGAGGGGTATTCGAAGGATGCGCTGACGGAGCTGCTGAATGAAAAGCAGACGAGCAGCAAATATACGGTCGCAGCCGTGTTGCGAACCGACAAGATGGTAGAAGCCATCCGTAAGGAGGTTCGTCGGTTATCTGGCATTAGGCTGGAACCGGAATATCTATCTTCGCTGCTAGAAAATGAAATCGTGAAGCGTGAACTGATCGACAGCGAGGAGGCCGGAGCCGCAGCAGCCTACGTGAGGAAGCTCCAGAAAACGGCCGAGCGAGAAAAGGATGACGTTGGGACCAAAGCGGCAGTTGCCCCACCAACACCTCCCGTCACGGAAGCGCCGCCTGCTGTTTAGCCATTGGACTGGCGCACGCCAAGGGGCTGCTCGCCAGTGTGACCAACCTGTCCAGGCGCTCGATCAATTAGGTCAGCTGTAGCATCGTTACGAATTTCAAGCTCGTGGACCGCACGAACATAAACCTCGGTAGCATCCCGGATACGGAGACCCAGAGAGCCTATCCAAATCGGCCTTTGGTCTAATTTCCGGCGGAAGGGAGGTGACGCGCCGCATTTCTCGCTATAGTCATTCGCAACCAGAAGGGGAACTGGGATCAAGACGATGGTATGGCGAGCGTAAGGCGACGCAACATTTGCAAAGCGCGGTCCCGGCCGGCTCGAGATGTGCGGTGCGGCAGAGATGAGCTTTCACGTGCCAGACCAGTTTCCGGAGTGACTTACAAGGGGGGCGATTAGCTTGGGGAGCGTCGGCACGCGGCCGGAAGGCGAGGATCAGGAAACCCGGTCGGCTGTAATAAAGCTGTTTGATGATACGCGGCGCAGACTAGTCGAGACGGGGACTCGCAATCGCCTTGTTCATGTCAATCGCGCGAACACGCGCGGTAACGTACTGAACATTGTGAACGAGCGTTCCGATGATGTTCATTCCTTGCTTTCCGGCGGCAAGACCATGCGCTTCTTCGCGCTCGGGAAAGATAAGGTCGACGATAGCCGCGAAGTCGTCCTTGTTGACGTTATGCAGCAAGGGGCTGACGAAGATCGCCACACCGATTCATGGCTTGAAACGCGACTCGGCCCTGATGCCCTGCAGAAAAAGCTGCTGAAGATAGCGCGGGAAGCCCAAACGGCGGAGGAGGAATCCGGCGTCAATGTCCTATACCTCGCGTTGGGCTTTCTGACCTGGTACGAGGACAAGGCGTCGAGCTTACCCCGTGAAGCACCGCTTGTTCTCCTTCCCGTCGAACTCGTGCGTAATGCCAGGACGTCTACATTCGACGTGCGCGTGAGGGACGAAGACGTTGTCACGAACCTACCGCTCCAGCAGCGGTTGAGGGACGATTTCGGAATCGAGCTTCCCGAACTTGAAATCGAAGAGGACTGGAAACCGTCCGACTATTTTTCTGAAGTGCAATTAGTCACAAGCTCGCGGGAGCGCTGGAAACTCGACCCCAACGCCATGCAGTTGGGATTTTTCAGTTTCAGCAAGCTACTAATGTATCGCGATCTGGCTATTGAGGCGTGGCCTGACGACGCACTGGCAAACCATGCGCTGACTCGTGGTTTACTCTACCAGGGCTTTGAACGCGAGGAGCCGCTATTTACCTCAAATGAGAAACTAGACGAGGTCCTGCCGCCTGAAAAGCTTTTCCACGTGGTCGATGCGGATGCGTCGCAAGCCAAGGTGATCGAGGAGGTGCGAACGGGACGCAATCTGGTCGTTCAGGGGCCGCCCGGAACAGGCAAATCTCAGACAATTACGAACATCATTGCGGCGGCGGCCAAGGAAGGTAAGCGAGTCCTATTTCTTGCCGAAAAGATGGCTGCACTCTCCGTGGTGCACGATCGCCTCGTGAAGGTCGGGCTACTTGATGTATGCCTTGAGCTGCATTCGAGAAGCGCAAATAAGAAGACTGTCCTTGGCGAACTGGCGCGCACCTTAGCGCAAGCCAGTGTCGTGCCAGGAGTACCGAGGGCGCCAACGGCCTTGAGGGAAAGCCGCGACCGACTGAATAATCTTGCAGAAGCGTTACACCGCCCGATCGGAGTCACCGGAGAGACAGCTTATAGTGTGCTTGGTCGGCAATCCCAGTTTATCGGGAAGGGCATCTCGCCTCCAAGTCTGGAGGTCGAAAGCCTAATTTCGATGTCGCGGCAGCAAGAGATCGATTTGCTGACGACGATCGAGGAATATGGCGCGCTCCTCGGGGAAGAGGGACGAGCAACCCCTCATCTCTTCGAGGGCACAGGCAACCTTGATCTTCAGCCGGTGGATCTAGCTCGTCTGACCGCTACGCTGACCGCAGCGCAGGTTGCTGTGACCTCGCTTGCCACGTCATTGCGCGTGCCCGTCGACACGCTTGCTTTGCCTAGTACCACAGCCCTCGATGCTGTTGCTCCGTTGGCCAATGTACTAGGGCGGCTCGAAGGACTACCCCATAACACGGCCGACATTGCGCAGAAGGTGCTCGACGCGCCGGACATTCCTCGCCTCCACCAAGCCTTGCGAGCCGGCATGGCGTGGCGGCAGGCGCTCGATCAAGCGTCAGAAGTATTCGTTGAAACCGCTTTCAGCGTTTCTTCCAACCACCTACGCGCTTCGCTCGCGGCGGGTATCCGTTCATTTTTCGCCCGCTGGGGTGGCCGCTATCGAGGCGCATCACGAGAACTTGCCGGCCTATTGCGCGGAGGTTTACCCAAAACCGCGACCGAGAGAGTTGCGCAGATCGACCAGTTGACCGCGGTGGCCTCGCTGAGGTCGGAATGGGAAAACGATCGTGAATATTGCGGTCATATTCTCGGCGATGCCTGGCGTGGAGAGAAATCCGACTTCGGGAAACTGGCCACCATCGCGGAATGGTGTGAGAGACTTTCCGAGGCCCCAATTTCCGTGCGTTCGGACAAGTCGATCGCACTAGCTGCTAAGGTTGATGTCCTAACTGCGATGCGACGGGCATTGCGAGAGGCGGCGCAAGCTGCACGCTCGGCGTTGCAAGCCATTGTGAAACTGCTCGATCTAAATCTCGCTAGTTTCGGTGATCTCGGCCTTGAGCATACCGACCTCGGTGCCGTCGCGGCACGCTTTGGCGCGATGGCCGCCGGGACTGATCGATATGCGTCGTGGACCAAAATAGCGCGATGTCGCGAGGCGCTCGCTTCAGCGGGATTGTCCAGACTTGAGGAGCGGATGCGATCTGGGGAGATAGATGGAGCCGCCGCAGCAATCGAATTGCGCTACGCCCGTGCCGAACGCCTCTGGAAGATCGCTCTAGAACAGAATCCCGTCCTTCGTGGCATTGGCCTGGAGAGACGTCATGATCTGGTTGGCACCTTCGCGGCCCTAGAGCGTCAGCAGCTCCGGGATAATGTCACTACCATCCTAGCCGGCCATCTCGCGCAAGTGCCTCAAGGCGCCATGGGCGAAATGAAGGTCCTTCGTGGGGAGATCGGTAAAAAGCGCGGCCATATGGCGCTGCGACGATTGGTTGAGAAGGCTGGCACGGCGATACAACGAATTAAGCCCGTTTTGTTGATGAGCCCAATATCTGTCGCTCAATACTTGCCGCCGGGCACGATCTCGTTTGACCTTCTGGTTATCGATGAGGCTTCGCAAGTCCGCCCAGAGGATGCGCTTGGAGCGATCGCGCGAGCTACGCAGATCGTCGTAGTAGGCGACAAGAAGCAGCTGCCGCCATCTTCTTTCTTCGATCGGGTGTTGTCGGACGAAGAGGATGACAAAGAAGGCGATGATGAATACGTCGGCCCAGACTTGCTGGAAGGCGCGGCAACGATTGGCAGTATGGAGAGTATCCTCACTCTTTGCGAGGCACGCGGCCTCGCCGGTAGAATGCTGAAATGGCATTATCGATCACGTGATCCATCGCTTATCGAGGTTTCGAATCGAGAGTTTTACGACAATGATCTCGTTCTGCCGCCATCACCCCTACAGAAAGATCCGGCCTACGGCCTGTGCTTCACCCGGGTCGACGGCGTTTACGACAAGGGCGGAAAGCGGGATAACCGCAAAGAAGGCGACTCAATCGTTGACCGAATAGCGGAGCACGCGAGAGCAAATCCATCACAGTCCCTCGGAGTAGTCACGTTTTCGTTTGCGCAGCGAAATCTGATCACGGAGCTTTTGGAGCTTCGTCGTCGCCAAGATGCTACGCTAGATCAATTTCTGCGTGAGGGACAATCGGAGGATCTGTTCGTCAAGAACATCGAGAACGTGCAGGGCGATGAGCGTGACGTCATTCTTGTAAGTGTTGGATACGGCCCTGTTATCGCCGGCGCAAGGTTGAACAGCATGTCGTTCGGTCCGGTTAACGGCGAAGGCGGCGAACGACGTCTCAATGTGTTGTTCACCCGCGCTCGGATCCGCTGCGAGGTGTTTGCATCCTTCGATCCTGGCGACATTGATTTGAATCGTACCTCGAGAGAAGGTCCGCGAATCCTCAAGCGCTTTCTTGATTTTGCGAAGAATGGACGCTCGGAAGTAGACTCGCCGACGGGCCTCGACGCAGATTCACCTTTCGAGGAAGATGTTGCTGACGTGATCCGGGGGTACGGCTTCCTCGCAGACGCGCAGGTTGGATCTGCTGGTTTCCGAATCGATCTGGGGATTCGCCACCCTGATAGGCCGGGTAGCTACATCCTCGCCGTCGAGTGTGATGGCGCAACGTACCATAGCGCTCTTTGGGCCAGAGAGCGTGACCGCCTACGTCAGGACGTGCTTGAACACCTCGGTTGGAGCTTCCACCGTATTTGGAGTACCGACTGGTTCTATAATCGCTACTTTGAGATAGAACGACTGCGCACGGCGCTCTCGGAAGCGCGGGAAAGGGCCGGCCAGGGACTGCGAGTGGAGGGAGCAAATCAGGCGCGATCGACAGAACCAACCGAAGGGGAAGCTGCGCCGATTTTTGTTCCCGAGGTCGTTGTTAGGCAGATGCCTCCGTATCAGCGCGCGGTCTTTCGCGTCAGCACTTCGAACGAGCCGCATGAGGCGCCTGTTTCCACGTTGGCGAATTTGGCTCGAAAGATCGTGGACGCCGAAGGACCGATCCATGTGGAAGAAGTCGCTCGGCGCATAGCCTCCTGCTTCGGCAAGGAGAAGGCGGGATCGCGAATATTGACCGCGACTGAAACCGCTCTGTCGGTTGCCCGAACGGGAAGTGTCGATCTGCTTACCGATGGAGTATTCTGGTACACACGAGGTCAGTCGGATGCGCCTCCGGTTCGCGACCGCTCTGCGGAAAGCGGTGCAACTCTCAAGGCTGCGTGCATCTCTGTTCTGGAAATACAAGCCGCGTTCAAGATAGCCCGTGAGGATAACGGCGGAGGTGAAGACGAGGAGCTTATCAGAACGGTCGCTCGGCTACTAGGTTTCAAGCGGGTGGGAGCGGATTTGCAGGCGCGACTAGCCGAGGGTTTGACTTGAGCGCGTCATCGCATCGATGCATGCAAGGATTAGCCGCAAGCGAAGTCGTTAGCCTGACTGACAAGGAGACCGACGAGTGTTGTCATTTCACTAGCTGATAAGCTTTGGTCGCAAAGCTTATCAGTTGGCAAGAGCGCATCAGTCGGGCAGATCTCTGGTGTCGCGGGGCGGCTGGCCGGATTTCGAGAAACCGGGCGGGACTTTGTTCGGCGGCCTGCCGTTCTTTGGCCGATTTATGCCATAACATCGGATACGCGAAATTCGCATGCGATCCGTTGAGCAGATCTTAGGATACTGCCTTTGGAAGAGGGAGCACGTGCGCTCGCGTCGGGGTTATGGATCAACATCAGAAGATCAGCACCGAGCCCACGGCGCGTGGTCGCGCTGGGGGCTCGTCAAGTCGCTCAAACGCTCGGCAATATTGCTGCCGCAACATCTCGCGAGCGCGGCGCCTCTCGAGGCAATCCACTTCGCCGCCGATCGATTTATCCCAATCGGTCTGCGCAGCGCACCGGTTGATAGATCTGCTGGCTATTGGCAGCGCCACGATCACGGTCGCGGTAGTCGCAGAGATCGTGAATCAACCTAGAGAAGTCGGAAGCGGAGTGCATCTCGTCATTAAATACTTCAAGTGCTCGAAGCGTCCTGAACGCCCAGATCGTTCGGTAAAGTCCACTGCCCTTCTCGCTTGATGCAGAAACAGCATACGTTCCGCGGTATGTAATGCCGTCTGGAGTCACGTCGTCGAGCTTGCTTTCGTTGGCAATCAGCCACTTTTTGAAATCAACGTGCTTGTTGAATGGGACGTCGTAGCCCCATTCAATCACAAGGGACCCAAGCAAGACGCTTTCATTGAGAAGGTCCTCAATCTCCTGCTGACCTTCGCCATGTTTGATTAAGTCGCAGAAAGGAAAGAACCCGCCCGATCGTACCTCTGGTTCGATTGACGTAACAGTGGGCGGAGTCAATTTTTCGCCGGCGATTAGACTGGAGGCTAGCCCTAATGGATCGATGTTATTCATGCTAAAGCTCCTCAATGCTTCTGATCTGAAAACTCAATCAATCCCTGTTCTCGTAGTTTCTGAAGGCCGTTCTCAAGGTTTTCTCGCGCATCAACTTCCGACATTTGCGAGGCGACTTGGTTGCAATATCCTTCGGTGAGTTGTTCCGTGGTGCGGCCGTCGCAAAGCTCAAGAATGAACCACGCGTTGAGGTTGAGCATAAATAGCTTCGGTGGATCGGGCCGAAACACAACGCAACTCTTCATCTCGCTAACGGGGCGCACTCGGAGGTTTGGGGTGCGATTGTAGTAGCCACTCGGGTATGACACGGAGGTCCACTCCCTTGTTCAATACTTTGTCGAATGGATCTGGCGCGTCCCAGGCGCCGTGAAATGCATAAGCTGTCGCGCGACATCCGCCATGTGATCCTTGACTTGACGCACAGCTAGGGCAGCTATCCTTGACGTGGCCGGATCTCAGCTCACGATACAGCGGATGATCCCATGTCGTCATGAAGGAAACTTGTCGGATGTTGCCGTAGTTCACGTACTCACGAAGATAAGCACAGCCGATCGAATCCCCAAACGCGTTCACGGCGGCCATTTGCCAGCATGAGTTGCCATTGTGTGGGTGCCAAGACTGCATAAGCTTCATCCCCGACGGCAACCGGAGCGCGTCCAGTGCGGCATGCATCTCGTCGAGCGACAGAGAAAACTCATTCCAGCGATACTTTAATCGGCCGAGCGGATATGGCCGCAACACGCCCGCAGTCTTCACGCCTAGCCTGTCAGCCAGGTCAATGTAAGCTTGAAGGTCAGTAAAATTCCTCCGATTGAGGATTGTGAGAGTTTGCACTTCGATGCCGGCGTCAAGCATATATCTAACGCCGTCGCAGGTGCGCTGGTGACTCCCGGGCGTTCCAGTCAGTTCGTCATGGACCTCAGCGCTCGGGTGAAGAATGTCGACAAGCACAATGCCGACGCGGATCTCCTTCAGCTTTCGGGCAAGCTCTCGAGAGATAAGTGTCCCATTGGTGCGCACCTCAGTGAGGAAGCGGCTCGATGCTGAGGTGAGAAAGGGTAGGAAATCCGGGCGGTGAAATGGCTCGCCGCCTTCGATGTAGAGATAGATCACGCCCAAGTCCGCAATCTCGTCTAAAAAACGAGCCCACTCTTCGCTACGCAGCTCTGAGGCGGCTTTTTCGGGCGCGCAATCCGCGTAGCAGTGCTGGCAGGAGAGATTGCAGGTCTCCGTATAGCAGATTGAAAGCTTTAGCGGCTTCTTGAGCGCAAACGGATTTTGTATGGGTGCCATGACGTCCCATCTCGCTGCGACTGATAAATATTGACGGGCCTATCTAGGACAAGCCAGGGATGCTAAGCTGACATAATACTATTTCAATAGCAACCAGCAGTCACCCGTATGCATTGTCCTGCTTGCGGCTGCTCAGCTCCGAAGAATGCCCGTTTTTGCCCAGGTTGCGGCGCGAAGCTGAGTTTGCGTTGTGAAGCGTGTGGCTTCGAAAGCCCACCCGAATTCCGTTTCTGCGGCGGGTGCGGTGCGCCGCTCGCTGAGCATTCGCCGATTCAGCGATTGGTTGAGCATCAAGTGGCTGCCGCCTCGCGCGCCGCTGACCGTGATCAGCGGCCTGAACGGCGTCAGGTAACGGTGCTCTTCATCGATATGGTCGGTTCGACTGACCTCTCGGTCTGTCTCGACGATGAGGAATTCAAAGACGTCATTTACAAGTATCGCGACACCTGCGCGAACGCGGTCCGCCAATTTGACGGCACTATCGTTCGTTACATCGGCGACGGGATACTTGTGTGTTTCGGCTTCCCGCTTGCTCATGAAGACGATCCGATAAGAGCGGTGCGCGCGGCACTATCGCTGCTCGAGGGCATGAGACAGCTGAACAGGCAAGAATCGTCCGGCGCTCCGCCTATCCATATGCGCATGGGTATGCACACCGGCATCGTCATTGCCGGCGACCTGAGATCATCGGATACGTTCGAAACCATGGGCATCCTCGGCGAGACGCCAAATATTGCCGCTAGACTGCAGCAACTTGCCGCGCCAGATAGCCTGGTGATAACGGATGCGACCGCACAATTGATCGGTGGTCGGTTTAATCTGCGAGACCTTGGTCCACAGGAGATCCGCGGCACTCATGGGACGATGAATCTCTTTGAGGTAGTCGGCGAACGTGCCGATCCTGCCTTCGACGCCGCTCGCGGCGGACAGAAGATGATTGGGCGTAGCGAGGAAGTGGCGCTTTTG
The DNA here is from genome assembly GCF_038967635.1 of Bradyrhizobium sp. B124. Taxonomy (NCBI): domain Bacteria; kingdom Pseudomonadati; phylum Pseudomonadota; class Alphaproteobacteria; order Hyphomicrobiales; family Nitrobacteraceae; genus Bradyrhizobium; species Bradyrhizobium sp. B124. The sequence goes on along the minus strand of NZ_CP152413.1, from coordinate 3,764,361 downwards.
CGCGACCGTTTCATTCAAGCCATGAGCGGTGAAGGCCAGCTGGTTCTCATCACAGGCGAAGCCGGTGCGGGGAAAACGCGACTAGTGCGCAATTTCAGAGACATGCTCGACGGCTCGGCGTTTCTGCCGTTTACCTGCTATTGTTCGGCCTATAATAGGGAGAGCGCCTTCTATCCCATCATTGAGATGATCCGCCGCGTGGTAAATTTGGATGGTCTCGCTGATGTCGAAGATAAGATCGCTAACGTTCAGCGTGCTTTCGCGGGATTGGACTCGATCACACCTGAGGCGGTTCCACTGGTTTCCGAGCTTTTGGAGTTACCTGTACCGCTGTCGTTGAGGGAAGTTTCACCTTCGCAGCGCCGAGAGCTTCTCCTCGATCTACTTGCACAATGGCTTCTAAGGCAATCCGAGCAACTACCGATCCTCTTCATCGTCGAGGACCTGCACTGGGCAGACGCTTCGACCAGTAGTCTGCTCGAGCGCATTGTGCAGCAAATCTCGGACTGGCGCGCGATGGCCATATTCACATTTCGTCCCGAATTTAGGGCCGAATGGTTGCTGGAATCGCAAGGCACGCGTCTCGGGCTACGACATCTCTCCGCGAGTGAGGCCAGGACGTTGGTTGAACAGGTTGCGGGCGCGACACCGTTACCCGCAAACATCGTGGAGCACATCGTTGCTAAGACTGGCGGTATTCCGCTATTTGTCGAGGAGTTGACCAAAACGGTGCTCGCAGAAACTCTCTCGTCGGCTCAAGGAGATCCTGCTCTATTGACGGCCGTCGTCGACAGCATTCCGTCTACGCTGCGGGGCTCACTAGTGGCTCGGCTTGATCGTCTAAAGGTCGCAAAGCCGTTGGCTCAGGTTGCGGCCACCCTCGGTCGGACCTTCGATAGCGAGGTTCTCGGCGCGGTAACCGGCGAGAGCCAGCACAGTCTGCGGGAGCAACTTGCCGAGTTACTCCACGAGGGCTTTATCCAGCAGCATGGAGTTCCCGTGCATGCCAAATATTCCTTCCGGCATGCACTTATCCAGGATGCGGCCTACGACTCCCTGCTCAAGAGCGAGCGTCGGCTGATGCATCGCAAGATCGCTGATGTTCTCTCTACTCAGTTTCGAGAAATTGTCGCGGCGACACCGGAAGTGCTGGCGCAGCATTATGCTGCAGCTAATCTCGCGGAGGCGGCCATATCGCAATGGGAGGCGGCCGGGAAAAAAGCCGCCGAGCGCTCGGCGAACGTCGAGGCTGCAAGTCATTTCGCGAACGCTCTTGCCATCCTCCGCCGTCTGCCCGACACGCCCGAGCGGGCGCGCAGGGAACTGTTGCTTGAGGTAGATCGAGGTTCTCAGCTTCTCGCCACTCAGGGCAACGCCGCGCCCCAAGTAGAGGAGGTTTTTACCCGCGCCTACGAACTCAGCGAAGGGCTCGGCGAACATCACCTGCTCTTCAGGGCCCTCTATGGTCTCATGATGTTCTGCATCGTCCGCGGCCAACTCGAGAAAGCGCACGGGTTCGGGGTGCGGTTGATAGAACGAGCAGAACGGGCGGATGACCGTGGCCTGTTGTTGCAGGCCAAGCGACCGCTCGGGCTTACACTTTTCTACCTGGGAAAATTCGACGTCGCCAAGAAAACTCTGGAGGAAGCCCTTCAACTCTACGATCCAGATCAGCATCACCATCACCGGTTCGAGTACGGCTCGGACCCAGCCGTTCTCGCGCAATGCAATCTCGCATGGACCGAATGGTTTGTCGGTTTGGCCGACAGCGCCGTCAAGGACAGCGCGCAGGCGATCGATCGCGCCGTTCAGCTCGATCATCCTCACAGCCTCGGCTTCGCGCTGAGCTTCGATGCCTCCATCAGGCAGGCGCGAGGCGAACCAAATGAGACGCTTGAAGCTGCCGAACGCACGATTCAGGTCGGGCAAACTTATCGCTTCCCGTATTGGAGCGCCTGGGGCCGGATTCTACGGGGTTGGGCGGTGGGCAAGTTGGGTCGCTTGTCAGAAGGCGCCGGCGAGATCGAACAGGGGCTTGCCGACTATCGTGCGACTGGTGCTGAGCTCATCCGGCCGTATGGCTTGATGCTATTTGCCGAGACGCTAGTAGCGAAAGGTGAAGCGGACAATGCACTGAAATTACTTGACGAGGCACTTGCAATAACCGCATCAAACAAAACCCTTTTTTGCGAACCCGAGTTGCATAGGCTTCGGGGCGAGGTTTTGCTTGCGCTGAACGGCGAAAGTGAAGACGCTTCGAGTCACTTCGTTACCGCCGTCGAACTTGCGCGCGAACTGGGAGCGCACGCCTTGGAGTTGCGAGCGCTGCTCAGCCTCGTTTCGGTCGCCACCGGTCGCAACCATCGTAGCGGCATAGAACGATTGAAGCTGCTCCATGGCCAGATGGTTGAGGGGTTCGGAACTGCGGATCTTATCGAAACTGCTCGCGTTCTAAACCTCGCAGCGATCTCCTAACTATTTGTCAAGGAGGGCAACGCAGAACGCGACGCGATGACAGTCTTCGCCATGCCATCACCAAGGTGTGGGTGCCGTCCCGCAAAGCTCGTTCTGGCGGTCCTTGCTCATCTCGTCATTGTCTCGGATTGCGGTTGAGCAAAAGTGATGATACAATCTACACAAGTTCCGCTGATCCAGTTTTGCAATTTTGCGCGTTCGAGAATGGATTATCTTTTTAGCAGCTATTCGCGACGAGATCGTCGAAAGTTACGATTTTAGGATCGTATCTAAAAGTCAGGCGGGGTTGCAAACATGGCACTTCCGACCAGTTCACAGCTTGCTGATCAGCTGTTTCAGGTGGCTCAAGCAAGAGCGCTGCAGCATGGTCTTGTGTTCGACGGTACGACCGTGACCGAACTCAAGCAAATGACAGATGACGCGGCCCAGAAGATCTTGGCGGCTGCACAGGCGAAGAAATCGTTCCAAGACCAATATGCCCGGGGTGCCACACGAGTAGCCAGCGAAGCTATGATGACACTGGTCGACGAGATGACTAGCGCCCGTTATCGCTTGCCAGGATATCCGGTCCAGCAGAACGAGTTAGACTTGCAAACCCTGAAGTCGGCCCGTGATGTCTTTTGCCCAATCTGGCCGATCTGTTGAGGCTCACATGGCGAACGGAATTGAGGGGCTCAAAGCGTCTAATGCTCTGACCGGTCAATTGATTACGGTTGCAGCGGGGTTGTTGGCGTTCACGATTACTTTTGCCGAGAAGTTCACCCCGAAAGACCAACCCATCGTGGTGCCCGGTACGTTGAAAGCATCGTGGGTTTGTTTTGCGGTCTCAATCGTGTTTGGCTTCTGGACGCTGATGGCTCTAAACGGAACATTAAACCAGCTTGACCGAGGTGAAGCCGAGACAAATCCAGCACGGTGGAATATACGAGTTCCTGCTATTGCGATGTTTTCCGTTTTCTTGTTGGGGACTGTTCTTTTGATTTGGGCTGGATGGACAATTGCTGGTCGCTAGGTTTGAAGCTCTCAACGGCGATATGTATGTGACCCCGTTCCATAACGCTCACTATGCGAAAGCCAAACTTGTGATCTGGGTGAAAGCCGTCAATGAAGCTGTGCGAATGATCTAAGCGGAATCACGGTGGTCCATATGGTGGGGAGCCCACCGGGTCCGCGCAAAAGCGCGGCGCGATGAAGGCGCCAGCGTAACCGCAAAGTCGTGCCCCGAAGATGGCGGCCTACGCTTCGCTACGCGTGCACCGTGGTCGGTTTTCGCCGGGAACGTAAAAATGTCACAAGTCGCCGACTGCAAATCTTCTTCGATCTCAAGCGATCATAGCGGCGGCGGTAGTGGATTTCTCCTGCGTGGAGGCCGCGATGTTCTGGTCCGCCACCCCCGTAGCCTCGATGCAAAGCTTGACAGTATCACCTAGGCTGGCGGCTACGAGATCGGCTTTGGCGTTGTCGCGCAACGCTTCCAGCGCGTCTGGATCGATGTCCTTGACCCAACAGCCCAGGATTATAAGGGCCTTCGGCAGCTTCCGCCTTAGGCGCCGAACCGAATACCGCATATGCGCCGGTCCGCTCGAATCGAGATAGACCAGGCAGACGATCACAACGCCTGTACCATCAAGTCGGAAAACGTTGGCACTTGAGAGCGCGTCCGCCCCTTCAACCCGTGCTGTGAGACCGTGTGCAGTCGAAAGCTGAGCGAGCATTATCGCGGCCGCTTCATCGATAAGGCTGCGTCCAGCCAAGCAAAGAACGGGGTACTCACCGAGCCAATTGGACGGCAGGTTTTCCTTACTAATAATGGGTAGGTTTTCGTGGGCCGCATTTTCCGCGACGCTTTCTACTGCAGACGAGGCTTCTGCATCGGTGGTTACATTAAGCTTCGCCGGCGTTCTGTCATCTTGATCGGCAACGTCGCTGGCAAACTCCGCGACGGCATCACGAATCTTCGTGAGACGCTCCGGGTCCAGCGCTCCCCGCGTGGCGTCAATTTGCGCCAGCTGCAAGCCCCTCAAGGCTACCTCGTCATAGTATGAGGCCAAAGAACGTTCTTTTAGGAATTGTTCGGCTTTTTCGGCAGCCTCTGCCGGGTCGCCAGCCAGCATGCGCTGATAGAAGATTTCGGGTGGAGAAAGCGCCGGACGGTCCCCGAACATGACGTCAAGAAACTCCAAGCGTTCTACATGGCGCCCAAGCACGACAAGGCATACCGTCAAAGGCGTGGCGAGAACGAGCCCAATCGGTCCCCAAAGTGCGGTCCAGAACGTCGCCGCCGCAACCACGGCTACCGGGGAAAGCCCTGTACTATGGCCATAGACCATTGGCTCGATGACGTGGCCCACGACCGGCTCGACAGTAAAAAAGAGCGCGAGCGTCCATAGCAGCATTGACCAGCCGGGATCGACGGCTACTGCCAGAGCAAGCGGGAACGCGGCCGCGATTACGGCGCCGATATAAGGCACGAAACGAAGGACTGCCGCTAAAATGCCCCACAGGATCGCGCTTGGTGTGCCTATGATCCATAAGCCCAACCCAATCACCACGCCAAATGCGCTGTTTAGAATGAGCTGGGTCAGGAACAGCCGGCTAAGGCGTGTCGCTGCGTCGTCCAGCGCCGCTGTGGTTCGTTGCAGGTCGTAGGAGCCAGCCAGCCGAATGAGCCGATTACGGAGATCCTCGCGTTGAAGAAGTATGAAGATCACGAAGATGATGATGATGCCGGTAGTTGCGAGAGGATGAATAAGCGGAGAGATCAAAGTCCGCAGGTTCTCCAGCGCACCGGGATCGGGCTGGCGTACTTCCACCGGAACGGGGGCTTGCGGGGCACTGGGATTGACTATTGAGGAGCTCAGTCCCCGCGAAGTCGCGGGCTCTTTCGGCCTATCGATCTCCTTACTGAGATCTTTCAACATGTCGGAGGCGCGTTCAAGCGTGCCTCTCCCGGCTCTTGTATCTCGAAAGGACTGGATCTTTTCGCTGATCGTCGATTGATAACGTGGGAGATCTCCAGCGAGCTGCGTCAATTGCGTAGCGAGAAGGCTTCCCATCGTAAAAATGAGCGCGAAGGCGAGCAGAGCTACGCTCACGACCGCCAGTCCGCGCGGCACATGGATTCGCTGCAATATTAGAACCACCGGTGCCAAGACAAAGCTGAGGAGAATTGCCAATGCGATCGGGACGAAGATTTCGCGCCCGAAATAGAGCATCGCAACGATGATGACAGCCAGGATCGCAACGGCCACCGTGCCGAGCAAGGACACAAGCTCTTCAGTCGTACGTGCTTTGAACGGCTGCCTGGTCACAGACATCATCTGCTGGCCCAGCTTCGGTTGTTACGGAATGATTTGACGAATGGGCGTTCGAGCGCGGCATTCGTATTGCCTAAAGTACATGAGCAAAGTGCCCGGTAGCCTTATTGGTCGACAAACGAAAAGGCCGTCTCGAAAGACGGCCTATGGTTGTTATTCGACAATCTCGACGATCCGGCGTGTTCGCGGTTCGACCAACACGGTGCGACCATTCACCACCGTATAGCGATAATCACGGGCGCCATACTCGGCCGGTACATCATAGTAGCTAACGCCCTCTTCTGGAAGAACCGCTCCAACTCTTACATCTTCGCGATACTGGTATGAGGGACGTCTCTGTTCGACAACGTAAGAATGAAAGCGAGGACGCTGATCAACACCAAGGATCCCCGCTACGCCGCCCACCACGCCGCCGACTGCTCCACCGACAACCGCACCGACGGGGCCTGCCGCTCGCTCACCATCCCGCGCGCCCCGCTCGACGCCTCCAGGGACACCCTGCGCCTGGGTCGTAATGGGAAATAGGACCGCAACAGCAACAGCGGCGGCAGCTAAACGGCAAATCATGACAGCTCCTAAGGTGAGGTTCGTGAGTAATTAAATACCGAGGCGTCGTTAGGTTCCTGAATGTTGCGATGTGGCGCTCAGGTGCGCGCATGCAGTCTATTACGGCGGGCGAACACGAGCCTGATGTTCTCAATGAACAATCAGCCAAGGTCATTCACGACGATTGCTACTAAGTCGCCTCTGACTTCCGGCCTACCCTCGTCCCTGGACAAATCGCCGCACTGCGCCAACTGACGCGCGGGCCCAGAAGAGGAAAATGGCAATATTCACCGGAGTGCCGCGACCGAGCTCATTGGCACATCCAACGAGTAGATGAATCCACTCGGTTCATAGGCGAGTTGCACCTGGCCGTTCAATTGTTGGCCGAGAGATCCCATCATTCTCGTGCCGAAGCTTCGTCGGGCTGGAGGCTCGACCGTCGGACCGTCTCTTTCCGTCCAAACAAGGCGGATTCTTCGCTTCAGCTCGTCGATCGTCCATACGATTTCCACGCGGCCTGTGGGGACGGACAGAGCTCCAAATTTGGTAGTGTTGGTACACAACTCGTTAAACGTCATCGCAAGTGCGATGACTGCTACGGAGGTAATCCTGATATCCGGTCCGTTGAAATGGAAGCGTCGGTCTCCATGACTATCATAAGGCTCTGTCGCACTGCTTAGCGTGTGAGTAAGGCTCGCATTTGCCCAACTGACCTGCATCAGTAGGTCGTGAGCCCGCCCCAATGCGATCAACCTGCCTTCCATTGCCTTCTGTCCGTGCTCAATACTGGGCGCTCCACGGAAGCTCTGGGACGCGATCGCGCTGACCATGGCGAGAGTATTCTTCACGCGATGGTGAAGTTCCCCGAGGATCAGCTTTTGCAGTTTGTCAGCGGCGTCGCGCTGCTCGGCTTCGATCCCAGCCTGAATCAGTAGGGCCTGCGCATCTATTTCGGCTTGTTCGAGCAGGATGCGAAGGCTGTCGTTCTCCGCTGAGAGGACGGTCTCCTGCGCGGATCGGGACGAGGGATCAACCGTCTCCATGGCGTGTGGCGCCTGATCCGCCGGCAAATCGGTTGCGTTCGGAACGATGCTTAGCGCACCCGCGCCCACCATCGCCTGCAACTCGGTAATCATTTGCTCGACGCTAAGCGGTTTGCCGAAGAAGCGGCTGTTCTCTGGCCTTGCCGTGTCAGATGGCTTCATTTGACCAGAAACCAGTATGATCTTGATCGAGGGCCAGCGTTCGTGCACGGCGTGGGCGAGTCTCAGGCCGTCAATGCTGCCGGGCATCTGGATGTCGGTGAATAGCAGCGAGATGTCCGATCGGGACTCAAGAATCGATATTGCTTCATCGGCGTTGACGGCCTCAATGGGACAAAACCCGGCATCCTCCACGATGTCGACTGCGCGCATGCGCAGGATCATCTCATCTTCCACGACGAGTACATTTGGCACCGGAGTCAGATCTGTCGACATTTATAGTGTCACTCTCTCACAGGGAGCCAAAAGAGTTGCTCAGATTTGTCTGCGAACACCGAACGGAACTTGCTTGGCCACTTAGCGGCTACCGAGCGGCACCGCTTCAGCCATTGCTGCGCCTTCCGAGCAAGGATAGCGAGCTATAGTTCACAGCGCCCGACAGCGCGTCACATCGATACTCTGACGGACGGCTCGACCGAATTAGGCGGGGCACGGATGAGAGAGGCTGATCTCGCAATCGTCTGAGGAGCATCATCAAATGCGGCGGCATTCCAGCGAGCGTTCGTTTCATACTGATGGCAAGCCGTTCACTGATTTCCTTGCAGATCGCCCCGTTTGTGAAGCCGACTGATCTCGACGTCGCCCTGTTGTGCGCAACAAGTCATGAAGTATCCTATGCGTCAGTGAAATGATGGACCGGCACTATCGGCGGGCGGTCACAAGACGGGCTTCCAGAATCTTCCCTCCAGAGCCCGCGTCTCGCAAACAGGATGGGGCGAAATCCGGCCAGACCTGTGTAGAGCAATTCGAGGCCGCAGCTCGCGTCTCGAGCCGGTCGCCCTTGGCCAGCACCACGACCTCCTTCGTTTGCACTTTCAATGCAAAACTTGGCAATGCTATCACCGACGCTCCCAGAAGCGAGAGTACCGCAAGGGCTGACAGTGATTTGATCATTTGGCTGCTAACTGTTTCATCTTCGGTGCCCCTGCTTTGGGGGCCCGACAAAACAACAACTAGAACAAGAATAAGTTCCGGTATGACAACCTATTCTTGTCTGGTCCTAGTTTGGCCTCTCTTTTTGACAACTTCCGCCCATCCTATGCAGCCTAGAAGTCGGGGCTGAATTATCGAGCTGAGGGGCCGAGGGCCTGTCGTTCGCCAAGCGTCTTACCCGGGGGCGGCCCTTGACCGTTCCCCTGGCCGAAGGCTTGCCCGACGAGCGCAGGAGTTTTGCCGCCGTGATGAGGACGGCGTTGGCCCGTGAGGGCTTGCAGACGAGCCATCCCCCGGACGAAATCCAGAGGCTTTAAGGTCAGCCGATTGCCCTAGGTGGGTGGGATTCGGGCTAATTGCAATGGCTTACGTGATACGGAGAGCACTGGAGATTGGGCTCTACTTCCCTAGCGAGGGGACCTGAGCCGCAGCAGATGAGCAATTCTTTTTCTAGATTCTCTCCCTCCAGCAAGAGTCACTGCCAAACTGGATAAACTCTAGGCTCCGACAGAACCGATAAGCTTTCATACAAAAACTTATCAGTTCATCTGTCGATGATCCAAAATCTGACTGAGCCGATCGATGGCGCCCATTCGGAGAGTCTCGGATTGGGCCCGAAGTTTTCAGCCATCGTGAATACGCCGCGAGCGTTCCTCGAAGGCGGTGGCTTCACTTTCCGGGAGCCGCTCCAATCGAACCGCAACATGCTTGTGGTACGGCGTCGCCGCGATCGGATCGCAATTGCCGCTGTCGGTTAGGGCGTTTACGCGGGGGCCGTTGCTGAGCCGTTGGCCATCGCGGGTCGGGTAGCTCTGGCCGTAGCCATGCGGCAGCGCGAGCTGGCCCTGGCGCAAGCTGTCATCCGCCTTGCAACGGACCACGACCCGGCCGGCCGGCGACTGCACGGCGACCCACTCGCCGTCGATCGCGCCGAGCTCGTCGAGGTCACGCTTATTGATCAACAGTGCGCCATCGGGATCGTCACGCCGCCAAGCTGGGTCGCGGAAGATCTGATTGGCATTGAACATGCGCCTTTGGCCAGCGGCGAGCACGAACGGATAGTCTTTAGGTCTCTGCGTCGTCGCCGGATCGAGTGCGCCGAGCCATTCGAGGAGTGGTGCAATGGCAAGATGCACCTTGCGATCGGGATGGCTGATCAGCGACCACACGTCTTCATAACCATGTTCGGTGATGGCGACGCCGCTCCGCGCGCTGACGATGGCATCGAACAAGGCGTCGCCAAGACCGGCGTCCGGTACCTCGCCGCGAGGTCCGAGCGCGCGCCGCACCGCGACGGGTGAGCGCTTGGCACAGGCCTGCGCCGCCTGCCAGAGCGGCGCCGCGGCCGCGGTACCGTCCGGCAAGGTGGCCCCTAGCGTATGGTAGAGAACGAGCGCGCCGACTGCGGAGCTTTGCGGATTGGCAGCTATGAAGGCGCGAAATGCCTGGGCGAACGCGGGTCGTGAATGGAAGGCGGCTTCGCGAAGGGGTGCCAGCGCGTTGTCACCGGGCAGGAGACCGAGCGCGCGAGCGAGGCGCGTATAGATTTCTGGCTCGGGCAGGGTGCCTTGCAGCGTTGGCACCGCACCTGACCGGACGTGGAAGAAGTTCTTCGGGAATTCGAAATTGAACAGCGTGAACTCGGTCTTCTCATACTGCGACGCAGCAGGCAGCACGTAATGGGCGAGCCGGGCCGTTTCGGTCATGGCCACATCGACGACGACGCAGAGGTCAAGCGCACCAAGCGCCCTTTCCACTTCGGCCGTATTCGCCGCGGTGTTCGCCGGGTTGGAGCTGTCGATCCACACCGCACGCAGGCGGTCGGGATGGTCGTTGAGCACCGCCTGTGGAAAGATGTTTGGCGGCAAAAGCCCGCCGATCACTTCGGTATCGGTCGCGGCAAATTTCTGGTTCGGCGAGTTGCCCCATAGCGGCATGAGCCAGCTATGGAGCTGGTTAGTGCCTGGCCTGCCGAAGCTTCCGGTCAGCATGATCAGGAGCTTTTCCAGATAGGAGTTGAGGGTCGAATTGACGCCCTGCTGTATGCCGAGCTCGACACGGACCGTCATCGCCTTGGCCGCGCCGATCATGTCGGCGCAGCGTTCGATCTGGTCGAGCGGAATGTCAGCTGCCGCGGCCCACTCCATGACAGGAATGCCGAGCAGAGCGGCCTCCACCTCGGCGAAGCCCGTCGTATGCGCGGCGATGAATTCATGATCCAGCGTGTCGCGTCGCAGCAGGGTGGCGAGGATCGCTCCCAGCAAGAACGCATCCGTCCCGGGTCGCACGGCGAGGTGCAAGTCGGCCATCTCGGCGGTCTCGGTACGGCGCGGATCAATCACGATCAGCTTGCGGGCTGGGTCCTTCCTTATCTGATTCAGATGATCGCGCGCGTTAGGGAAGCCGTGAGCGATCCAGGGGTTGGCGCCGATCACGAAGAGGAGATCGCAGTGATGCACGTCCTCTGCAGTGTGGCAGGTCTGGCTGCCGAACAGATGACCGTTGACCCAGAAATCGCCGGTCTTCTCCTGTGACAGCGCGTTGAACACGTGGCGCGAGCCGAGTGCGCGTAGGAAGCCAGTCGCGTAGGCGCCGCCGGCATGATTGCCCTGACCGCCACCACCATAGAGAGCGATGCTCTTGCCGCCGTGGCGGTCGACGACATCCTGTAGCCGGGTTGCGATCTCGGTGATCGCAGTATCCCAATCGATGGCGTCAAAGCCTCCATCGGGACGCCGCCGCAATGGCGTCGTCAACCGGTCTCGATGATGAGCATAGAAGGGAATGCGTGCCGCCTTGTTGCAGAGGTAGCCTTGCGACTTCGGATTATCGCGATCGCCCCGCACCTTAACGATGCGATCCTCCTCGAGAAGGACCTCGACCCCGCAATTGACGTAGCAGATGTTGCAAGCGGTTTTCTTCCACCCTGCGTTCGGCATCGCACCTTCCTCCCGGATCGGTTGGCGATATTATATGATAGATGTAATAAAACAACTCGGAAAGCCTGGCTTAGGGGATAGGGATATAGAGAGCCTGCGCATAGCATCGATCTCGACAAGTGTTTTTCCGGGCAGATACAAACTGGCCTGGATAAGCGTCCTCAAATGAGGTTTTCCGCATTTATGCGGCTCATTGAATGACTGGCCGTAGCGCAGGCGCGCCAACTACCCGATTTCCGTCAACGCCGCGGTTTCGCCGGCGAAGTGTATTTGCGTCGTGGTCGCATCGCTGGACCTGTTCGAATTCGACCGGACACCTCGCCAGCTGCAGCTACCAAATTCATTCTGTCCAGGCTCCGTCCTTCTTGATCAACCGACTGAAGCGCCTATTCGGGGTGCGCGCTCACAACCGCTAAGCCTTTGGACTGATTTTCGGGTGCGGAACTTGAACTCGGCACAATTCTAAGGGCGAGCCCTTCAAAGGCCCCCGTTGCGCTCGAAACGAACCATTATTTCTTGACGAAGCTTGGCAACCTGTTGAAATCGCCGCAAATGCGAACACCCTCCGAACGCACTAAAAAGCTAAAGCGCTATACGTCGTTGTGAGGCGCCTTACACTGGGCAATTATCCAGTTTGATGGTCGTGTCGGGATCCGATTTGGAGCGCTGCCAAATCGGCGTTATTCGTCGGGCGCAGCGCCTCATCTGCGCGACGAACAGCTGCAGTTCGATCACTATAACGAGTTCAACGACAAGGCGACTGCCCGAATATCAGCAAGGGCTCTGCCACCAGAATACATGGCGCGCGCTCGATCTCATGCCATGATTAGCGCCCGATAGGATCGCTGATCATCAAATGATGCCGTTTCACATCGGTTTCCGCGGACCTCGACCATCGTGCGTAACGTGATCGAGTAGCGTGGCGACTCGACAGCCGGAATACTGTGTTCCCAGTTCTGCCTAGCTGCGCCGGACATCAGGTAGAGAGACCGGGGCTCCGCCTCCAATGTGAATCGTTCCCATCGCTCGCCGGCATTACGCCGAAATCGAAACTTGCACGCAGATCCCAACGACAGTCCGAATATCCGGTCGAATTGCGGCTTGTCGCGATGCCAGCCGATCCCGACGCCGACGTCATATTCCGTACACAGCACCTGTCCGATCTTGGTTGGCGGACCGCCGAACCTTTCGACGGCCGCCACGGTGTAATGGAGCCAAGATGGTATCGGTTCGGCTTCCTCCATTCGTCGTGACGAGTAATCGTACCGAAATCCGAATCAGGCAACTCGCCTCTTACCCTCGAACTGCCCGAACTGGAAGGGCTGAAGCGGCAACTCTCGAATCCGCTCGATCAGCTCCGACTCGGAAACCGGCGGTACAAAATCAGCGGTGTAACGGAGCCCTTGCGGACAAGATGCCGGCACGTCGAACATCGATAGTTGTTGGGACAAGCAGGCCGCCGGATGGTTCGGGGATAGCGTTCATATAGGCGCTTCATTTGTTTTTTGAAGTGCGCAGCCGTCAGGCAACCGATCTGTTGTTCGGGTAGTGCAGTTTGTAGCAGACTGCCGGTCAATGCCCCACAGACGCTGAGCAGGGGTAGATCATAGGTACCCGAAAAGCCGAGGCTCTGGCGACTTCCCGGCGCATCTTTTGCGGCGTGGTGCGACGGCCATGAGAGAATACCGCATCTCTATTCTTGACGATAGCGGGCACGTAGATGCGCCTTCGATCAACGTCAGGTGCCATACGGATGACGAGGCCTATCGGCCGCTCGCAAATTCCTCGGCAAAAACATCGTCGAAGTTTCTTGAGGGACGCATCGAGCCGGCCCGCTCGTGCCGATCAAGCGCAATTGATGAAGACATTTCGGCTTCACCAAGGGCGATGTGACGCCACTCTCGGGCGAAGGATCGACGAGATATCGTAGGTTTGGTCGGTATGGACAAAGGCGATAGCCTCCCGCGACTCGAACGCTCGACAACAGAATTCGCGGTCGCTGCGTCCGCGTTCAACGACCCCGGCACTATGAATTTAGACGGCGCAGGCGACCCGGTAGCGGGCTTTTAAGTGATTTAGGCCTGCGCGGCATCACCTTCTTCGGATCGAGCCAGTGGTCGCTCCGATCAGCCCAATGCTGCATAAGCTTCGTGCGCGAGCCGATCAGCGCCAGCGGGCCATGTTCCACGCCCTTTGATCTTGGTCTAGCTAGGATGTTGCGGGACTTCTCACGAAAGGACACAAGATCGCCGTCAACGAGGACGATCCCGTCACGCTGCAGGAAGCCTGCGATATAGAGTACCGCGGCCTCATCAAGCGTGCAGATCGGCGTGAGCCGAGTGAAATAAGCGGCCTCGACGCTTCCGCGCCCGGATCGCTTATCAGTCAGCTCTTACGTAGCGCAGCGCGATTTTAGGCTGATGGACCGCAGGAAGGTGTCCAGCCCGCTCTGACAGCAGTGTTCCTTCTCGCCGGCCTGTCGAGGCGCCTCGGCCCTTCCAAGAACTGACCGCCGTGCTTCCGGGGTGCTTCCGGCGACGGTGTCAGGAGAGCGGGATGTCAGCTAAGCTATTGAAAAGATGGTGCTGCCAGACAGAATTGAACGCTTGCAGCAATCCCATGGGGCGTTGATTTTATTAGTTTTTCGGACCGGCGGTCTGTTTTTGTGTGGCACCCTTGAGAGGCACCGCACCCGCAACGTTTAGCACATTCATTGCAGGCTCACCAAGGAGTGAGATCGTATAGTCGCAGACGGTGAATGGGCTCCCCCGTTCGAAGGCCGCTGCGTAAACCGGGGAATCCTTGCGGCGTGGATCGCTATCAGTTCGCAAGAGGACGAGCCGATGGCGATAGGACGGTCTGGAACCGCTTATCACTCTCTCTTCGGGCCGAGGTATAGCGAAGCGCAGCCCAGCGCGGTGATACCCGCGGAGACGAGCAGTACCGGGGGGTAGCTTCCCAGCCGCTCATGGAGATATCCTATGAAGGCTGGTCCGCAGGCCGAGAAGAACTGGATGAACGTAGCAGCCGTTCCGTACACCTTGGCGAAGGCCTCGGCGCCGAATTCACGGCGGACGACGATCGGGCTGAGGGTTGTCACATGTCCGATCGCGAAACCGTAGATCAGGCTCCCGACGATCAGGGTCGTCGCCGAAGGGAAAAGGCCGATCGCGAGGAGGGCGCCCAATTGAGCGATCATGGCTTCGCAGGCGAGCCGCCGGACCGGCGCACCGTCGACTATCTTTGCTAAATACAGCCGGCCGAACAGCGTTACCGCACCCGTCGCGCTGACCAAGAGGCCGGCGCCGAACTTGCCGAGAAACTGGTCGGCCAATGCGACGTGATGAGCGATGAAGCCGATCTGCGCGAGCAACGTCAGGGCGAAAGCCAGCGTCGTGCTCCAAAGAAGACGGCGACGGTTCTCAGGCGTTGCAATGTGCTTGGCGCGTTCGGGCGCACCGTCCGCTCCAGGGACCCCGCCGTCTCGCGCCAATCCTAGATCCGCCGGACCGCGATAACGAAGAACGCCTGCGATGAGTGGAAGGAGCACGACAGCGGTGAAGACGCCTGCCGTGCATAAACCTGCGCGCAGACCCAGCCGGTCGACGGTATAGAGGAGAGCAGGAACTCCTAGGATCGCGCCGAAACTGGCGCCCATGATCGCGAGGGTTATTGAGCGGCCCTGATAGCGCTCGAACCACGGTGCCACCGTTGCGGAGATACCGGTCGTCGAGAGGGTCGCCCAGCCGATGCCGAGGAATACGAAACACGGATAGAGTTGCCAGGGACGGTCCACCAGGCTGATCGCGACGACCCCGCAGCACATGCAGACCGTGCCGACGAGGAGTGCGGGCCGAGGCCCGTGACGAGCGATACTCCGACCCAGCGCGCTCTGACCGGCCGCGCTGACCAAGAGAAACACCGTTATGGCGGAAGAGACCTGGGAGATGGACCAACCGTGCGCCGTCGTCACCGCCTGCAAATAGACGCTCGATCCGAAAAGTCCGAGGCCCCACGAAAAGCAGGCGACGATGAAGCAGGCCGCGACGACGCGCCAGCCATAGAAGATCTTCGATTTCATGAGGGGTTTGAAACTCGTCTTCGGGTGGGGCGTCGCAAGCAGGTAGAGAAACGGCGCATGGCTTCAGCGCGGATGGCCGACCGAGCCGATGGGCTCATTCGGGGCCGCTGGTGGCGTCGGCAAGATGGACTTCCTCGGTCCCATGAGGTTCGTCGACGGCTAGTTCGGGACCGCGTGCAGGCGGAGCGCATCCCGACAGGGCTCCGGGACGCGTCATGCATCGTGTCGGGAGGCTTCCGGATAGTATTGGGGAGCTTCCCTGCGATCGAACATGCCGTAGTCCCGCACTACGCGGACCTGCCGCAAACGCGCGCCTGGCGGGAGCTTGACCGACGCCGAGAACGCGGTGGCATCGTCTTTCGCCTTCCACACCATCATCAGGATAACATCGCCAGGCGTGAGGACGGCATCGAAGACCTCCCACTTCAGCAAGCCGGCGGCCTCGGGATTCAGGCCGAGGTGATCGGCAATCGCCGGCTCGTCCGGCGGTCCGACGATGCCGCTCGGCCATTTGGCGTCGATGAAAGTCACCGTCGTGCCTTCTCCCACTTCTGTTTCGTCGAGACGTTGCTCGGCGATCGTGTGGCCGGTCGGCACCTGGGTGTCCCGCGTGATCTCACCGACCCGAAGATGATAATCGCGCAGGATCTCAGACCGTCCCCTTTCTTGAGCGATATGATGCCGCTGCGCGGTCCGCCACCGCACGACGGATTTCTCGTCCCGCCATCCGGAGAGCGACAAGAGCCAGCCCGGCCGCGTGAGGCTCTTGTAGCGGACGTTCTCGATGAAGCCGTCGACCTGCTCCAACTCCGGCCGGAGCATCTTAGCGACGCCGAGATAGCCATCCCACTGGTCCGATTTGGGATGAACTTCGAAGATCACTGAGAACATCGATGCCTCCTTGGTTTTCGCTCCTAACCGCTGGAAACGTCCAGCGGGCGGACCATTTTGTCAGACGGGCTTTTCAATATGATCGTGAGCGGTCTTGGGTTCAGCAATCGGCTTCTTTCCAGAGCCGAAATCGCGGATGAAAGTATAGAAGGCCGGCGTGAACATCAGACCGAAGATCGTGACGCCGATCATTCCGGCGAACACGGCGGTGCCTATGGATTGCCGCATCTCGGATCCGGCGCCGGTCGCTACCGCGAGGGGAAAGACACCGAGAATGAACGCAGCCGAAGTCATCAGGATCGGGCGGAGTCTGATGCGTGCCGCTTCCGTCGCGGCCTGTTCCGCCGTATCGCCGTCATGGTCCTGCCGCTGCCTGGCGAACTCCACGATCAGGATCGCGTTCTTCGCCGCCAATCCAACCAGCACGACGAAGCCGATCTGGGCGAGGATGTCGATCGGCATGCCTCGGAAGGCGAGGCCGGTCGCGGACGCCAACAGACACATCGGCACGATCAGCACGATGGCCAACGGCATCTTCCAGCTTTCGTACTGAGCGGCCAAGACCAGGAAGACGAAGAGAGCGGACGCGCCGAAGATCGCGATCGTAGGGATGCCCTGCTTTTCCTGCTGGTGAGACAGTTCGGTCCATTCCATCGCGAAACCGGCCGGCAACACTTCCTTGGCGAGCGCCTCCATCCGGGCCGCAGCGGTGCCGGACGCGACGCCGGGCGCTGCGGTACCGAGGACGTCGGCGGCCGGGTAGAGATTGTAGCGCGGCTGACGATACGGCGCGGTCTGGTGCTGGAAGTTGGCGACCGAGCCTATCGGCACCATCTCGTTGCTCGCGTTTCGGACCTTCAGGCGCCCGATGTCTTCCGGCGTCTTGCGCAACGCCTCGTCCGCCTGGGCGAGCACCTGATAGGTGCGGTTGAGATAGTTGAAGTCGTTCACGTATTGAGAGCCGAGATAAAGCTGGAGCGTCGAGAAGACGTCGGTCGGCGTGAGCCCGACCTTCTCGGCCTTCTCCCGGTCGATATCGGCGAACAGCGAGGGCGCGCCGGCGTTGTAGAGCGTGAACACGCCGGCGAAGGCCGGGTCCTTGTTGGCAGCCGCGACCAGCGTGTTGGTCGCCGAGGCAAGCTCCTGCGGGGTATGATCGCCGCGATCCTCGACCATCAGCTTGAAACCGCCGGCGGAGCCGAGGCCTTGGACGGGCGGCGGATTCACGACGATGACAACCGCGTCCTTGATGCCGGCCAATGCGGCGCGGACCTTCGGTAGCATGGTCGCCGCGTTGACGCCCGGAATGTGGTATCCGTACAGGGACGGCAGACCGTAGAAGACGGTTCCGACGTTCGGCGCGATCGTGCCGGTGGTGACATCGAGACCGGCTACGGGTGAGGTATGGGTCGGGCCCGGCACCTCCTTCAGGACGATGTCGTTGACTTCGCGTACGACCGCATCGGTTCGTTGAAGGCTTGATCCCGGGGGCAGGAACACGATGACGGCCTGATATCCGATGTCCTGGCTCGGGATGAAGCCGGTGGGCATTCGGGACATCTGGAAGCCGGTCAAGCCGATCAGGCCAAGATAGACGACGCCGACGACGGCGCTCGCTCTGATGATGCGCCCCGTGACCCGGCCGTAACTCGATGACGCCCACTCGAAGCCTGCGTTGAAACGTCCGAATGCGGCCTGCACGATCCGGCTGATGCCGCGCGGCTTGGCATGCGCGGCATGCGGCTTCAGCAGCACCGCGCACAGTGCCGGGCTCAACGTCAGCGAGACGATGACCGAAATGATCGTCGAGGCGGCGATCGTCGCTGCGAACTGGGTGAAGAACAGGCCGGAGATGCCGCTGATGAAGGCCGACGGGATGAACACCGCGCACAGCGTCAACGCGATGGCGATCAGCGCGGTCGAGACCTCGTCCATGGTCTTGTGTGCCGCCTCTCGCGGGGACATGCCCGCCGCTATGTTGCGTTCGACGTTCTCGACAACGACGATGGCGTCGTCGACGACGATGCCGACTGCCAAGATCAGGCCGAACATCGAGAGGTTGTTGATCGAGATGCCGAAGATGGCGAGGACCGTGAAGCAGCCGACCAGGGAGACGGGAATGGCGATCACGGGGATGATCGTCGCGCGCCATGTTTGCAGGAACAGAAAGACGACGCCGACGACGAGAGCGATCGCGATGAAGATCGTCTTGACCACTTCCGCGATCGACTGGCTCACGAACGTCGTCGGGTCGTAGATCCGGATGTAGTCGAGACCAGGCGGGAAGCTCTTCTTAAGCTCGGCCATCTTCGACCAAATGGCGTTCTCGACCTGCACGACGTTCGCACCCGGCGTGGCTTTGGGAAACCAGGGCGTCGACGGATACTTGTCGGCGTAGGCAATGGAGCCGTAGTCGGCCGAGCCGAGCTCGACGCGGCCGATGTCGTGGATGCGGGTGACGCGTCCCCGACTGTCGGACTTGACGATAATGTTGCCGAACTGCTCCGGAGTCGTGAGGCGGCCGAGCGCCTGCACGTTGATCTGGTACGCCGCGTCGGTCGTCGTGATCGGCGGCGCGTTGAGCACGCCGGCGGAAACCTGAGCGTTCTGCGCGCGAAGCGCGGCCAGGATCTCGTTTGCGCTGATGTTGTCGGCGGCGGCCTTGTCCGGATCGATCCAGATGCGCATCGCGTAGTCGCGCTGGCCGAAGATCTGGAAATCGGACACGCCGGGGAGGCGAGCGATCTCGTCCCGGATCTTGAGCATATAGTTCGACATGTATTCGGGGCTGCGCGAACCGTCCGGCGAATAGACGTGGACGCCGAGCAGCAGCGCGTCGATCGTCTTCTTCACCTGCACGCCCTGCGCTTGGACTTCCTGCGGCAGGCGCGACAGCGTGTCTTGCACGCGGTTCTGCGTGAGAACCAGGTCGGTGTTCGGATCCGAGCCGATCTTGAAGACCACGGAAATCGCGAGCGCGCCGTTGCCTGTCGACTGGCTCGTTATGTAGTCCATGTTCTCGACGCCGTTGATCGCCTGTTCGAGCGGCGTGGCCACCGTGCGGGCCACCACGTCGGCCGATGCGCCGGGGTAGACCGTGGTGATCTGGATGGTCGGCGGAACGATGTCGGGATATTGCGCGACCGGCAGCAGGAAAGCGGCGGCGGCGCCGAATATCGTGAGGAAGATGCTGATGACTGCGGCGAACCGCGGATGCTCGATGAAGAAATGAGAGAGTTTCATGGCGATTCAGCCTTGTCAGCAGAATGAGATTGCGTCGACGAACGGAAGCGACGAATGAACGAACTCAGGATCCGGCGGAGCGCGGCGACCCGACCTATGTCGGGTTCGCCGCGACGGCCCAGGGGCGATGAGAGCGCACTGCGGGCCACGCTTCCGGGGTCCAGGAAGGCGCGACCCTCCCATTGATCCGGTCATTCTCACCAACTGCCGCCTTTCGAGAAAAGGTTACTTCGTGCAGCATGACCCTGAGGGCGGCGACGTCCACCCGGTCCGCCTGCATCAGGCTTTGCGTCAGGCCGTCGCCGAGCAGTTCGTCGATCGTCGGTTCTTCGAAGCAGGCGCTCATGTCGGTCCCCCTCAGTCGGAAGCAAGCTGCTTCGAGGCGTTCTCGGCGATAACCTTCGCGCCGGGCTTGGCAATCGGAATGCCGGCAACGACGACGCGGTCGGATGAGGTCAGGCCGGAGGTGATCACGCGAAGCCCGTCCCGCAGATCGCCGAGCTCGACCTTCTTCGGCTTGACGGTGCCGTCCGCACCGACGGTCAGGACGACGTGTTCGGACTGGTCCGGCAGAACCGACGCGTCCGGAACGAGGAGCGTGGGGACCGCCTTCGAGATCGCGATGCGAACCCTTGCGAATGCGCCAGGAGTCAGCAGGCCATCGGTGTTCTTGATCGTCGCGCGTCCGTGGATCGTGCCGCTCGAGCGGTCGAGCGCATTGTCGATGAAGTCCAGCGTACCGTTGCGATCGAAACTGCCGCCGTTGATGGAAACCTGGACCTTGTCGGCCAGGGGTCCCTGCTGCTGCAGGTGCGCCTGCTGGAAGGTCGCGTAGTCCGACTCGCTCAGGTCGAAGTTCAGATAGATGTTGTCGACCGAAACCAGCGTCGCGAGCAAGGTGGTCGGGCTGGTGGCGGCCCGGCTGCCGGCGACCAGGTTGCCGATCGAGACGAGGTGCGTGCCGATGCGTCCGGTGAAGGGCGCCGTCACGCGGGTATGATCCAGATCGAACTGCGCGTCGCGCACCGCGGCCTGCGCATCATCGAGAGAGGCCTGCGCCGCGCGCTTTTGGGCCAGCCGCTGGTCGGCATTCTCGACCGTTCCGAAGCCGCTCTGCTTCAATGTATCGGCACGGCCCAGTTGCTGAATGGCCAATTCGAGCTGGGCGCGAGCCGTCTCGACCTGTGCCTTGGCCTCGTCCAGCTTGATCTGATAGGGGGTCGGGTCGATCTCGAACAGGACATCGCCTTCGCGGACGATGTCGCCATCCTTGAAGCTGATCTTCGTCAGCGTGCCGCCGACCTGAGGGCGAAGCTCGACCTGCTGCACCGCCGAGAACTGGCCCAGCAGCTGCAGCCGCTTCTCGACGTCGCGTTCGGCGGGCGTGCTGACGGTCACAGTCGGGGCGGTCGGCGCGGCCGCCTTGGCCGATGGAGCCAACAATCCGGGCCCGAAGACGACGCCGGCGCCGAAAATGCCCAGTGCAGCGGCTGTGGTGAGCCAGACCTTGATGCTGGCTCTGCGGAAAGAATGGCTGGCGGCGACTTGGGTCATAACGATCTCCGTTATCTATCTATCAGTAGATGCACAAAGGTACTCGAGGCACCCAGTCCTGTCAACGTCTATCTATCGGTAGACAGAAAAAATGTGATGCTACGCCAACCATATGATTTCATGTTCGTTTTCTTTTTAAGGCGAGGATTTCAACCCGTTTGATGGTTCGGGGCAGGACTTCGCATGTCCGGCCACCCGATCCCGTCCGCCGGGTTGGCGCCGGCTCCGCGTGCTCGTCTACCGGCGTCCGCGACGCTGCGGCATCGCCAGGCTCGCGGCGGCACGCCGACGAACCGGTTGAAGATCCGCGTGAGGTGGGACTGGTCGGCCAAGCCGCATTCCAGGGCGATCTGGGCGATGGACCGGTGCGTCGTGGCCAGAAGCTGCTTAGCCAAGCCGATTCTCGACATCAGGACGAAATCGGAAAACGGCACTCCTTCACTCGTCTTGAAGGCTCGCGAGAAGTAGCTCGGGCTGAGGTTGACTATGCGGGCCACCGTCCCGATCCGTATGCGCGCGTGCAGGTTCTCGCCGATGTACTTCCGGGCGCGCAGGATCTGCCAATCGGCGAGATGACCGTTCTTGCCGCAGCTTTGCCTTGGATTGGCGACGAGCCTGCGGGCGTCCTCGATCCGTTGCCGGGCTCCCGGCAGGTCGCGGTCCAGGAGCTTCAAGGCTTCTTCGAGCAGGACGGCCGCAGCGGCTTGCTTCGTCCGTTCGCTGGATTGAATAGCGGCAAGCGAGACGGACATCCCCAACCTCTCGAATAACGGTTGCGGGCCCAAGATGCTCCTTTGCCGGCGCAAGGCGAGTTTTCGAGCGTTAACGCTCGTTATTTGTCGTTATCGCGCCGAGGGCGGCGGCGATGGCGAGCGTCATATTTCGAGATCGAAGGCCTCGGACGTGCCGATTTCGACGTGCTTTCGCATCTCTTCGGGATAGACGTTGCGGTAGCGTCCCGTCCGCGCCGGAATGATCTCGACCATTCGCCTGATCATCTGGTCCGGATCGACCTGGAGAGCTTCGGCATCCGCGATGGCATCCGCTTCAGCTCGCAGCGAGGCTTGCTTGGTGAAGTTTCTCGAGTCGTCGAGCCAACCGAAGGCATTCGCGATCATTCCCTCGTCGAACCTGGTGACGGCCGGTCCCGGGTTGATCGTCTGTACTTGTATCCCGAACGGCTTCAGTTCGTGATGAAGGGCGCGGGAGATCACTTCCAAGGCATGCGTGCCGGAAGCGAAAGGCGCGATAACCGGGGGAAACTCGAGACTCGCGACCGAGGAAACGAAGACGATCTTGCCGCGCGTGCCGGCGGCGACCCACTTCCGCACGACCTTCTGGATCAAGGCGAGCGGCCCGAATACGTTGGTCTCGAAAAGGCTGTGCAGGATCTCCAAGGGAATTTCCGAGATCGGGCCGCCTTCGCCCCGAGCGATGTTATTGACAAGGATACCGAAATCGAGCGGCAGGATAGCGTCTATGTCGGTAGCGTTGCGGACGTTCAGTTTGTGGGATTTGAGCGTGATGCGCCGCGTTCGGGCCTTCGTCTGCAGCGCGTCCGCCACGTCCTGCGTACGCGCGGTAGCGATCACCTCGTGACCGGATTCGGCCAGGCCGAACGCGATCTCCTCCCCGAAGCCGGATTCCGCTCCGGTGATGAGAATGGTGTCGGACATCGACCGTCTTCCTCGTCCCGTCCTCAGCCGCGTGCGAGCGGCGGCGTCGGTTTGGGGCTCAATATCGTCCCCGTTCCGGCGGCGTTCTTGGATGGTCGATCCGAATTTGACGTTCGATGCGGTCGCACCAGATACGGGAGCGGTGGGTCTAGATCAACTTTCGATCGTTGGGCGACAGGCAGACCTGGGCGGGCCCGCTATGAAACCTTCGGCACGGGCCCGTTCCGATACTGCTTGTAGGAGGCCTCGATGTACCGGGCGAAGCTGGATGCTCCGAGCTTCGCTGCCCAAGCGCGCGCTTCGTCGAAGCAGGCCTCGGCGGCAGGGTCATCCCGTTGCGCGAGCGCGACGGCTTTAAGCCGCAGGGCCTCCGGCAGGAACCACCGGCACTGCATCGCTTCGAGTTCGGTGGCAAGCTTGCCGGCGAGATTCGCGACCAGGTCGGTCTTGCCGAGAATGAGGCAGCTTTGAAGGACCGGCACCAGGATCCAGTTATTCCGATTGGTCAAGGTCTGCCAATCGCCGGCGAGCAGATCGCTCTCGATTCCGGCGAGCGAGGATTCCGTGCGGTAGCGGTGGATCTCGATGATCGCCTTGAGATTCCGGATCCACCCCTTCCATCGCGCACCCACATTGAAGCGTCCGCTCAGTACCTCGAATTGACCGGTGATGTCGGCCCAGTCAGAGCTGACGTAGAGCGTTCTGCAGAACAGCTGGGACAGCGGAATGAAGAGCGTCGGGAGATGATCTCCGGCCTCCGCGATCGCTTTCCGATTCCATTCTTCGGCTTCGTCCAATTGTCCGACTTGCCAGCAGCATTCGCTGAGATCGCACATCGAGACGGCTCGGTGGATAAGTCCGAAGCGGTTGGCGTCGGCAGCGCTCATCTCGGCCGGATAGGAATCGACCACGCGTCGATGCGCTTCCATGGAAGCACCGAACTCGCCGAGATCGTGAAGCGCCCAGCCTTGCAGCGTCTGGGCGACGAAGCCCGCCGACACGTCGCCCAAAGCCCGCGCTCGATCCTGGAAGGCACGGCCCGCCTCCAGACACTTCTCCGGGCTGTACCCGGGGCCCGACAGATAGGAAAGGCCCCATCGCGCCTTCAACTCGCTGTCGGTGTCACCGAGAGTCTCGGCGATTTCGACCGCCTCGCGATACAGCGCGATCTGTACTGCGAGATCGGGGCGCGAAAGGCCCAAAGCGCGGGCGTACGGCATCAGAAGCGGGAGGCGCTCCGCTGCGCCGGTCAGGGAATCGAGGGTCCGCCGGCTCCAGTCGGTGAACTCGAACATGTATCCCAAGTGGAGCATCAACGGAGCGAACTTCACCAGCAACGACGACTGGAACGCGGTGTCTCCCATCGCGAACGCTTTGCCGATCGCATACCGCAGATCGTCCATGCGACGCCTCGCGAACGCTGTCGCCTCGACCACGTGTCCCGATCGGATCAGATCGCCGAACCGGTCGCAATCCGCGATGAGGCGCTGCCCCAACTTCCTGACCAGCACGTTGTCCGGATCGATCAGGGGAAGCCGCTCTCGCGCGAAGGCGCGGATGGTTTCCAGGAACACGTAATGCGATCGGGTCGGGTCGGATACGAAGACGATGAGCGACTTCTCGACGAGACCGGCGATGATGGTAGATACCTCCCGAGGAGAGAGGGGCGCCCATCCCGCCACGTCGATCGCCGAATCCAGGTCGAACTCTCCGCTGAAGGTCGAGAGGCGTGCGCAGACGATTCGTTCGTTCGCGTCCAGCAGTTCGAAACTCCAGCTGATAGCACCTTCGAGCGTCTGATGCCTCGGAAGCGCCGTCCGCAAACCGCGACTGAGAAACGCGAAACGATCGTCGAGCCGCGAGGCCACCTCCGGCAGACCGAAGGTCCCGACCCTGCCGGCGGCAAGCTGCACCGCCAGTGCGATGCCGTCGAGGCGACGGCAGATTTCGGCCGCCGGCGCCGCAAGTTCGTCCGTCAAAATGAAATCCGGATCGGACGATCGGATCCTCTCGACGAGAAGCTCCACGGCGGCGTAGCGCAAGGCCTCCTCCGCGCTTCCGGCGAAACTTACTTCCGGATAAGGCAGACCTTCGAGCCGATGGACCACTTCGCCTTCCACGTACAACGGTTCACGGGTGGTCGCGAGGATCCTTGCCCCGGGCACGTTCTGCAGAATTGCGGCCGCGGCCTCGGCGATCGATCCCAGCATGTGCTCGCAATTGTCCAGAACGATCAGCACCTTTTTTCCCGCGGTCTTTTCGAGAATCGTCCGGAGGGGATCGCCCCCGGTCTGGTCCAAGGTGAGGCCCGATGCGATACGGGTCAGGACGAGGTTCGAGTCGCGGATCGGCGCGAGGTCGACGAAGCAGACCTGTTCCGCGATTTCGGAGACGTCGGAGGAAACGACGATCGCGACGGTGGTCTTTCCGATCCCCGCAGCGCCGACGATGCTCACCAAGCGGCTTCGGCCCAACAGGTCCACGATCTTCGCAGCGGCCGCTTCGCGCCCGATGACGGGCTTCAGCAGAAGCGGTAGTTGACCGTGAACTGCCCGCGGCGGTCCGGCCGGAGCGGGCGCGCGCCCGCTCGGCCGCGGCGGCCAGTATTCGAGATGAACGTCGCGCGAGAAGGCATAGCCATGCCCGGCCGTGCTTACGACATACGCTTCGTTCGTTCCGCCTTCCGCCAAGCACTTGCGCAAGGCGGCCACCGTCACGCGCAGGTTCACTTCGGCAACTGTGCGATCGCGCCAGATACGCTCCAGCAATTCGTCCTTGGTGCAGATGGAGCCGGGCCGCTCGAGCAGTGCCGCGAGCAGTTCGACCGCGCGCGTGTTGAGGGGCAGCGGCTTTCCGTTCTGGGTGAGCACGCGCTGCTTGAGATGCAAAACGAATGGACCGAAACCGACCCATTCGGTATCGCGGTGCTGATCATCTTCGCCATGCATCGCGTGTCATCCAACCTAATCGGTAAAACCCGCCTGGCGGCTAAGACGCCGCCGGCTCTTCCGCGATGGTGTCAAACTACCTGATCTAGCGACGAATTCCGAGCCTTTTGACCTCTTACGGGTTTTTGCAAAACAAAAACGACAATGAAGGATGTGGGAACGAAAACAATCGGTTGGATGCATTCCCGCTGCGACCGTCGCCAAGACCGCGGTCCGTCAAGTCCGGACGATCGGCGGCCGCGAACGTGTGCGGCCAAGACTGGGGACCTATGACGACATAGAGGTAAATTGCGCTACTCGGCCGCGCGTCGTGGAGGCCGCTGCGATGAAGATACCGGTCGTCGGCAGGAACGGGCGCAGAGCGACCTTCGTCGCGTGGAGCTATTGGCTATTGAACTCCTGCCGATCCGCGTTCGGAGGGCCGCTCTCGCCGACGACATGGATCGCGCGCGATGCGATCGATGCGCGCTCCGTAGCCCCGCAGCGGGATGGTGGCGAGGAACGTCGGGCTTCAAATGGCCCGATGCGACCGCCACAACTTCACGGTGGCTCGATCGTACGTCGTGGAGTCGTTCAAAGCCGCCGATACGACCATCCCGCCGGTGATGATCGCAAGGAGTTCGGTCGCCTCGTCCGGCAGGAGTCCTGCGCCGACCAGCTTGCCCAGGCACATCCTGAAGAAGCGCCTTACCTCCGCCGCGACCTCTTCCGGCAGACCCAGCGATCCGGCTCCAAGAACCGTTACCGGACACATCCTATTGGCCGAGAGAACGGTGCCCCGGAAGGCGTTCGTCAGCACGTCGTAGGGATCGACGCCGCCCGCCAGTTCTCTGTCTATCCGCTCGCCTAGCCGGTCGGCATATCTGTGCACGACCGCTGCGGCGAGCTTCTCCTTCGTGGGGAAATGATAGTGCACGCTCGAACTCTTGATGCCGACATCGTCCGCGACTTCCCGGAAGCTGAAGCCGTTGAAGCCGCCGCCGCGCATTCGACGCTCGGCTGCGTCCAAGATGGACTCTGCGATGCTGCTCATGGCACACTCCCATCTATCTTTCGATAGATAGATACATTGTTCCAGGCCCCGTCGCAAGCTTTTTGTCTATCAAGCGATAGGGACGCGGCAGTCCGGCGATCAGAACACGCTCCGGGGCGCCGTCACTCCCCGGTTCATGGAACGGTTTGGTCGTTCAAATCGGGCGCCGGGAGACAAGAACCCTGAGACTTCTCCGGTTTCAATCAGCTCCCAAGATGCGGCGAATGGAGACAATGGAGAAGCTCCTGTGGCGACGGAATTAAAACCTCGCCTCCGCGCCCAAACGTAAGCCCGCCTGCGTCACGCAAGTTTCGACTCTCTATCGGTAGATAGCCGTTGACCGCTCGGTGAAAAACACCTACCTGTTGATAGATAGATGGATTGCCGCACCGGTTTCCCCCATCGGAGATGAAGATGCTCGAATTTACCCATCGCAATCCGGAGATGAGGCTCGGCGAGAAGAGGCGCGTCGCTCTCGTCCTCGCCGACATTCAGAATGAATTCCTCGAAGAGAAGGGGTCGGGGACCTACTACGCGCTGATCGAGGATGCGCTGAAGAAGCGCAACGTCGTCGGCAACCTGGAGAGGCTTCTCAAGACCGCGCAGGAGCTCGGCTACTTCATTGTGCACTCGCCGCACTGGTACTACCCGACGGACCTGCAGTGGACAGTGCCGCCCGGAGCGATCGGCCACTATCTCGGCGGCATCGGCTTTTGCGGCCGCAAGGACCCGGTCGATCTCGAGGGCTTCAAGGGCTCGAGGGCGGACTACTACGAACCGTTCAAGAAGTACCTGCTGGACGGGCACACCTGCAACACGTCGCCGCACAAGGTCTTCGGGTGCGAGTCGAACGACGTGATCAAGCAGCTGCGCATGCGCCGTGTCGAACAAGTGATCATGGCGGGTCCCGTCGCGAACATCTGTCTGGAGTCGCACATGCGCGACGTCATCGAGGCGGGCTTCGAGGTCGCGATGGTCCGCGATGCGGTGGCCGCCGGCGTGAACGAGGAAGGCGACGGCTACACGGCGGCGATGGTGAACTACCGCTTCATGGCGAACGCGGTCTGGACGACCGACGAAGCCCTGCAGCGCATGAAGGCCGCGGCCTGATCCCGAAATCCTGCGAAATCGAAAAGCTGAAGAGAAAGAACGACCATGTCTGATACCATCCTCATCACCGGAACGTCGAACGGTTTCGGCAAAGACCTCGCAAATACGTTGGCCGCCGGTGGTCATCGCGTATTCGCGACCATGCGGGATATGGACGGGCGCAATCGCGAAGTGGCGAAAGAACTGCAGGCGAAGGGCATCGAGACCCTTGAGCTCGACGTCACGAACAACGCGAGCGTCGATGCCGCCGTGAAGACGCTGTTGGGCAAGACCGACGGCAGGCTGGACGTACTCGTCAACAACGCGGGCATCGCCTCGGGAGGTCTCGCGGAGGCCTTCACTCCGGAACAGGTGCGCGAGATGTTCGAGGTGAACGTGTTCGGCGTCCAGCGCATGATCCGGGCGGTCGTGCCGCAGATGCAGGCGAACAAATCCGGCCTGATCGTCAACGTCGGTTCGATCCTGGGCCGGCTGACGCTGCCCTTCTACGGTCTCTACGGTGCCTCCAAGCACGCCGTGGAAGCCCTGACCGAGGGCTACCGATACGAACTTTCGCAACTGGGAATCGACGTCGTGCTGGTGCAGCCTGGTCCGTTCCCGACGAATCTGTGGGCGGCGGTTCAGAAGCCCTCCGACCCCGGTCGGGCCGACAAGTACGGCGAGGTCGCCGCTCTTCCCGGCAAGCTCGTCGATTTCCTCGGCGGCGTGTTCTCCGGCCCCGACGCTCCGAATCCGCACGACACGGCGGAAGCGATCGCCAAGCTGGTCGGGACGCCCCGCGGCAAGCGTCCCGAACGCGTGGTCGTCGGCCTGGCGTTCGGCGCCGATGCGGCCAACTCCGCAATCCAGCCGATACAGGAACAGGTGATCGCCGGCATCGGTCTGGATCAGCTCAAGAAGCTGAAGGTCGCTTGACGACTTTCGAGGTGGATCCGAGAGCGCCCGCTCACGGCGGGCCCCTACAGCAAGGCAAGTGACATATGGCAACTGAACGCAAAGTCGTCGTGGTGACCGGCGCGTCGCAGGGACTCGGCGAGGCCTTCGTGAAGGCCTATCGGGAACGAGGTTGGCGTGCGGTCGGAAATTCAAGGTCGATCGCGCCTTCGAGCGACCCCGACTACGTCACCGTCGCCGGCGACGTCGGCGAACCGGAGATCGCCAGGAAAGTCGTCCGGACCGCGCTCGAACGCTTCGGCCGCGTCGACACGCTGATCAACAACGCCGGCATATGGCGTCCCGGTCCGATCGAGGGCATCTCCGAGGATCTCTACCGACGCGTGATGTCGACCAACCTCGACAGCGTGTTCTTCGCAACGCAGGCCGCGGTGCCCGCTATGAAGAGGCAGGGCGGAGGTCACATCGTCCAGATCTCGACGAGCCTCGTTGAGCATGCGCTCCAGACCGTGCCGGCCGTCCTCGCCTCGCTGACGAAGGGTGCCGGCGTCGCCGCCACGCGAGGACTCGCGATGGAGCTCGCTTCCAGCAACATCCGCGTCAACACCATCTCGCTCGGTATCGTCATCACGCCGCTTCACGATGGATCGAACCCGGATGATCTGAAGTCTTTCTCGCCGCTCAACCGCAACGGCAAGATCGAGGATGTCGTGCGGGCCATCAACTATCTAGAGGATGCCGACTACGTGACCGGCGAGATTCACTACGTGGATGGAGGTCGGACTGCGGGCCATTGATCCCCGGCGAACGCATCGCTTCTCGCAAGCCCATCTTCGGACTGTCTCGTCAGCTTCCGCCTCTCTTGCCACCCGAGCCAGGCTGCAATTTTGCGGCCCCTCACCCAAAGGAGATACCGTCATGACAAACACTTTCATCCGAAACGCGCTGGTCGTCGCCGCTACTGCCACCTCGCTTTTCAGCGCCCCTGCCTTGGCTTCCGAGCAGACTGCGAAACTGCCCGAGGCGACCAACTCGCTCGAAATCCCATTCGAAGATATGACCTTCGCGGATTCTGGATTTGCCGCCTACGGACCCCGCCGTCCCGACGATCATTCCAACAGGGACATCATGGTGTCGGACGCCTACGGCAAGGTGGCTTCGGGACCTCACGCCACGATCACCAAGTTTCCGAAGGGCTTCAAGAGCGCGCTACACACCCACACCGGCGATTACTACGCGGTCGTGATTTCCGGCGTCATGGCGAACTACCGCCCCGGCAGCGAGATCAAGCATCTGAGTGCCGGATCCTATTGGTTCCAGAAGGGCGGTGAACCCCATATCACCGAGTGCTTCTCGGAGAATTGCACCGTCGTCCTCGTCCAGGACGTTGCCTTCGATGCGCAGATCTTAAGCAAGTAAGCGGCGGCCAAGGCCTGGCGGTGTTCGTATCGCTACGGCCTGTTGATCCCGGTGCGGGAGACAACGTTCCGTCTCTCGCACGCATCCCCAGCGAGGAGATTTGTCATGAAAGGTCTTCAACTTACCGGCTACGGAGCTCCCGCCGATGTGCTGAAGCTCGTCGAGCTTCCGGACCCGTCCCCTCCGGGAGCGAACGAGATCATCATCGACGTGGAAGCTTCGCCGATCGAGCCGACCGACCAGTACATCATCGCCGGCATCTACGGCGAATTACCGCCGTTGCCGCACTTCGTAGGCTGCACGGGGGTCGGTCGTGTCGCGGCGGTCGGTCCAAACGTCAAGCATCTGAAGGTCGGGGATCGCACGCTGGTTCCGATCAACGGGAAAGCCTGGGTCACCAGATTGAAGACGGATGCGTCCGGGCTTCGACCGCTTCCGGACGGCGACGTCAACCAGCTTTCGATGCTCGGTATGAATCCGGTGACCGCGCTGCTGCTGCTGACCGACTTCGTGACGCTCAAGCCAGGCGACTGGCTGATCTCGACGGCTGCGAATTCGGCCGTCGGCCGCGCGATCATCCCGATCGCCAAGGGGCGCGGCTATCGTACGGTCAATCTGGTCCGCCGCCCCGAACTGGTCGACGAACTGAAGGCGCTCGGTGGCGACGTCGTCCTAGTCGACAGTCCGGATCTTCCAGCGCGCATCGCAAAGGCGACAGGGCTATCGAAGTTTCCGCTCGTGCTCGATGGTGTCGGTGGCGCGACGACTCAGCGCCTGCTCGATCGCCTCGGCCTCTACGGCAAACTCGTCATCTGGAGCGGCATGAGCGGCGAACTGTCTCCGATCAACAACGTGCCGATCATCTTCAACGGCCAATCGCTGCACGGCTTCTGGATCATGAACTGGCTCAAGGTGCCCGGGAACGTGGAAAGGCTGGAGGGTATGTACGCGGAGTTGGCGCCGCTCGTCGCGTCGGGCGCCATCGCGTTGCCGACCGTCGGCGAGTTCGGGCTCGATCAATACGTCGAGGCGCTCGCACTTGCCTCGAAGCTTCGGGGAAAAGTGATCTTTCGTCCGAACCGCTGAGTCCCTCTTCGAAGGAGAAAAGAAATGAGCAAGAAGTTTGCTCCTCCGGAGCAGATCTTTTGGATCTACGAGGTCAAGATCAATCCGGGAAAGACAGAAGAGTTCGTCTCCGTCGCGCGCGATCTCATGGCGACGATGGAAGACGAACCGGGCACCGTCGAATATCGATATTCGCTGAACGCGGATCGATCGATTTGTCACATCTACGAACGCTACAGAGATTCGGACGGCCTGATCGCGCACGCGGACAACTTCGGTCGCGCCTTCTCCGAACGCTTCGCGGAAGCCTGTAGCCCGTCACGCTTTTCAGTCTACGGCGCCCCCGACGATCGTGTGAGGTCCATCCTCCACCAATATGGAGCGACCTTCTTGTCGAACATCATAGGGCCGACCGGATCGTGATTTCGGAAGGCGCGGCAATCGATCGCCGCCGAACGACCACGCGAGCGCCGCCACGACCGGCATCGGCGCCCCTTCCCGTCACGCTGGAGGCTTCCTATGCGTCGTCACCGTCGAGACCCGACGATCGCAAGACGATCGTCGGACCGATGGACGTCAGGCCGCAGTCTTTTCCTCGACCCGAAAAGTCGCAGTCGCGCGATCGTACTCCCCGCTGTCGCGCAGCGCGTTCGCGACGACCAGCGCGCCGATAATCGTGGACAGGAATTCGCTGGCGTCGTCCGCGGACATGCCTTGGGCGAGCATCTTGTCCTGGCACATCTTGAAGAACCGCTTCACTTCGGCAGCGACGGGCTTCGGCAGATCCTGCGAGGACGCGCCGAGGATCGTGCACGGACACATGTGGGCTTTCGAGAACGCCGTTCCGCGGAACGCCTTGGCCCAGACGCGTTTCGGATTCGGGTCTTTCGCGAACTCCCTATCGATATTGCCGGAGGTGCGATCGGCCCAACGGCGGACGACCTCGGCAGCGAGGTCTTCCTTCGTGGGAAAGTGGTAGTGGACGCTCGAGCTCTTGATGCCGACGTCCTCGGCGATCTCCCGAAAGCTGAATCCACCGAATCCGCCTGCCTGAATCCGCTTTTCGGCCGCGTCCAAGATCGCCGTCTTCATGTCGCTCATGTGGCTCGCTCCTGCGTCTACCTTTCGATAGATAGCTCAATGGAGGCCGAATCGCAAGCTTGGTTCCAGGAACCCGTGGCTGCGCCGGGGCAGAATGAAGCTATCATTAATTATCTGCCTATCGATAGATAGATGTTGACAGGACCGCGGCGAGCGAATTACAAGCAATCTATCTATCACCAGATAGATAAGTCGGGCGGCCGCTGGCCTTCTCGATCTGGATCCCGCCGCATCCCGGCGCTCGAACCCGCAGGAGCTTCGCCATGGACCGCCGCCTTGTAATTCTAGCGCTGGGCATGTTCGCCCTCGGAACCGATAGTTTCGTCGTCGCGGGCGTGCTGCCCGAGATATCGCAGTCCTTCCAGGTGAGCGTGGGCGCCGCTGGGCAGCTCACTACCGTCTATGCGATCGCCTACGCGCTGCTGTCGCCGACGGCTGCGGCCGTCTTCGCGCATGTCGAGCGCAAGAAACTGATGCTCTCCGGTCTTGGGATCTTCATTTTCGCCAACCTTGCGACCGCTTGGGCGCCTAACTTCGCTTTCGCACTGGTCGCTCGCGCGCTCGCGGGGCTGGGAGCCGCCATCTACGCGCCGACCGCCACCGGGTCCGGCGCCAGCCTGATGCCGCCGGAAAAGCGGGGCTTCGCGCTCTCCATCGTGATCGCCGGGCTCACCTTCTCGACCGCTCTCGGTTCGCCGATCGGCACGCTGATCGGCGGACTTGCCGATTGGCGCTGGACGATGGTGTTCGTTTCGGCGATCAGCGTCGTCGCGGCTCTGGGCATCACAGTGTCGCTGAAGGACATCCCGACGCCGCCGTCGATCTCGCTGAAGCAGCGCCTGGCGCCGTTCGCGGATCGCCGCATCGGGCTGACGCTCCTCACCACGTTCTTCTTCCAGGCCGGCAACTTCGCCCTCTACACGTATTTTGCGGTCATCTTCGGGCGCGTTACGCACGGCAATACGCTGATCCTCGGCCTCCTGCTGGTTCTGTGGGGCGTATCGGGTACCGTGATGAACCTCGTCGGAGGCCGGCTGGTCGATACGATCGGCACGCGAAAAGTCCTGGTCGTCATGTCGGTCGCACTGATCGCGGTCACGGCGACGCTGTCCTGGACCAGCGCCGCTCTCGCCACGGCCATCGTCGCCGTCGTAGTCCACGGCGCGACAAGCTGGGGCCAACTCGCGGCACAGCAGCATCGGCTGGTGTCCATCATGCCAACGGCTGTCCCGATCGTGCTCGGCCTCAATACGTCGGCCACCTACGTCGGCGTTGCTTCCGCAGGTGTCATCGGCGGCGCTAGCTTGACGTTGATCGGTGCGCAAAGCATCGGATGGATCAGCATGGTTCTCTACGTCGGCGCGCTGATCGTTGCCGAGATCGTCCATCGCCTGATCGCGGCGGGAGCTTCTTCCGACAAGAAAGCCGAGCGCGCCGAAGCACCGGCCTTCGCCGCTCGATAACCCGCAACCAAAGCAAGACAGGATAGGAACATGAGCCAGATCGAGAAAGCGAAAGTGTTCGCAGCGCTTCACGTCAAGGGACGACCGATGGTTCTGTACAACGCCTGGGATGCGGGCAGCGCGAAGGCCATCGCCGACGCCGGCGCGAAGGCGATCGCGACCAGCAGCTGGGCTGTCGCCGCCGCGCAGGGCTTCAAGGACGGTGAGGACCTTCCTATCGCCATGGCGGAACAGATCGTCTCCCGAATCGTCGCCACCATCGACAAACCGGTCACGATGGACTTCGAGGGTGGCTACAGCGAAGACAACGGCGGGTTGGCCCAGAACATCGAGAGAATTCTCGATCTCGGAATCGTCGGGATCAACTTCGAAGACCGGGTGGTCAAAGGAAAGGGACTTTACGGCGTCGATCGCCAGGCGAGCCGCATCTCGGCTATTCGCGATGTGGCCGATCGCAAAGGCATTCCGCTCTTCATCAACGCGCGCACGGACGTCTATCTCGGAAACGGAGACGATGTCGAAGAGGCTTTGAGGCGCGGAAAGGCCTATGCGAACGCGGGCGCGTCGGGTTTCTTCGTACCGGGCGTCAGCGTGCCCGACCATATTCGCCGGCTCGCCTCTGAGACGCCGATTCCGGTCAACGTCATGGTGATGGATGGCGTGCCGTCGAACGATGAGCTCGCGAAACTTGGCGTCGCCCGTGTGAGTTACGGCGCGCTTCCTTACGCCGATTCCATGAGCACGCTTCGCCAGAAGGCAGGAAATTTGTTTTCCTGACCTGGCGGCGGAGCTCTGTCCATCGTGGATCGAGTGTTCACGAAGGCACCGCGGCCGGTGAAACCGATCAGGTAGGCTCCTGGTAGAAGCGGGATAGCAGGATAGCACCGGGCAGGCTTGCGTGATCAACGATCGTCGCGCAACCCCTAAACGGGTGTCTCACCTTTCCTTCCGCCCACTTGGCCCGAGGCGAGAGCTTCACTCCACCCAGATACCCTTGTGGGCGATCCGCTTCGCGTAGGGCTGCGTCCTCCTGATCAGCGGCTTCAGCGGCCTTTGCAGATCGGCTGCGGAGACCTTATCGAAGCCGTAGTCAACTTTGCCGAAGTAGACCAGGTCGCCTTCCTTGCGCCGACCGAGATAGATGCCGTCCCACTTGCTTCGTCGAATCCAACTTGAGGGAAGTCGCTAGGGCGGGGGGACGAGGAAAGTACCGGTATGCTTTGACGCAGGGCAACGGTTAACTTGGACGGTCAGTTGCGAGGCAGGATTGGACTGTCGAAGCTTTCCATTACCAATGGAGAGCTCTAAGACGGCCCGTCGCGATAGGTGCGATCATGCGCTGACCACCGATTGACCACCGAAACCCCGTGAACAAACAACGATAACGGTGGTCAATCAGGATCGAGCTTTATTGTTTTTGTTGATTTTTTCGGTCGCTGATTACGTTCGGGACGGCCGACTTCATGACACGGATGGTCTCGTCGTAGACCTTGATGGGGACCGGGTAGGAATGCCGGTCCTTGCCGCCGTGCGCCAGCGAGAACCGCGCCGGATCCCGGAAGCGATAGGGCGCCCCGTGCACGACCTCCGCCACCATCGCGAGCGAGCGCACCGTGCGCGCACCGACGCCGGGCGTCAGCAGCAGGTCTGGAAAGTCGACCGGCCCCCGCTCGGCCGCAGCGGCGAGCGTGCCGTGCAGCCGCCGCGTAAAAACGTCGCTCGATCGCGCGTCGTGATGCGCCGGCATGATGAGGTGGGGCAGCAAAGGTTGTGCTGGCACCTCGCCCGTAAGAGCCGCCAACTCGGAAACGATGCGATCCGGACCCAAATCGTCCAAGAGGTCGAGTTGCCTGGCGCGCGAGATTTCCGCACGCTTGTCCGTCAAGTTGACGATCTCGCCTCGATCGCGCTGTGCGGCTTGTCTACGAAGCTCTTCAGGTTTTCGGAATGCCAATGGTAGCGGCGCGCCTGCTTCTTGTCCCCATTCATGCCCTGCTGCACGATGGTCCACTCGCATCGTCGGTCACGAAGAACCCGTGCAGATAGAGGTGGAAGCCGTCCTGGACGGCGGCCCTGTCGACTTTTGCGACCAGACGGCTGGTAAACGGCGGGGTCGTGCCGGAATTGACTTCCAGAGCGGCCGAAAAGGAATTCGGTGAGAAGGGTGCGGCAGAGTTATCCTATCTCGTCGGCCTTTATTGCATGGTCTCCGTCACCCTTAACACTTTTGACGTGCTGGTACCGGAGTGACCGGGAACGGGCGACGTTGCGGAGGATAAGTCATGATTCAGCATTGTCATGGTTGGTCGAGCAGGTGAGGCGGGCGTTCGATTTTCTACCATCCGACATGGTCACGATCGTTATCTTCTCCTGTCCAACGAATCCCCAGTAGCCATGGTGGAAAACGTGATCGTAGGCAAGGATGGAAGGTTGATCGCATCTCTTCCGACGCCGGCAATGGCGGAAGATGTGGCGCAGCGGCTAAACGAAGGCGAATGCCAGCGCCAGGAGGACCTTTGGTCCCTTTAGCCCTGGTAATTCCAATCCTGCGACGCCGGAGCAAACCATGAATTTCCGGACCAGTGCGAAGGTGGAATCGAGCCAGCGCCAACTGCCGTTCGAGTGCGTGGCCTTGGTGCTGCAAGGAGGAGGCGCGCTCGGCCAGGATCTCTGCTCGGCGCTGCATGCCTGGCTGCACCGCGTGCCCGGCGGCCTCGGCGTCGCCAACATTTTTGGCGCGATCAACTCAGCCATTATTGCAGGCAATCCGCCAAAGAGGGGGGTGGATCGACTTCGCGAATTCTGGATGCTAATCGCGACCGAGACTCCGTTGCGATGGTTCGGCTGGGCAGGGCTGGGAGGCGACAAGGGGCGTAAGTTTCCTAATCGGGTCAGCGCCAATCTCGCTCTCACGATCGGTGCTACGGAGTTTTTCTTAAATCAGAACGTCCTTGCCATGGCTACAGCCGTCGGGCACGACAGGACGAGGAGTCCGCAACTTGGCGTCGCTACGCCAACGCTCAAGACATCTGGAAGACGGGTCGTCATTCCTGATCATTGGCTCGTCGCTGATGGTCTATTTGCCCGGGGCAGCGTCGCGTTTCAGCTTTGACGCGGAACAAGGGACGTGACCAGCGTTGCACGAACGGGCCGCCAGCCGACTCAAAGTTCGCTTTAAACGACTCAATTCAGGCTTGCGGGCACACCAAGAGCGTCTCGGTTGTCCGACACAAAAACCGACAGGATTATTGGAAAGGATCATCGCTGCGGCCTCTAATGAAGGTGATACGATCCTAGATCCATCCTGCGGCTGCGGCACGATGGTTGAAGCTGCGGAAGGCTGAAGCGGAAGTGGATCGGAATCGACGTTACCCACTACGCCGTGACCTTGATTGAACGCAGATTGAAGGGGCAGGCGTTTCCCCAACTTGGTATCAAGTGGCCGGACGTCCGAATGACATCGCTGGAGCGCGCGATCTTGCAATGCGCAATTGTCGAATCAGCTGGTGCACGTCTCGTCCAGCGTCTTGTGAAAAAGCGCACAGTCTCTTGCCAGGTGATTTCTTGGGGTACCAATCGGCAATCTAAAACCTAACACAACACTGATCACTGGTTCCAACACATGCGGGACGTTGGTCAGTTGGAATGGTCAGTGATGTCCACCGATTGCCATATTTCTCGATCGAGCATCGTCTCTCAAGCGCGACGACCGTTTCAAGATTTGCCGCTGATCCTATCCCGGGGATAGGGCCAACTGTAAGAGCCGGGCGGCCTACCACCCACTAGCAGCTAGCCGCGGATAAAAGGTGACGAGAACTTCTTCTGCGATCTCCACGCATCCTGGCAGAGGGGCGGCCTCGAGAATGCCATCGGGCGAAATGCGCCGCATCCTGCGAAAGACTGATCTATCAACTCTCTCGACTAGTCGGTATCGTGAAACTCGTCGCTGCCTTACAACAGCGCCGCACGCAAGGGCCTTGACTTCAGAACGCCCG
Organism: Bradyrhizobium sp. B124; assembly: GCF_038967635.1. Taxonomy (NCBI): domain Bacteria; kingdom Pseudomonadati; phylum Pseudomonadota; class Alphaproteobacteria; order Hyphomicrobiales; family Nitrobacteraceae; genus Bradyrhizobium; species Bradyrhizobium sp. B124. The sequence goes on along the minus strand of NZ_CP152413.1, from coordinate 3,726,416 downwards.
AGTCCTTGCTCAAGTGTCGCTACTCAAGTATGGCTCCGCCGGTTGGATATTAAGCGTACAAGAACTGTCCGGCTGGCTGAAACATTATAGTCTCTCGGGAGCAACGTGGCGCACATCAGCCAGTTTTGACATTCACCGAGACTTCCATTTCCAATTCGTCCTCAGCGTCGCCCCAAAAGCTTCCTGAAAGTGGGACTGCTTGCGCAGGCGTCCGGGATACCCCGACTCTAATAAGATCGCGGTTGCCTACAATGCCGTTTGTGGGATCGAATTCGACCCAACCCGACCCAGGCACGTAGATCTGACACCACACGTGTGTCGACCCGCCTCCGAGACGCAGAGGGCCGTCCCGGTCGTGTAAATAGACATAGCCAGTTACGAAGCGAGCCGCGAAACCAAGACTGCGAGCAGCTTCCATCATGAGAAGTGCGAAGTCACGGCAAGTGCCTTCCTGCCTCATGATGGTTTCGGCAGGTGTTTGCGTTCCGCGAGAGGATCGACGCTTATACGAAAAGCTTTGCGCCACAGCCTCGTTCAAGGTCATCAGGAGCTTGCCAGTGGGGATCGGGGCTGTTCGGGTCACAAATTTGTCCAGCCATGCGTCGATAGCTGCATCTGCATGGTGACCACGTATGTAGGGGAGAAGATCGGGTAACTCTTCCTTGTCGTATTCGAAGGGGTGCGTTCTTGCGTAATCCTCGATGCGGAAGTCCGGCGATTTCTCAGGCGTGTGATCGACCCGGATTTCAGTCTCGAAACGCAGCAGAGTTGTTTTGCTGTCAAAATCAAACAGCGTCAGGCAGTTCCCAAACGCGTCGTGGATCCATCGCGTCTCGGCTGCCTCAGGTGAAACGGCGAGCCTGTAACTGATCAATCGCTGATCGAAGCTATCCCGAGGCCGAAATAGAAGCTGATGCCGACCCGGCCGAACGGGATTTTGATAACGGTATATCGTCGTGTGGTGGACTGTGAATATGGTCATGTGAGCGCGCCGCCTGCTGCACTCTAACTCAGCTTCTACCACCGGGAACTTTATTTTCACCGTCTAAGTACAGGAACTTGGAGCCTTTGGCCGTTTTATTGCCTGCACCAATGCAATGAGGCAGAGACCATGGAAATCGAGGCTGGCTACGACATAGCTTTCAACTGCGATCGAGACGTGCCGATGGTGCTCATGCTCAGCATTCACCCTTCCAGGCACCGTGACTTGTTGACCGAACACAAAATGTACTTGTCTCCTAACGTTAGCTATCGCAATTATCGCGACAGTTTTGGCAACGAGTGTACCCGGTTGAGGGCTCCGGCTGGCCTCATTGAGATCCGCAACCGCTTCATCATTGCAGACAGCGGACGACCGGATGATCTCGCGCCTGACGCGCCGCAAATTGGAGTCGGTCAACTTCCAGATGGCACGTTGATATATCTGCTCGGCAGCCGCTATTGCGATACGGAGAAACTCAGCAGTTTTGCTTGGTCCCAATTCGGTAACATCGCTAGTGGCTTGCAACGGGTTCAAGCCATCTGTGATTATGTACATGACCGGATGGAGTTCGGATATCACCATGCTCGTTGCGATCGGACGGCGGCGGAAGGTCATGAAGAGTGCAGAGGCGTATGCCGAGATTTCGCCCATCTGGCGATCACGCTTTGTCGGTGTATGAACATTCCCGCCCGATATTGCACCGGCTATCTTGGCGACATCGGGGTGCCTAAAGATCCAGCTCCAATGGACTTCAGTGCCTGGTTTGAAGTCTATCTTGGCGACCGCTGGTACACGTTCGACGCTCGGCATAATCATCCACGAATTGGTCGCATTGTCATTGCACGAGGCCGCGATGCCGCCGATGTCGCCATTTCCACAACATTCGGCCCGGCACGGCTGGTCAGATTTTCCGTAGTCACTGAAGAACGGATAACTACCCAAGAACTTGGGACCTACAAACATGCAACCACAAACAGAGAAGCGGCGTTTATGTGATATGCGGCCAAATTGCCGCTTTGAAGTGTTCCGGCGGCCGTCCAGCGAATGCATTAATCACGCCGCTATCCATTCGCTCTTTGGTCAGTCTGCTTATTTTGTGCTGCGCGATCGCATGGGCTCTGCCAGCCGGGCTTTGTCTCGGTTAGGTGCAGGCTTAAGCGTTGCTTTTTTAATTCCGAGACGTTGCCCACGAACCATCGGACCCAATTACGTCGCCAATGGTTTAAATGCGGACAAAAATTTCGGAAGGTTACCCGATTGAGAATGGCCATCCTCATTAACTGGAGAAGGTCACGATGCCCGAGTGCCCCTGACGACGCTCGAAGTACGCTCCCTGCGACCAAGTGAAGACCGTCGGAGCGATGCCGCCTCACCTCCCAAGCCCATTTTGTTTTCAAGGCTCAGCTGCAGGTCGAAGGGAGGCCCGGGACTTGGCGCTGTTCAACGTCCGGAATCGACTGCGGTGTGCCTGCTGCGCGCGATGGTTCTGATGGTCTGGAGACTTCGTTTCGGCTCCTCCGTGCCCAGGACTGCTCCCGGTTCCCTCATTTACTCGCCGGCTTCCAGGAACACATCCTCGAGGCGCGCTTTGATACGCCGGAGGTGTCATGACCCGCCTTTGGAACACACCGGTTTTTATATTCGCGATCGTCTACTTCATCGTCGACGCCGTCTTTTCCTATGTGACGCGGCCGATCACAGCGTGGATGGCTAGACAGAGGCTGATGGAACGCGTACGGGTCCGGGTTGCTTCATTGCCGCCGTATCCTTCGCTTGCCCTTTTTGCGGTACCGGTGATCATCCTCGAGCCAGCAAAACCTTTGAGCGCCTATTTGATCGGGACCGGGCATTTTTCCCCGGGAGCTGTCACTTTTATTGCAGCGGAAGTCTTGAAGCTCACTCTCGTGGAGCGGCTGTTCCAGCTGAATAAGGAGAAGCTGCTGTCGATACCTGCTTTTGCGTGGGGATATCGGTATTGGCGAACCATGATGGACATGGTCGAATCTCTTGCAGTTTGGAAGACGGCAAGAAGGGTGGCTGTTCAGGCCGGAAACATGCTGCGTGCGGCTTTTCACCGTGCCCGAAGCGACCGCGCATGCGTAGCGCGGATTGATCGCTCGCGAGCCAGCTGAACGATCCCAAGCTCGCGTTTCCATCGCTATAGGGTCTGCTGAACAGGTTCAGTCGCATAGGGAAGTTGTACCTAATTGGATTGACCGCTAAAGTCCGCGACCATAAGTCTTTGGGCCGCCAAAATCTGAGGCCCGTCGCTTGGCACTCAATTCAACCATCTCTGTCTCTGTTGAATGCCTCCGGAACTTGGCGATCCGCTTGCTTGTGAAGTCTGCAACTAAACTGGGATGTTCAAGGGACGACTAATCCGATGTCCTAGAGATTTCGACTGAAGATGGCGTGTTTCGTCTCGCGATAAGCGGCGACGCGGCCAAAGACCTTCGGATAAATTTGGATCAACGCGAGACTGCCGGGCCTCTCGATCGAAGATATGGCTCTCGAATAATCCCCCTCCTGAATTTTGCTACCCTTTCGCTGAGCGCCTCGATGCAAACCCACAAGCCATGCGTCAGCGTCGGGAGACGGTCGAGCATCCGTTCGGCACGATCACCGAAATGCTGCCAGAAGGACCTTACGTTTGACGAGCCCGCCAGCGGTTCTCGGGCGTCGGCTTGTTGAGGCGCTAAAGAAACGCGAGGGCGCAATCGCGAAACAGCTCGTTATTTGAGCATGATCGCCGGCAAACGCTTCGCCTTTGTCCCGAGAAAAGCGGTATCCACTTTTCCGGATCATGCTCCGCGCAGCCTGACCCGGTCTTCTCGCGCCTTCTGGGACTATCCAAGTTGCTTGATGGCCGCGGCGATATCATCGCCGCTCTTTTGGAAGTCGATGAGTGCCCTTTTCCGGAACAGCCCGTTATCTTGAACGTCCACCTTTGGCGCTCACCGTCATCGCTTATGTTAATCAAAAACCATGTAAGCTTCGAACGTCTCAGACGTCGGACGGATTTGGTAGACACCGCGCTTGTGTATTCGGAGTGGATCTCGCGGCGCGGCATTGCGCCTTCGCAAGCCCAGGGAGCGAGCATCTATTACTCGCGTGGATGCTCAGATGATGCTATTGAGCGTGAAGAACCTGCTTGACCGCGCAACAGCTGAGTAGGGAGACGGGGTTTTATGACGGTAGCAGTAGCTGGCGGTCGCCGGGTGCGTCCCATGCGAGGGAGCGGATGCGTTCGACAGGTCCGCGTATCAGTGCTCCCGGGAAATCTTGAGCCTTCCGTGCGAAGACGGGTCAAGAGGCCCGCCAACCTTGAGAAGCACGATGCATAAAGACGCGTTCACCGATAACTGCGGCGGATCGAGCGCGATACAGGACGAAAACGACTCGCGGACCTTGAGGCGCTGCTCATCGAAGCGAAGCGGCGAATGAAACCCCCGCAAGATCGAAACTGAAATTGAAACCCTGCAAAGGAATCAACTTAAGAGGGGAACGACAACGCCGTCTCTCGCCAATGCACCCACCTCACACAGCGCCCGACACCTTTAACTTAACGGGTCGTGGGCGACGCGGCCGGCGGTGTGGGCTGCTGTGAGTTTGCAGTCGTTGACATGGTTTCGCCCGAACCGTGTGGAACGCACGTGCCGGAATTGGACAGCAAGCGTTTTGCCTGCATATCCCGCGCCCTTGCATAGTCTCGGTGCCGCTCGAATCGATGCAGCGGAGCGGTCCCATGCCTCAAACGCGTCTGCATAATGCCTACGCATTTGCTCTTCAGCAGTAAGGCAGTCGGAGAACTTCTCAAGATCAGCGTTAACCGGCGTGATACCGCCAACAAGCACCACCAGCATCCATTTTATACGACCACCTAAATAATCAACTAACGGGCGCCCTAATCGGCCGTGACGGCAGCAATTAGACGCGGCTAGCGCATGCCGCGAAAAGCAACTGGCTGGAACGTGAGGCTGGATGCGCGACTGCCCACAAACCAATGGCTGCATAGCATGAGCATCGTCGCGAACAGAAGGGCGCAGGAAGCGGTAGCTAGCCGGTGCCCAATTGATCGCTCCTATGCAGAGCCCAGGGCAGCGAGCATTAAGCAAACGTATACGGCCGCGATAGCCAAACCGACAATCCTCGCCTCTACACGGCCATCCATTCGCTCTTCTCCAATTGCAAGTTCGAAGCTCAACGCGGAGGTCCTCGCGCTGTTCCGAGCGTCAGGAACAAGTGGCAATTTTCTTTGTTGTTTCGCAGACAGGCTGAAGCCTGCGCTACTGGAGGAGGACGGAATGAAGTTGAAGACCCTTGTTGCCGCCGCGCTCATGACGGCAGTCGCTGCGCCTGCCTTTGCTGAAGGCTTTTATGTTGTGCAAGACGCCAAGACCAAGAAGTGCACGATCACTGAAACGAAGCCCACCACCACGGAAACGGCCGTTGTGAGCGGTGACACTGTTTACAAGACCAGGGCTGAAGCTGAAACTGGCATGAAGACCGTCAAGGTCTGCACGTCGAACTAAGCGAACTCGGGTCCTTGGGGTGACACCTGACAGTTTCAGCCTCACGCCATCCACCCGCCAGGCCTCTGCCGGTAGATCCGGTGGAGGCCTTTTGCAATGGCTTCCGGCACCAGGGCGGTGCAGTACATCATCTGCGCAGTTGGCGGCGGCCGGTGCTGATCCCGCGTTTCGCCATGTGAGGTCGGTACGCTTCAGCTTGGTCGTCTTTCGTCCGGAGCTTCAGGTGAGGGGCCCGTGATGGTGCTTGAACTTTCTTCCGCTGCCACAAGTGCAAGGCTGGTTTCGACCGATTTCGTACTCGCAGCCGGTCTCTTAGTCGCCAGTTCTCTCCCTGCCTTATGCATCTCCAGCTGTAACGTGCTCGGCTCGCCCACGACCAAGGACATCCCACCCGCAATAACATCTGCTTGGTGAGACGGGTTCTTACCGTAACCCGGCTTCAGTGTTTTGAGGACCTCGCGCGCAACTTGCCGAATAGCTGCGCGCTCCGGCGCTTCGAGTGGGCACTGTTGCCATTCTCCACCCTGAAGGCGCGCATAAAAGTCCCCTTCGATAAGCTGAGATAAGCCTCATCGAGTGCTGGGTCTACATATGCACCACCATCTTGATTGGCAGCGGTCAGCACGAGGTCTTTGCGGTTAAGATGTTGCGGGTGGCATCAACCAAGACCGGTGCGCCCCACCATTCGTCGAACGGCACCTGTTTGCTCATGGCACATCATCAAGCTGCGCAACCGGGGCGGCCGACAGCGGCGAAAACAAGGCCGCCGTGCGACAGCTGGTTAGACGGATCAAAGGCCATTGATGTGTCGGTAGTTGAGCGGTCGAGTGAACCGAGCTGACCGAGTGCCGAGTGCGAGTTCCTCGTTTCGTGAAGCAGGACGCGCAACGTAACCGCGAGGCGTTTCGCTTCGTCCTCATAGCCTTCGTCGAACGATTTGGCTGAGGGTCGGTTCCAAGAACCCAATTTGCTCATCCAAATGCGTCCGCAGATCAGCTGCAGACAGTGGGACTTCGGACATTTTTTTCCTTTCCATTTTTCTTGGTTCAAGTGGCGGACCGAGGTGGTCGGCATCTTCCCCAACGAGGATGCCATCGTCCGCCTCATCGGCGGGATCCTGCTCGAACAGAACGATGAGTCGGCGGTCCAGCGCGCCCGCTACATGACACTGGAAACCATCGCGCCGTTGAGCGATGATCCAACAGTCAGTCTTCCGGCTATCGCCAGCTGACCGACCCGGCTCCTACCGGTGAACGCGGTGACCGCCGCCAGCTACACCACGCCTCGCGTTCGCTGATATCGCGCTACTTCGTCTCGGGCACCCAGGTGGTGCTGGTGCGGTCGTACTTAAAGCCCGGAGCGCCTTTCAGGTCGTCCTTTGTTTCATCCAGGGTCAACCACCATTTGTCATTCTTCTTGGTGGTCTTGACTGCCGTGAATGGCACAATGACATCCTTCTCGCCGGCTCCGAGAAAGCCGCCGACGCCGATCACGAGACCCGTGATCTTCCCGGACTTGTCGACGAGGACGTCGTCGATATCGCCGATCTTGCTTTCCTTCGGATCGTATACGGCCTGCTTGTAGTAATTCGTCACAGTCCAACTTTCCCTTGGCCCCTCCTTTAGGACGGTCGTCGCGGCGAATGCGCCGGTTACCATTGCGACGGCTAGCAGAGGCCCAATAGCGAAGATTTTCTTCATCTCATGTCTCCCTCGGTGATTGCCTTTTATGGAACAGGATGAAGTGGCAAAACGTTCCAAGGATGAGACGGTACGCCCCGGCGCCGCGCATAGAACGCGGCGGCGTGGGCGCGAGGACAGGCGCTCTCGGGCAGCCGAGGTCTTGAAGCCGCAAGTCCTTTCGCGGAGCTAGTTTTCGCCCTCGGCATCGTCGGCGGGGCTGTTGGCGATTCCGGGGCCTTGCCGGGCCTATTGCCTCGCCGTCGGGGGGGGCGTCGTTGGGTGTCGCAAAAGGCAAAGGAGGCCCTCCGCAATCAGCGACACCGCAGAAGACCTGCGCTGCAAGGTCTCTCCGCAGGGGATCAAGTCTCAGAGTTTATCGTCCGAAAAACCCTAGGCTGGCATCTCTCAAGCAGCAAGCCATAGAAACCCGATGTAGACAATCGCTGCGGGAACTGCGGTTGCGGTGCTTGTCCTGCGGCTGTTCGGGGTTTTCCCACTTCCCCTTCTGATGATCGGTGCCGGGTCCACGCCGTGAAGGAGGAGCCCGACTGCGGCTTTCTGCAGGCACAACTCGGGACATGATAATTTCTGGGATTTTTGTCAGCCTCACCCAGCCATACCGCTCATTCCCGCGGCCGTGATGGCCCTTCTTGCGTTTTCGGCAGCCCTAGCGTCGGGAAGCGTGCGGGCTCGCGCGAACACGCCTAGATCGCGCTCCGCCGCTGTCGTAGGGACCCGAAGTTCGTGGTGGCCGTCGGTAAATCGAAAAGACGGCGTTCGCACAGAACGCAAGCTACTGCAGCTCAGTGCAGGCCGCCTTAGACGGCCAATCCGCTGAGCCCGCCACCCCGTACATTATGCTCGCTGATCCATGATCGAGCTATGCGTCAGGCACGACCGTCGCGGTACCGGCCATCTGACCATTCGTTGACAACGGCGACGGCGTGAACGACAGGACGGGGGCGACCTAGGTAGATACCTTGACTGAAGCTTTCCGCTGCTTCTTGCTGGATTGGGGGCCACGCCGAGAATCACGACGCAAAAAATAGGCTTGGTCGAGGGGTGTTGCAGATCCGCAGACGGGTAGCAGGCTGCGCCAGGGCCTGGTCCGCCGGAGAGGCTCAGACGTGGCCAGGGTGGTCGCAGCTGTTTTCCCGGATCGGGAGAAAGTAGCAACTTTCGCCCCGATCCCGAGTTACCAGCGAATGATACCTACGCGCTTGGAGCTTTGTGAATGGCAGAAGCAGGCACGTTGCGGACAGCTGTCGACACCGCCTGGTCCGTTTTCCGCGCTACCCATTCGGAGGTCGATGCCTCGGATATCCGCCGCTGTCTCCTTGAACGTCATCTGTATGCAGGGTGGGAGGTTCGCAAAGGCGATGCGGAGGAGATTGCAAGCTTTGGACTGGCCTATCTCACGCGACTTCCCGACGACGAATGTTAACGCGCAGAGAAGGGCTGCTCGAGCGCATCGTCACGGGCGGCGCGCGGCCAGTTTGGACGCTCCTCGCCGTCTCATATTTGCTCTCTTCAATCGTCGTGTTGGCCATGCGATCCATACTCGGAGCGGGGGAATAGGCTATGCGAATAGCCCAGCTTGCTCCTCTGGCTGAAAGCGTTCCTCCGAGCTCTATGGCGGCACAGAGCGGGTGGTCGCCTGGTTGGTGGACGAGCTGGTCGAGCTTGGACATGACGTTGCCTTGTTCGCAAGTGGCGATTCACGAACCAAAGGCAAGCTCCATCCGGTGTTGCCTCGCGCACTGCGTCTTGGACGAAAGGGCGTCGATGCCAACGCCGCTTACGCGCTCCTGCTCGAAGCGATCGCGGAACGGTCTGGCGAATTCGACATAATCCATTCGCATGTCGACTGGCTGCCGCTTCCGTTACTTAGCCGGATCGGCGTGCCGTTCGTCACCACGATGCATGGCCGGCTCGACCTTCCGGGACTTCCCGACGTCATTCAAGCATATCCAAGTGCGCCATTCATCTCGATCTCCGACAGCCAGCGACGATCGCTTCCCGATGCAAACTGGATTGGCACGATCCAGCACGGGCTTCCGTTGGACCTGTTTCGTCCAAGTTACGAACAGGGCACCTATCTGGCGTTTCTTGGCCGCTTGACGGCTGAGAAGGGACCGGACGATGCAATCCACATCGCGCGCGCAGCCGGACTGCCGCTGCGCATCGCTGCCAAGCTACCCAGAGGGGAATCCGCCTATTTCAAGAAGCACATCGAGCCGCATATCGACGACAAGCCAGTTCAACTCGTCGGCGAGGTGGACGACTCAAAAAAGCGGCCATTCCTAAGTGAAGCGGCCGCACTTCTATTCCCTATCGATTGGCCGGAGCCCTTCGGCTTGGTCATGATCGAGGCGCTGGCTTGCGGGACGCCTGTGATCGCCTACCGTGCTGGGTCGGTCCCGGAAGTGATCGAGCATGGCGTGACGGGGTTCATTGTGGATAATGCTGAACAGGCAATCCGTGCGATCCGCGATCTGCCAGGGCTGGTAGGCGCAAAATCCGGGCCCGGTTCGAGGAGTGCTTCTCGGCGAGGAGGATGTCGGAAGACTACAAAAGTTGCTATCAAAAGCTGATAAAGGCAGAAAAGCGCCCCCAGCAAAAGTTGGAGTTATGATTGTAACCCGGCTCTGCATTGGCAGTTAGAATTGGCCGCGCCCTCCGGGTGGCTATCGCTGGAATCTTGTCCATGTGCTTGGGAGGAGCGTTGCGCTCAGCATCTCGGGACGAGTCTGCCTGCAAATCTCCGCCCCTTTCCACGCCCGAATGCGATCAGTGGTTTGGTCGCGCGGCGTCCAACCCCGGCGGCTCATCGCATGGGTCTGTCCCGGCGCTCCGGCCAGCCCGCCTCGACCCACGTCTAGCTTGCCGCGCCAGTTGATGTGAACCAGGGCCAGCGCCCGGACGTTATCGTCTTCGTACCGTGGCATTCTGAGCAATAGGGGCGCACCCCGGCGAATTCCGCATTACTACAAGTCATCCTCGGGGCCTCCGGCGTAGAGACGGACAAGGTTGCGATTGCGCACTTTGACGCGGGCCAACTGGACAGCTGGCGCGCCACCCAACGCTCGATGCATTCATGGCGGTCGCTCCACTCGATAGCAAAGTCACGTCCAACGCCATAGGTTCAACGGCGCGAACAAGAGGTGAGTCGTGATCTGGATTCTGATGAGGAACAATCCAATTTGCTCTCATTGTTCTTGAAACTCCGCATACAGCGGAGAGGAGGACAACATGAGAAAGTTGTTCCTGGTTTCCATCGCTACCATATTGGCGTCAACAGGTGCCCTCGCTCAGACGGTTGTCGGCACGACCGGTGCCGGACACGCAGCCACTGTGCAGATCGAACCGCAGTACCGCACGCGCATCCACAATTACGTGGCCGAGCACAAGATTCGTCCGGTGGAAACGCGGGAGAGGATCGTCGTCGGTTGTGCCGCGCGAAGTCGAGCTCGAAGCAGTGCCGGCCGATTGGGGACCTTCGCTCACTCGGTATCGCTATATCTATTCTGGCGAGCGCGTGATGCTCGTCGATCCCCAGACCCGGACCGTCGTACAGGAAGTCGAGTGACGATCGCGCACGACTGCTCCGGTGATATATTTCCTGCAAAAGAAAGAAGCCGCCAACCAAGGCGGCTTTTTTTCGTTCCCGATTCACATCCGCTATTTCCGGAACCTCATTCCAACCGGATCGTGCGACCACGATGACGCGCGGCGACAAGTCCAGCTACACTGGCAAGCAAAACCGTTAAGCCGAGCACACCGAGCAAGTCATGAGCACCGCGGCGTTCCGAAAATGGAAGCCGAGCGGCGGGCTCGGCGTCATTTCACACCGTCCTATGGTGCTTGCGGTGCTTGTGGGATCGGCTTGAGGTCATCTTGCCGGATCCGCCCCGCTCCTTGGTGTCGTTCAGGGTCGCAGCGGGATTAACGGATTCTGGACTGCTGGTAGCGCCTTGGCCGCTCTTCGCTGCGGGGGAATTGCCGCCTCCACCGCCTGCACCACCACCTCCGCCCTGCGCGGATGCGGCCGCAATCGATCCAAAGACAAAGGCTGCCGCCAAAATGACTTTCGCTGCTCTCATCAAACGTTCCTCCGAATAAGCTCCAGTTTCAAAAGCGGTCAGCCCGGAGTTGTTCCTAAAGCATACCTTGGGCTGAACGGATGGCGTTGGTCGGCAAGGTATGCAGGTTGGTGCTCTCGCCCGTGTCGGCATCAGCCGGCTTGTCCTCTCGGTCTTGTCCTTCGCCATGGCGTTGGCTGCAAGGAGCAGCATGACTGACATCGAAAGAGCCGCTCCCCGTGGGGCTTTCGGCCTTGTCCCGGCGGCTTGGAAAGTCCCGGATTGTTGAGTACCTCCTCCAACCACCGCTACCTTGCTTGTGACGCGTTCGGGCTCGAAGAGATCGCGCCGCAGCAAGACGGGGTGATGCTGGACTATTTGAGCTTCGAGGGCAGGCGGGTTCGGATCCTGTTTATGTTCGTTACACAGGGCAGGATTGCGCGCATGCGCTGCGCCCCTCCTCTCGGTGATGTCTTCGTCACTGCCCAACGGGGTGGTCGAGCGGAAGCCGGCAGCGCGCCACGGTCCGGCCGTGCTCGCGGAGCACCTGCAGTTTTCCGTCGAGCGCACGCACGCGGTCATGCATGCCGGTCAGGCCTCTGCCGAACGTCAGGTCCCGCGGCAGGCCAACGCCGTCGTCGGTTATCTCGATCTGGATTTGATCGCCGTTGACCGTCGCCACGACACCCATCGCGGTGGCCTGCGCATGCCGAAGCACATTGGTCAAGCCCTCCTGGATCACCCGGTAGGTCGTCTGCGAGATCAGGCCGTCGAGCTCATTCAGACGATGATCGATCCGAGATGCGACGCAAAGTCCGGGAGCCTGGGATTGGGCGTTGCGAAGCAGCGCTTGGATGCTCGCGGCTAGCCCCAGTTCCGCAACGTAGACCGGGCTCAGGCCCTCTAGCACGCGCCGGTTCGCCTGTTGCAGGGCCTCAGCCGCGCTGAGGATGCCATGCGCCGGCGAACCGGGCTCGGGAGGGCCCTCGGCCTCGGGGTCTGACAGTGCCGTAGCGTTGGCGCGGATCGCGAACAGCAGCGGCCCCATCTCGTCGTGCAGTTCCCTGGCCAGCTCGCGGCGCTCGTCGTCCTGCACGGCGACGAGCTTGCGCAGCAGGTTTCGATTGTCGCGGCTGAGGCGCTTCAGCGTCGCGGCGAGCTCGTTGGCTTCTGCACAGCTCTGGCGGATCTCAGGTGGGCCGGCCAATGGGATCGCGGCATCAAAGTCGCCGTTTCGCATCCGGGTCAGCCCGGCGCCGAGCTGCGCCAGCGGATGAAGCGCCGTGCCCGTCGTAAAATAGGCGCTGAGTCCGGCAAGCAGCATTAGCGCCGCAGCGGATGCGACAATGGCTAAAAAGCCCACCCATTTTTCAAGGATCTCGGCCGAGAGGTCGGGTTTGAAGAGGATATCACCGACGTGCGCCGTGCCGATTCTGATCGGATGGGTCGAGCCAAGCTGGGGAATCTGCAACAGAGCGGTGAACCAGGCGGGAACATTGCCGGGATAGGTCTCCGTGGTTGTGCGGGGCGGCTTCGACCCCGCCGGTACGAACTCGATGGCGGCTAGCGTACCAAGCCCGCCCGCAAACGCGTCGAGTGTCTGCTGCGGATTGTTGGCGGCCGCGAGCGCGGCGTTCAGCGCATCGGCCACGAGTTGGGCAGAGCGCGCGCCCTGGGCATTCTCATCCGCGAACTGCTCGGGTGAGAAGGTCTGCAAGGCAAGGCCGCCGAGCAGCAGCGCGCCGACGATCATTGCAGCCAATGGCAGCAACAGCCGTGCGCGCAAGGAGAGGCGGTTCCAGAGTTGATTCGAGAATTTTGTCGAGAGACTTTTTGAGAGTCTTGGCAATTTGGGCTCCATTCGACGATTCTTCTCTTTCAATTTCCGCGCGAAGTTCTATTTAGGCAGTGGAGGCAGTCGTGCACGATACGGCCAAATCAGCCACAAGGGTATTGATCGTCGACGACCACCCGGTGGTGGTGTCGGGCTGCAGATCCCTGTTCGCCGCCGACAAGACGGTCAGGATCGACGAGGCCGCCGATGCCAAGAGCGGCCATCGTGCCTTCATGCAAAAGCGGCCGGATGTGACTGTCATCGATATCAAGCTTCCCGATGTTTCCGGGTTCGAGCTGCTGCGCAGGATCCGCAAGGACGATCCGGACGCCCGCATCATCATGTTTAGCATGAATGACGATCCCGCATTCGTGGTGCGGGCCGTGGAGATGGGCGCGCAGGGCTATCTTTCCAAGAGCGACGACCCGCGCCTGTTCGTCAAGGCGGTGCGCAAGGTCGCCGCCGGCGAGCGCTTCATTTCGCCGCACCTCGCGGAGGCGGTCGCCTTCGCGGGCGCCGCGATCAAGGCCAATCCCGCCTCGCAGATGTCGGCGCGGGAACTGGAAATCCTGCGGCTGCTCGGCCGCGGCGACAAGATCGTCGACGTCGCATCGGCGCTCGGCATCTCTTACAAGACGGTCGCCAACACTACGTCCCTGCTCAAGCAGAAGCTCGGCGCAAAGAACCACTCCGACCTGGTGCGGATCGCCGTCGAAATGGAACTCGCCTGAAGGCTCCAGGAATTGAACTGTCCGCGTGCGGTCACGCGGCCAGTTCTTCATTGCCTGATATCCGGCCGCATTCGTCAGGGCAATGGAAGCGACGAACGCAGCCCTCCGGCGATCCTTATCCGGGACATCGTGCTGGACTCACCAGTTGGGGAATGGCCAGCCCTGCCAGTCCGGCGCGCGATAGCTCGCGTAGCGCTGGCGGCGTTGTGCAAATTGCCGGCTTCTCTCGGGCTGTGCGTGCCGGGCGGATCTGGCGTGCCGCGTGGCTTGCTCTGGCGCCTTCGGCGGAATTGACTGCGGCGTGTCGGCCTGCGCGACAGCCGCAGGCTGCGCCTCGGCCGCCGGAGCCGTGGCGATGATGGAAACTGTGGGGGCCGGTGAGGTGGTGACGAGCGGGGTGCTCGTATCCATCCGTATCGCCTCCGGCCACTTGTGCTGCGAGTGAATGCGGATGGTTGCGCGGTCGATGTCGTCGTGGGCGACGGCGATCGGCGTTGCCGGAAAATACCAATCCGCGAGAAACAGCAGGCCAAGCAGCGTCGCGCTTGTAAACAGGACGTATCGAAGCAGAGGCATCAATCTTCACCACCATACCGGACCGCATATCGGCACCGGCGCCCGACAACGGGAAAAAACGGCAATCGTTCCCGACGTCTCGCTCACCAAAAAGGCCGCCGATCGGCGGCCTCTTTGTATTGGTGGTGCGAACCACCAAGTGGTCCACTGTCGCCGTGCCAATAGCCGCGATCCTCGTGCTCACGCAGGCTGAACTGCTTGTGCGGCCTCCAGCACCAATTGTCTTTGTGGACAACGACGCCGGCGTCCCGCGGATAACCGTATGCCACGTGGTGAGCCGGCATACCCTCCCAGAGCACACGATCGCGGCCGATGCGCTGATCGCGCAAGCGACCAGGAAGCCTGCACCGAGGACGGCGCTAGCGCCGGTAGGAAAAATATGCAATTGAGCGAGGAACCGGAGATTTCTTCCGTGGTTAATCAGGCTCTGTTAAGGCACACACTCAACTTCCCCAAACGCTCCGGCCCAGTTCCCCAGCTGCGCCGGAGTTAACGTTTTTGCGGGCCTTGCCTGGCGCCGATTGCGGCGCCGAGCTGATGAAACAACTCAGCCGACCGCGTTGTCCTCAAACAGCTCTAAGACACCCAGCGTGAAAGGAGCGGAGTCTTTGCCCTTCCCGGTCAGCGGGGGGCGCGGACCTGTTGCACGGCCGGCATTGCGAGGTTTTTTGCCGCCCTCGATTCCGCGAACAGACTGGACGTCACGATCAGCGCAAGTGAGAAAACTGCCACCACCGACATGCATGCGAACTGATCGCCAGCGCCCATCTCAGCCACTCCCGCTTTTGCTTGGAACGTGGGACAGATCGGTTCGTTCCTAAAATCGGGAAAAACCGGCAACGTTCGCGTGGTATGGCGGCCACCCCGATCCGGACCAGCCTTAATGCAAGGCCTCTGTAAGCGGTATCGAAGATCGGCCGTCAGCGACGCCGGGATCATGCTCAGAAATCTGATCGGATAGTCAGACGGTGAGCTTGGGGCTACCGGTGTTTGCGGCGGCAAGCCTCCATCTTCGACGTTACGAGTTTCCCGAATGTCGTCTACCGAGACACTCAATTGCTGCGGCGCGCTACTACCTTTGCCCCCATACTGCGCCGCGTGCGGCTCCCATACCATTTCGATTCTGAAGAAAGTGATTGTAGGGAACACGAAGAATGGTGCGCTCAATGATTGGTATCAGTTTGAGTTTAATTGCTTTCACGGACACTGGCAGCGCCCGCGCTCACGGGACATGCGGCGTCGGTTGCCATCCTACGGTGTTTGGTTCATGCGTGCGTGATGGTTGGAAAGACGCTCGACCCGTTCGGAATGAATGTCCCGCCACCTCACGACCCACGCCGCCCTGCGGCCAGTACTACCGATGGAGCCGCCAATAGACGGCGTGCATTCAGCGTTGAGTCACAGGAGCAAAATTTGACGAAAGAACAGCTCGCCCGAGACGCTGTAGAAATATTCAGGCTGCGGGCATATCGCTCGATCAAAGACAGGGAGACGCGTCGAGGAGTTGTCGAGGCCGTGGAAGCAGTGCCGAAGACCGCGCAGCCGATCGGCGGCCTTTGACAGCCTTGAAGTTAATACAGGCGCCGCGTAGCGCCTGTGCGGCTGCGGCTGCGGCTGCGGGAGATGTGCATGGGAAATTATCGACTGAAGAGCGTTCAAGCACACATGGGTACGGTGGAGTACAACCTTATAGGCTTAGCGCAATTGCCTTCGCCATCGACCTGGGCGCTCTTCTGTTCGGATGGAATGAGGTCTCGGCGGCACCCACCGTTTGATCTGGCTCCGGGCGCACCGCGGTCGCTCCAACAGTTGTAGTTGGATAGGACGCCGGAAAGGATACTCACGCACGGTCTGCGCGCAAAGACGGCCCCAGCGAGGAGGACATGCCTAGGCCGAATTGAAGTGGAGCAATTCCGATGAAACATTCCTAAGCGTGGCTTACGTCTTCATGTGGTCTTTTGACATTGCGCCGTCCTTGGACATCGTGCCGCAGCTCTTGCCCGTCGTGCCTTCCCTCTCTTTCGGGTCATTCTGCATCGCGGCCGGATTTGCCGCGCTCGGACTGCTGGACGCGCCCTAACCGGAAGTCGCAGCCGGAGAGTCTCCACCGCCTCCGCCACCGCCTTGTGCGGATGCCGCAGCAATGGACCGAATATGAATGCGGTAGCCAAGGCGATTCTTGCGATTTTCATTTGGTCGTTTCCTTCCTGTTTCTCTTAGAGCAAACTGGAGATCAAGGCGCGTTTGAGATCGTTCCAGAAACGATGGCAATCTTCGCTTTCGGAGGCGAACGACACCGGCGAAAGCTCGAGAGAACTCGCTGGAAATTGGCATTCGCAATTCAGCGGCGCCTGTCGCGTTTGTCGATGCAAAAGCCGCGCGGCAACTGCGCGCGCTATCGGCCGGCCCATCGCACCTCGGGTAGGGCGCGCCGGAGCCACCGCAGGTGCAGGCGTGATTGCCGGTCCAGGGTTGATCCGGATGGTTCTCGCAGACCCAACCGGTGTTATCGCAAAAGATGCCGCGGCTCTCGCTCTTAGGTCCTCGAACAGCCCCGGATCCGGCGGCTGCGGCGCATTTGCCGTTTTCCGGCATCGATCAGCAGGGCAGGGGTCGTAGCTCCGCCTCATTCTTTGGCTGACATGGCCAGTAAGTCAGCGGGGGGGCAGCGCGCGGGCGACTGCGCCCGGAGTGAAGCGCTTGCACCGCCAGCCGCGATCGCGCTCCTCCGGGCTGCGCTTCGCGTTGCAGCGCCAGACTGCCCGCCGCCCAGCGAGGCGTTGCCGCGGCCCGGAACCGGCCGGGCTGGGCGGCCGGCTCCATCAACTGCGAAGATTACGATGGTGCCAAAGGAGCGCCAAAAACCTGCGCGTAGCGCTAGTAATATGATGGTGGAGATACCGACCTGATCGCGGCGCAAACGGCTGAAATACTCCTCTGCCTGATTAGTGCAGAGACCATACAAGGAGTAAGCTTCTTGGTGATTGATTGATTCGCTTCAATTTCAAAAATGTCCGTGTACGATCTTAAGAAGCGGCTTCGTCGGCATGAACGACAGTCCCCTTCGCAATGCAGGCGCGAATGAAAGCGGCGGCTTGGCTTGCAGAGCCAAACACTGCTGGCGCCGAATCGCCACCGCGCTCAATGACGACGACGATGAGCTTCCATTTCCTATACTAATTGCGGGCATATCGGCGGTAGCGACGATTTTCTTGCTAGTTTGCTGGCTTTACGTAACCGCCAAAATAGCAACCATTCACTTCAGCCATCTTGCCCTCGCCACCAGTGACGTGCCCCTTCAGTTGTTCCGCCATTGCCTTGCGCAGCTTATGTAGGAGATTGAATAGGCACCCGATGGCCTGTAACGCCATGTGCCAGCCTATGGGACCGCGAGATGAGGTGATCCGTGAACTTCTAGTCGGGGACGGTCGATCGTTCACCTTCAGGTATGCTTTGCCTCGTTGGCGTCGGCTTTTTCGGCTTGTCCGGGAGTTCCGCCGCCATCGCTTCGACCGTTTCGACAACACGTTGGCGGCTCGCTCGGTCCCGGATCGAGCGAAAGGCTCGAAGAAGCCGGAACGCATCCGCAGCGTCTTTGCTCAATCTCTCCTTAGTCATCGATCTCGCCCTCGCATTGTCCTCGGGAATTCGCCTATCGTTTTAAGCCCAAGAAGATTTAAGCATGAGTGTTCCTTTGTTTTTCCGATCGCGATGACCGTGCTTATTTCGCGTGGGAAGCGTCAGCCTGGCAAAGGGCGAGCCAACCGAAGCGGCAGGCTGTGAGTCAATCAAAGCAGCAGCCGAAAAAGCGGCCCTGTGAGCTCGGACAATACGCCCCTAATCCGTGAACATTCATCGGTTTTCGGCGGGAACAAGTGGCAAATGCAGGGAATCAGTCATGCATATGCTCCCGCGATCGGGTTGCCCCCGACCGGGAGTATAGTGGCGCCCCCCGCGCCGGGGGCGCTGTCCGTTTACGCCACGCCGCTGGTAGCTTGTGTTACGGCGTCAAGTGAGCGTGAGATGTGCGGCCGATCACATCCGAAGATCGCGTGTCGATCTATTGACCCGGGCAACCCCTCGGTGCCGGAGCATCGCATGCCATGTCACTCGCTATCGCTCTCCCAGCCACCATGTTGAGAGGGTTCATCGTGGTGATTTTGACCTCCGCAATGTGACGACGTGGCTTCGCTTGAACGGGTAACTGGGCTGTCGCGAGCATCCCATCGCATGTAGCGCTAAAGCTCGTGGATAGGGTCCATTTCGGTCGCCTCACGATATCGAGTGCGGCTGTCTGATGGGTTTTCGCAGCGAACGCACTTGATCTCGAGGTGGCGATAGCCGGCGGTCAGGGCGTCGCCGAGCGCTGGCGACGGCTGGGCTGGGCCTTGCTACGCTGCGTCGATGTTCCTGTCGCTAGGCAACAGGATTGTACGTGGGGTCGACCGGGACTACAGCTTCGTATTGCTTAGCTTTTTCAAGTAACGCATCGCGAACTGGACCTTCCGGTAAGAGCGCAGCTTGGTGACGTGCCTCTCTAGCGCATTGCGCGGCTTCAATTGCCAGCTCTTCAGCCTCACGATTCATCGTCATCGCTCCGCTCGATGCCAAGCTGTTTGCGCACGGCGATCGCTGAATCGCCGACCTTCTCAACGGCTATTCGAAGCTCACCCTCCGGCACACCGAGCGGTATGTCCGGTGCTTGATCAGCGGCTTGATGTATGTTGATATGCAGTCGGTCTGCCTGCTTTTTTTGAATCAGCATCACATCTCCTCCCATCGGGAAGAACGGCAATGAACTTGTGATGTTCCAAAACCTGCAGAGCCGTTGCAATGCTTTCAGCCGATCATTTTTGGCTTCTGTCGCTCCGCACCCGTTTGAAACTCGTCCGGCCCCTTGATGAGTTTGACGCCCGCGCCTGGCCTGATTCCCGCGCGCATTTCTAGCGGCCGGTGTTGTGCTGTTTGGCCAACCACAAAAAAAGGCCCCAGCACCCTTGGAGGGTAATGCCGGGGCCAATCCGGATCGCCGAACCGCCGCCGCCGAGAAGCAGCGGTCGTCGCTACTAGGGCTGAAAAAGACACGAAATGAAAATCAGGTGCCCCGTGGCTCGCATCATCCAGGTGATCTGCGGTTCCGGAAATAACGCATGTGAATCTTTGCAGCTGTTTCCCAGTCCCTGCTGCTCCTAGAAGCGCCGTGATGCTGCGTTCGGTGATTTTCACCGCGGATGATCGAGATCCGGCGCATGTCGCGCCGATAGACGGCAAGGAATACGCCGCTCACCGCAGCGGGACGAAAGCTCAGCGCGCGGAAGCGGATATCAAGAAGCGCAACCGGGGCGCTCTGCAGATCGTGGCGAAACGATCAAAAACCGCAAAAGCGTCGAAGGGAGGACGATCTGATCCACTTCAGCTGCGCCTTTCAACACGACGCGGGCAAGAATGCCTAGCAATACCACCATCGTGCAAAAATACGGTGGCGTCTGTCTCGAAACAACGGCAAAAATCCGCGCGGTCGCGAGCAGCGTCGCCGACTTGCATGGCCGTGGCCATCGTGTCGTGGCGATCGTCTCAGCGATGGGCAAGACCACCGACGAACTCGTCAGGATGGCTTATCAGATCAGCCCGCATCCCAATCGCCGCGAACTCGATATGTTGTTGACCACCGGCGAGCGCATCAGCATGTCCTTGATGAGCATGGCGCTGTCTGATCTCGGCGTGCCGGCGATCAGCTTTCGCCGGCGGAAACACCAGCATCATGATGACTTGCGATTCGGAGGACACTCGACGCATTGCTGCCCATATTGGAAGGGAGCAAAAACCTGCGCAAGCGGCGCGAGAACTCGCGGGTGAAGCGGACGTCGCGGGTGCGCCCTCTGACATCCGAGTCTGGCCCCAAGCGGAAGTCCCTCCTGCTTCTCACAATCAACCGCACCAGGCGCTACTGAGCGCTAGTTTTGTCGTTTAAGCTGTCAAATCCACCGAGTTGGACAATCTTTTCGAAGTCGCCAAGCGTAACGACGCGGCGCTTTAGATCAAGGATGCCTTGGGTTCGGAACGCCTGAAGGACGCGGTTGACATGCACAACACTCAATCCAAGCGCGTCGGCCAGCTTCGATTGAGTGATCGGAAAGTCAAACTGCTCGTTAGCGACCATATCCATCGCTCCAAGCCGCTGGCGCAATTCCGCAATCAAATAGGCCATGCGCCCCGATGCGGATCGTGTGCCCAAATTGACTATCCATTGCCGGAACAATGCGGCGTCAACAAGCGACTCGCGCCAGAGCGCTCGTGCCAAAGCCGGACGCGTACTAAGGGTTCGTTCAAGCGCATCGTGATCAATAAAACCAAGTTGCGCTTTCGACAGCGTGGTCAAGTCGTGGTCCATCCGCTTCAGTGGCAAGCCGTGAAGATCGGGCATGTCGCCTGCGATGTGGAATGATAAAATCTGCCGTTTGCCATCTTCCGACACTTTGGATCGATAGGCAAAGCCGCTCAGAATCACGCAGCATTGGGTGCTAAGCTGCCCCTCGCGAATGATCGGTGAATCTTCCGGCAAACTCTTCACCGATGCAATAATGGACCGGAGGGCTTTCGTATCCTCGTCGGGTAACTCAGAGTGCTGCCGCAACTTGCGGATCATCATCTCGATGGGCATCTGAAGTTCCTTGTCAACCTTTCGGGACGGGAGGCTGTCCGCTTCCGCCCCAACCATACGCTTGGAACGGGTGTGGATGTAAATAATTGTCCCGCCAACTTCAGCGCAATAGTTCCAATCACGTCGCCCCGAATGCCGCGGTATTTTTTTCACATCCAGCACCGACAACGGGATCCAGACGAAACCGGCATGGACCTTCCCGACAGTGACGCCGCTTGGAAGGAGGCCACCATCACTGCTGGAAAAGTCCTTCAGGACCTCGATGGCACGTTGAAGCCAGGCCAGGAATGGCGGATGGAAGTAACTGACGAGGCGGGAAATCTAATATGGGTTCTCCGCCTGTTGGCTGAAGGGCACTGAAGCTCCGGCATCGGCACCTGTCGTACTTCTAGCTTCCGCTTCTGCCCCCAAAGCGGATGCGATTGCCGTCACATCGGACCGGCGATGCCGCCACCTTACTCCTAGTCGTCGTGCAAACCGTAGCTATTTGACGGCGGGGCGGAGGGCGGATTTCCGCGATGGAGACAGGGGGCTGGTAAACTTAAAACCCCTCGACGCCGAACAAAACTCGGCCGGGCAAATATCCTGAATTGGAGATGGTCTACCTCGCGGTCGCGAGCTCCACGTCGAGGAATGGAGCTAATGATATTGGGCCGACGGCGGGCGACGTTGGCTCGGCCTGGGCTCCGTCAAGAATGTGCCGCTAAGGAGGGGCGCCTGGTCCATGATGCAGCGCGGCTCTAGGATCCGCCGCTGCGACTAGTAGTACCGAACTAGATTCCCTGGAGCTCAGGAATTGGGGCTATCCACTAAGGCCGCTTCAGTTGGCGGCTCCGTTCATTTCGTGAATATCGCTTGATGGGCCCCTCCGACCAGCTCAACCATCGTAGGCAAGTCAGGGTTTGGTTGTGCAGTTAGCGATCGCAGCTTTACGCGTCTGGTCTGGGCGCTATCCGCATAAGGTAAGCTATGGGCCGGACGCAATGTGATCTTCTGAGACGGCCATACTGGCTTCCGGCAGAAGCTGCATCTCAAAACGATGGACGAGTGTGGCAAGCACAATCGTGGCTTCCTGCAAAGCGAACGAAGAGCCGATACAAATCCGCGGACCCGCGCCGAACGGCAAATAGGCTTCGCAGGCTCAATGAACCGCGAAGAATCGAAGACGTCAGAACGATCCCATGGGCGACGGTGCCGATGCAGGACATAGGGGCGATCACGATCAGCGCGTGAGGCTTGATGCGATTGTGACGACCAGCCGCTCAAGGAGACCGCAGAGATTTCCTGACAGCTCGCGGTCTGCCTCTTCGCGCACCCGCGCATACCAGCAGGGTGATCGCGGCAATAGGAACGCCGACCAGGCCAACGTGTTTGCCGTGGTCTCGTGGCCGACCGAAAGAAACGTCAGGATATTCGAGCGCACTTCGGCAATGCTCATCGGCCGGCCGGTCGATGGATCGCGCGTTCGCAGCAGCAAGGTCCGTAGGTCCTGCGGGACATCGGACGATGCGTCGAGCCGATGGCGTCTGACCTCGATGATCTTGTCGATGACATTTTCGAACTAGACCATCGTGGACCGCAAAGAGTTGCGGTGCGACCGCGGCACTAATCTGGGCACGCGCAAGAGATCGAACGCGTCGATCTGTCCAATTGCTTCAAAATAGGCATTCATGGCTGAACGAAATTCGTCGTAGCTCGTGCCGATGCCATCAGAGAAAATGGTCAGTGCCAGCACATTCAAGGTCAATAGCGTGACCTCCGCCGTGGCATCGATCGCATGTGGCGGCGCCAAGGCCCGCCACCTCGCGCTGACATGGTCGGCTGCCTCAAGTATGGCCTGGGTGAATGAGACGACGGATCGGCGTGCGAAGAGCGGCGCGAGCATGCGCCGTTGACTCTCCCAGCGCGCGCCTTCCACACTCAACAGGCCATCCGCGAGGCCGGACGCGAGGATGCGGCGCTGGATCGGGTCCTTGCGATAGTTGGACGCATTGTCGACCAGAACGTGCTTGATAGTTGACGGATCATGCACCAGGAGAGTCTGAAAAAAGGGAAGCTTTACCCTTTCGATCGGCTCTTCAAATGGTCTGGGGCGGGCGGCCGAAAAGATCCCTCGTGGCTAGTCTCGAAGAGCTGCAACATTCATGAACAACATAGGAAACTGAAAAATCGGCAATAAACGCGTGAATCGGCGACAGAGCTCCGTTGTTTGTGCGCAAAGCAGGGTGAGAGCGTCTATGGATCGCTTCGGTAAAACTAGGCCATGTACCTATAAACCCGGCGGCGTCATGTGACTGGTGACTACGTCCGCTTTGCTCCTATAGCGACCAAGTTCGTGCGGCACTGCAGTATGTCGCGATGGGCCCACATTTGCAGACCTCAGCCGCACTTCCGTAGTGCGGCCACATGATGTAGTGTGATTGGAGAGCCGCCACCGGGACGTGCCGAGGTCCCGGTTTTTCCAATGGCAGCGTCGAGGCCGTCGACAAGCCGCGTCAGTTGGTGGCGGCAACGTATGTCGCCCTCGGTTCAACCCGCTGCTTGCTACGCCCGGTACGCGCTGCGATTGGGCCAATCGCGTGCTCTAGAGCGTTTCATTTTTTGATGGAAGCGTATCCGGCATTAACGAAGTAGTTGCTGCATTCGCCGGGCAGAACGCTTCTGACAATGTGGCCGATGTGGTCGCAAGCGTCGTCGATCGTGCGTTTCTGTGCGATGCGCATCCAGTGCTTGATCTTGGCGAAGACTTGCTCGATCGGGTTGAGGTCGGGTGAGTACGGTGGCAGGTACCACAGCCTTGCGCCGGCTTTCCGGATCATCTTGCGGACGGTCGGCGACTTGTGGCTACCAAGATTATCCATGACGACGATGTCGCCCGGTTTGAGCACTTTGACGAGTTGCTGTTCGACATAGGCGCGGAAGCTTTCGCCGTTGATCGGTCCGTCGAATACGCAAGGCGCAGTGAGCTGGTCGGAGCGTAGGGCACCGAGGAAGGTCAGAGTTCGCCAGTGACCGTGCGGCGCAAAGCCGCGCAACCGCTCGCCCTTGGATCCCCAGCCGCGCAGCGGGGCCATGTTGGTCTTGATCCAGGTCTCGTCGATGAACACCAGGCGGTTTGGATCGAGGCGATCCTGCAAGCTGCGCCAGCGCTGCCGCCGCCGCGCGACGTCGGCGCGGCCCTGCTCAAGGGCGAACAGTGTTTTTTTTGAAGCTGAGACCTTCGCGTCGCAGGAAGGTCCATACCGCATGGTGCGAGACTTTCACGCCTCGCGCGGCAAGTTCGTCCTTCAGCCCGTGCAGCGTTAGATGTGGCGTCTGCCTGATCCGCTCCACGATGAACGCTCGATGCGGTTCCAGAACCGGCTTACGGTGACCGCCCATCTTGCCCGGCGCCACCGAACCCGTCGCGCGATAGCGCTGCCGCCACTTCACGACGGACGACACTGCAACATCGAACCGGGCCGCCACAGCATGGCAACTCTCGCCGGATTCCACCGCTTTTACGGCTCGCTCACGCAGATCATTCGAAAGAGGTCGGACCATCCGATACTGGCCTCCGATCCAGCCAGCATCTTGAATCACAAACCGCCGCCCGACGGAATCCCTCCCGATTCAATTAATCGATGAACCGCTCTAGTTCTCGGTGGCTGCCACTCCAGGGAGCTGGGCCGATCCCTCAGAGTGCTCCGCCGGTCTCAGAGGCTAAAATCGCGAACGTCAAACCGCGGGATGGATAGGGAATGTCCCAGCCAACGTCGGTTACCGAATGGTTGATGGCCGTCGGGCTGGTCGAATATGCGGCGTGTTTCGCCCGGAATGACGTCGACGTCTCGGTGCTGCCTCATCTGACCGACCTGGACCTGAAGGAGATCGGGGTCGCCTCGCTCGGTCACCGCCGCAAGCTATTGGCGGGCATCGCCGAGCTTCCGCGCGCCGACGCGCGTCCTTGTTCCAAACCACAGATTGAGGCCGAACGCCGTCATCTATCCATCATGTTCTGCGACCTCGTCGGGTCGACCGCGCTGTCGACCAGGCTCGACGTCGAGGACCTGCGCGCCGTCGTCACGGCCTATCACAAGTGCTGCGCGGAAGCCATCGAGCGCGAGGGAGGCTTCGTCGCCAAATACATGGGCGACGGCGTGCTGGCCTATTTCAGTTATCCGCTGGCGAGCGAGCACGACGCCGAACGCGCGGTGCGCGCAGGCCTCGCCCTCGTCGAGGCCGTGCCCCTCCTCGACACCTCCGCCGGCGCGCCGCTGGGCGTCCGGGTCGGGATCGCCACCGGGCTCGTGGTCGTCGGCGACCTGCTCGGAACCGGCGCGGCCGAGGAGCAGGCGGTCGTCGGAGAAACCCCCAATCTCGCTGCCAGGCTGCAGGCTCTGGCCCCACCCGGAGCCGTCGTCATCGCATCCGGCACGCACGACCTGACGGGCGGACTGTTCGAATACCGCGACCTCGGCACGGTCGCGCTCAAGGGCTTCGACCGCGAGGTGCGTGCCTGGCAGGTACTGGGGAGCGACGCGGCCGAAAGCCGTTTCGAGGCGCTACGCGCCGCCGGCACGCCGGTCGTCGGCCGGGACGACGAGACCTCACTGCTCCTACGCCGCTGGGAGCAGGCGAAGGCGGGAGAGGGACACGTCGTGCTGCTGTCGGGAGAAGCCGGAGTCGGCAAGTCGCGCATGACGCAAGTCCTTCTGGAGCGCTCCGCCCAGGAGTCGCATGCGCGCTTGCGATATTTCTGCTCCCCGCATCATCAGGACAGCGCGCTTCACCCGCTGATCGCGCAGTTGAACCACGCCGCCGGCATCCGCCGCGCCGACGCCGACGCCGCGCGTCTCGCCAAGCTGGAGGCCGTGATCGCGCAGGCGACCGACAGCCCGGGCGAGGCTCTGCCGCTGCTGGCCGACCTTCTGGGCATCCCACCGGGCGACCGCCATCCGGTCATCGACTTGCCGCCGCCGATGCGCAAGGCGAGAACGCTCGAAGCACCGCTTACGCTGATCGAGGGCCTCGCCGCGCGACGGCCCGTGCTGATGATATTCGAGGACGTGCACTGGAGTGATCCGACCACGCGTGCCCTGCTCGACCTTCTCGTCGACCGGCTGACGGCCTTGCGGGTTCTTCTCGTCGTAACGTTCCGCCCGGAATTCGCGCCGCCCTGGCGCGACCGCCCCCACGTGGATTGGATCGGTCTCGGCAGGCTGCCACCCGACCAATGCGCGGCCATCATCTCCCACCTCGCGGGCGGTCGGGTTCTGCCGAGGGAGATCGCCGGCCAGATCCTGGATCGCACTGACGGCGTTCCGCTGTTCGTCGAGGAACTGACCAAGACCGTCCTCGAGAGCGGACTGGTCAGAAAGGCTGGCAACAACGCCTATCTCGCGACCGCCTTGGTCGGACGGACCGCGATCCCAGAAACGCTGCTCGCCTCGCTGCTCGCCCGCCTCGACCGGATGCCCGAAACGCGCGATCTCGCGCAGCTCGGCGCGGCGCTCGGCCGCCAATTCTCCTACGAGCTGATCGCCGCCGTCGCGGGGCTTCCGCCGCCACTGCTGGAGCGCTCCCTGGAACGGCTCGAGAGCGCCGAATTGATCTTTCGGCGCGGCGCCCCGCCCGACGCCGAATACACGTTCAAGCATGCGCTGGTGCAGGACGCCGCCTACGGCACCATGTTGCGCGAGAAGCGGCAGCGGCTGCACGCGCGCATCGCCGCGACGCTCGAATCCGACTTCCCGGAGATCCGGGCGCGCCAACCGGAGACGCTCGCCCGTCACTGCGCCGACGCGGGCCAGACCGAGAAGGCGGCCGACCTCTACATTGCGGCGTCCGTTCGCGCCACCGCGGCCACCAACAACGTCGAGGCGACCGCGCATCTCAAGCGGGCGATGGCGCTGGTCAAGACGCTTCCGCCGCGCGCCCCGCGCACGGCGGAGTTGCGCAACCGGATCATGACGAGTGGATGGTGGTGGTGGTCCGCCTGACTGTCCGACGAACCGCCGGCCAAGGAAGGGAGAAGGAAGATGATCGAGAGTTTCGACGGAAGAACCGCCTTCGTGACCGGCGCGGCCAGCGGCATCGGCTTCGCCTTAGCCCGGGCCCTCGCCGCGGAGGGGGCGAAGGTGATGCTCGCGGACATCGAGCAGGGCGCGCTCGACTCTGCCTTGCGCGACCTGCAGGATTCAGGCGCCGACGCGCGGGCGGTCGCCTGCGACGTCTCGGACCGCGCCTCAGTCGTCCGCGCCGCCGAGGAGACCTTCGCGGCCTTCGGCAAGGTCCACATCGTCTGCAACAACGCCGGCGTCGGGATCGGAGGACCCGTCGAGGCCATCACGGAAACGGACTGGGATTGGCTGATCGGCGTCAATTTCATGGGCGCCGTCCATGGCATCCAGGCATTCCTGCCGCACATCAAGGCGCACGGCGAGGGCGGACACGTCGTCAATACCGCGTCCCTGGCCGGGCTAGCGGGACCGGCCGGAATTGCGCCCTACAACGCCACCAAGGCCGCCGTGATCTCGCTGACGGAAACCCTCGCCGCCGAGCTCGCCGGCACTGACATCGGGGTCAGCGTGCTGTGCACCGCCTTCGTGCGCACGCGCATCGCGACCAGCGCCAGGAACCGGCCGGCCCGCTTCGGCGGCGCCGACGACGCGCCCGCCAACCCGCAGATGGCCGCTCTCGTCGAGGTCGGACTGGATCCCGACTTCGTGGCCGACCGCGTGCTCGCTGCTCTCAGAAGCAACGATCTCTACGTCCTGACCCATCCGGAGTTGCGCGACCTCGTCGCCGGCCGCTTCGATCAGATCCTGGCCGCCTTCGACAAGGCCTCGCTCCACGAGGCCTCAACGCCTCCGGAAGCAGTCTCCGCGCGTCCCTAATCGGCTCAAA
Organism: Bradyrhizobium sp. B124; assembly: GCF_038967635.1. NCBI lineage: Bacteria > Pseudomonadati > Pseudomonadota > Alphaproteobacteria > Hyphomicrobiales > Nitrobacteraceae > Bradyrhizobium > Bradyrhizobium sp. B124. Next base: position 3,698,448 of record NZ_CP152413.1, on the reverse strand, counting down.
ATCTTATCTCATCTCATGGAGGCCACTATGAGTATTTCCAAACAATTTTCCGACTTGAACTCCAAGTTTGTCGAGACGGTCAACAGCCACGACGCCCATCGCTGGGCAGCGTTATTTTCCGAAGATGCCGTTCTCATCCCGGCCGGACAACCCAGCGTGACCGGGCGCGCCAACATCGAGGTATGGGGCGAGGTCGCGGTGAAAATTTGGAATCATTTGGAGATTCAGGAAGGAAGCTGCACGACCGAGGGAGATGTGGTTTGGGAGCAAGGCACCTGGACCGGCAATATCAACGTGGCCGACGCGAAAACGATGGACGTGAGCGGAAACTTCCTGCTCGTCGCCGAGAAGGACGGTGCTGCGCTGCGCATCAAGGCGCATGCGTGGAGCGTCAACTCGACGACGTAACTGCCCTGAACGGGATCAGCGCGTCGCCGCGGACGACCAGTGACTTCCCAACCCTGCATCCTTGGAAGACGGCGATGATCGAATCGTCCGGACGTGGAAGCGCTCCGGTGCTTTCAAACGGGTCCAAGCTCGTGCGGCCTCGGAGCGCGAACACGTCCTCCGGGTCGCGAGCCCCGTGAGTTGAGCTGATCGGCGCGCTGCAGCGAAATGACGAGATGGGCCAAGAACTGCCGCGGCCGGGAGCGTTGCGTCTGGCCAGCCCCGTGTGATTCAAGCTTCCAAACTGGGAGCTCGAATCATGCGCTACGAACTCGCCGATTATGAATGGATTGCCATCAAGCCCATGCTGCCGAACAAGCCGCCTAGCGTTCCTCGGGTTAGCGACCGTCGTGTCCTCAATGGCATCTTCTGGGTCTTGCGCTGGAGCACCTTGGCGTGATCTGCCCAAGATGTTTGGTCCGTACACCACATAACCGCTTCGTCCGTTGGCGGCGGGCTGGTGTCTGGGGGCGCATCCTAGACGCACTTGCTGCTTCCCACGATGCCGCTGTCCAATGATCGACACCTCGATTCTCCGCGTGCATCAGCATGGAGCCTGCATCACTAGGAATCGGCGCCAATCGATGGGAAGGTCACGCGGCGGCTTGACGAGTAAAATCCACGCGGTGGTCGGTAGCTATGGTTTGCCGGTACGGTTGGCGTTGAGCCCCGGCGAGGCCCACGACGTTCGACTTGCCGGAAAACTGCTCTCTCGCCTGAAGCTCCCGGGTCAATGCTGCTTGCCGACCGTGGCTATGACGCCGACTGGGTAAGAGAGCTGGCCCTGAAAAAGGGGTGTGGGCCAACATCCCCCCAAAAAAGAAATCGCAGCGATCCGATCTGCTTCAGCCCGTACCTTTATCGCGCTCGCAACCAGGTCGAACGGTTCTTCAACAGGATCAAACAATGTCGTCGTGTGGCGACGCGCTACGACAGGCTTGCGGGAAACTACCTTGCCTTCGTCCAACTCGCATCTATCGGGCTATGGCTGGCCGCGCGTTATGAGTCCACGCCCTAGCGGAGACCGCGAGAGGCGGTGCAAGTCCACCGCTTCCCGAGCAGGATCTCGTCTTCCATGGCATGCCAGACTGCGGCGCCGCAATTGCTTTGACCTACATTCGAAATTCCAAGAGCGAATAATTGCGCTAGGATCGGGCTTCCCTTATGGGAGCAGTTCATGTTCGAGGCTACCACCGCACTTCTGCGCGTGCGTGGTCCTCGAGCGAAGTCTGCCAGAGCGTTTCGCACCGCGAGATCGGGACGCGCGCCCACGTCGCCTCGAAGATTTTGGAAGCTGCCAACTGCGGGGAGGTGTCGCCCGAAGGTCTCAAGCGGGTCGGGCGCCAAGCATGTGGCGTTGACCGGGCGAGCGGCGACGCGAACGTCGCCGCGAGGGGCGCGAACGCGCTCGGGCGAACGCTTCCTAGACTGTGTGAGTCTTCGGAAGACGACGAGATCCAGGCCCTTGCTGGTTAGGCGCGCAAACGGGATTTCACGTCGTGTCGTCGACGCGCGAAGGTTGCGGATATTGGACGAGCACTGACCTCGCGCACACGTAGGAGCCGCCACGAATCGCAGCGGCACCTTTTAGACAACAGGCAGTCTGACATTCTACCGAGGTGATTGCTTGGTAGCGGATCCGCTCTTGCCCCCGGAAGGCCCTTCAGGTTCGAGGGATCCTGCTACTGCACCGAGAGGTGTTGCTGGCTTGATCCGACTGTGCTCTTTTGTGCGGCAGGTCCGTTCTTGTTGCCAGCTGAACCGCTGATGCCGGCACCAGAATTCTGTGCGTTGGGCGCCGTTGCCGGACTTATGCCCGCGGCAGCGGTGTTCGGCTCGCCAGGCGGATGGGAGGCAGCGCCCGGCCTTTCTTGTTCTCCGACATAGCCCGACGCGCCTGAGTTCTGGGTTTTCGCACCCTTGTCGGCTTCGCTCTGAAGGTTCTGCCCCGGACTCGTCTGCTGGGCGGCTGCCGGAAGCCGATCGCCGTGGCCGCGAAGACGAGCGTCAATAGAGTGAGTATCCGCATGACTGCTTCCTCCCTCGTCTGCTTCTCCCGCAAGGTTGAAAGTCAAAAAACAACAGGATAGAAGGCGCGGCGTTCCTTGAGCGATCAAGCATGGCCGACGGCCGTGCCTCGTGATCACCTCACAATGAAACCTACCTCAGAGGCGACAGACTACCTCTTTCCCGCGACAAGGCCTAAGAGGGCGGAAAGTCACGCCATGCGGTATGGCCGGACTACGTGGAACATCCCGAGGGCCGTCGTGCAGGGGAGTTCAAAATCGCGCCCGTGCGCTTCACTAGAAGCGCCAAATTCATCACAAGGCACGATAGCCTGTCGTCCGTATTTCATTCTAGGCGGACGGACAGGCTTTCCGTACTGATTTGCAGGTGGCTGACGGGGCAGATTTGGCCCGGCCATGGTCGCCTCGACGACCGCCGTTTCGCGTAGTGACTGGCGCCGCCATGGCTACTCCTGCGGCGGCTGCCCGTTTGAGGCGGACACGCGATCACGGCGGCGACCTCCTGTGGCTCGCAGACGCGGCCCAGCGGGATCCGCTCGGCGAACTTCGCGGCAGTTCCCTGTCGTGCATCAATCATACCCGTGCGGGTGAAGCTCGGGCAGACCGCGTTCACGCGGACGCCCTTCTTGCCGAGGTCGAGCGCAAGCGCGCGCTTTAGGTTGACGACGGCGCCCTTCGCCGCATTGTAGGGGCTCATGCCCCAATCCCCGCCTGTCCCCGAGACTGATGCCGTGTTCACGATCGAGCCCTTGGTCCTCTCAAGACGGGTTAGGGCCGCGCGGCAGCCGTAGAACACGCCGTCGACATCGGTCGACAGGACTTTCCGCCATCTGTCGTCGCTAATGGACGCCGGGTCGCCGCCTTTATGGACGCCCGCGTTGTTTACGATGACGTCTAGCCGGCCGAACTGACCGACTACTGCGGCGACCATCGTGTCGACAGCCCTAGAATCCGACACGTCGGCGGCATGGGCCATCGTCGGCCGAAAGACTCTTGGCGACCTTTTCGAGGCCGTCCTTGTTGCGGTCGACCAACGCGACCTTGGCGCCCTCGGCCGCAAACCGGCGAGCTGTTGCTTCGCCGATGTCGGACGCCGCGCGGTAAATGAGGACCTTCTCTTGGAACTCTTTCCTCCAGACAGGACTCCCGTTAATCCGTGCAAGGACAGCCATTCTCGCGCCGAGAGGGCGCTGTCGATTACACGTCTTCAGGCAGCGCGCCGCTTTCTGGTCCGCGCCGCCTTCTTGGCTGATCGCGACCGATCCGCAGCGGGCCGCTTGGCCGAGGCGACGCCGCCGAGACGGCCCCCCTTCTTCGACGGCGAATGGTCTTCTTCCGCTCCGCGGCCGGAGCCGCTCTTCTTGCCACCGTGGGTCTCCTTGTTCACGGTCGCCCAAGCGCGCCGCTCGGCCTCCTTCTCCGGAACGCCGCGGTGCTCATAGCCTTCCTCAATGTGCTCCGCCTGGCGCTTTTGCTTTTCAGTGTAACTGGACTTGTCGCCGCGAGGCATGGCGTCCTCCCTCGATTGAAATATTGGTTCAAAACTGGGAAGGCTTGCCGGTTCCAGTCATGATGACAAGTTTGTGGCGCGGTAGCCGCGCCACATCCTAGTCGCGCAGTCACAGTCCAAAAAACCTCATGCCGCGACGACGGGAACCTTTACGTGATTGCGTCTTTTGAATCGGCAATGAGCGTCGAGAGCGAATTGAAGTTCCGTGCTTCGCCCCGCGGGCTATCGGCCATGATAAAGGGCCGCGTCCCCGGTGTGCGCCGCGCCGATTGGTCCAAGCAAGATCTTGTTTCGACGTATTTTGATACGAACAAGCGCAAGCTCAAGCGGAGTGACCTTACGCTGAGAGTGCGTCAGGTCGACAACAGGTTTGTGCAAACGGTAAAGTCCAATGCTTCAGGAAACCTCACGCGTGGCGAATGGCAGGCTGAGGTCGATAGCCTCAAGCCGGACATTGCCAAAGCGGAAGGTACGCCGCTCGATGACTTCAACGCTAAGAACTTGTCCCGGAAGCTGAAGCCGGTCTTTCGCACCTCGGTTCATCGTGCCGCACAGACAATTCGAACCCGCCGCAGCGAGATTGAGCTCGCGATCGACCGCGGCAGGATTTGGGCCGGCAGCCGCTCGCAACCGATTGCCGAATTCGAGCTCGAACTAAAATCCGGACATCCGTTAGATCTGTTTTCGTGGGCGCGAAAGTTCAATCGCAAGACCGCCGAACTCGACTTGCGATCGAAGGCAGAGAAGGGCTATCGGCTCTTCGAAGATGACGGCGAAAGAGCGATGCATGCGGCACCTACTCGGCTTGATCGTGAGTTAGCGCCAAACGGAGCCTTCCGCGTAGTTGCGTTTGCGACGCTCCGGCATTTTGCATGCAATGCGGATGCGGTGCGTGCACTTGATTCGGAGGCAATTCATCAGATGCGCGTAGGCTTGCGGCGAACGCGCGCCGCCATCTCGCTCTTCAACGATGTCCTTCCACGAACGAATACCGCGCAGATTAAGGCTGAGCTTAAATGGCTCACCCGTGAGCTCGCGCCAGCTCGTGAGATCGACGTATTCTTGAAAGAGCGCGTTCATCCCGTCGCGCATGAGAACGTGCCAAAACGCGGCTCTCGCGCTATCGAGAAGAAGTTTTCCGCTCAACGGCTTGCGGCCTTTAACCGCGCTGGACGGGCGGTCGCGTCGGCCCGGTTTCGTCGTCTTTTGCTCGATGTGCTCGAATGGATCGAGACCAGCAGGGCGTCAGCCCACGACAAGCGATTGATTGGTCCCTATGCGGCAGCATTGCTCGACCGGCGCATCAGGAAGGCACGCAAGCAAGGCAAACGCTTGCAGAAACTCGATCCGACGCAACGCCACAAACTACGGATAAGAATCAAGAAGATCCGTTATGCCGTCGAGTTCTTTAAGAGCCTTTACGCCCATAGCGATCACAAGGAACTCGCGGGGCTCTCCGACCGGCTCAAGAGAATTCAATCGGCCCTTGGCTCCTTGAATGACTTTATGGCGCATCGCTAGATGGGGACTAATGCTGCGCTGAACGCCCCTCGCGCCAATCGGAGGGCTCAGGCATTCGTGTCCGGGTTTGTGGTTGGTCGGGAGCGCGAGGCGGCAAGGGGTTTGATGAAGGCGGCGTCCAGAGAAATCGGCCGGTTGCGCCGTTTGCGCAGTGAGCCTCGTTAAGCGCAGTCGACCGGGAACCTGTGCGGCCTCTCGCAGATGTTTCATACAGCGCGAGCGAAGTTGATCCGACGACATTTGCGGTCCCCTAAGAAGCGTCCCGGCCTGTGTCGGAAAAGTGCGCTTCACTGATTGCAACGGCAAGGCGAGGACTGAAGCCTACATTCCAGTGGGCCAAGTGCCAGCACCTTGGTTGCGTATCGGTGAGTGCTATGTCGTCCCTGGGGGAGGGTGCAAGGCCACCTGTGACGGAGAGTTCGCATGCGCATCGAGTCAGTCTTCCTGTTCGATCTCGACGGTACGCTGGTCGACAGCGTCTATCAGCACGTGCTGGCCTGGAAGCATGCACTCGATTCCGAAGGAATCGAACTATCGGTCTGGCGCATCCATCGCAAGATCGGCATGAGCGGTGGCCTCTTCACCAATCAACTCCTCCGGGAGATCGGCATCGAGATCAGCGCGGAGCGCATCGACCGCCTACGGCGCGCGCATGCGGCCTCTTACCAGCAACAGGCAAGCCAGGTCCGCCCTCCGCCGGGCGCGCGCGACCTTTTGCGGTGGTTGTCGGAAGCTGGAATTCCGTGGGCGATCGCGACCAGTGGTCGAATGGAAACCGCTGCCGTCAATCTTGCTTCGTTGGGCGTCGATCTGGAACGAGCCTCGGTCGTGACGCGCGATCAGGTCAAGTATGCCAAACCGGATCCGGATTTGTTTCTTGCCGCGGCCGCGCGGCTCAACGCGCCAATCGAAACTGCCATCGTGGTCGGCGACAGTGTCTGGGACATGCTGGCGGCCGTTCGTTGCCGTGCACTGGGAGTAGGTCTCCTGAGCGGCGGGTATGGACCGGACGAACTCAGGCAATCCGGGGCGTTTCGCGTCTATGACGACCCAGCCGACCTGTTGCGCCGGATTGACGAGGTTGGAGGACGGCGCTGATCGATTCTTGTCTTCATAAGTTGAATGAAAAGCAGCGGCAGCGTTGTTATTGCGGCGGTCAGGCGCGCCCCGCGCCGATTTCGCGCTCCCCTTGCGGTCAGAAATCTATTTTCGGACCGTCGGTCTGGCCGCGTCGCTCGCAAAGCGCAGGCGCGTCGTCGAAGCCTGCCCTTCCGGCCGGTCAAGACCGTCTCTCCTAGATAATCTTGACATTGGGCTCGCGTTCCCAGACGCGGAGCTTCCCGAGGCGGTCGACAAATGATTTGGCGTCCCCGGCGCTTTCCAAGGTGACACAACCCTCGTCCAAATCATCGGCGGCGATGCCGGCTTTCGCGAACAGCGGCAGCGCAGAGCCAACGTAGCCGATGAACTTGCAGTGCGCGAATGCGTCGGCGACAAAATCTCGTGCCGAAGACTCCTGCAGCAGATCATCCATGGCCGCCTGTGTCGGTAGCAGGGCAACAGCATCGTACAACACCGAGGGCCCGCCATCGATCATTTGATCGGCGTCGATCCAACTGCCGTCGTTCGCCTTGGCTCCGGTGACCGTCGGCGCAATGATCTCGTACGTCGCTCCGGCCTTGTCGAGCGCGGCCTTGAGTGCCTGAAGCAGACCGGCATCGGTTCCGTCGGAAACCAGGATACCCAACTTGCGGCCCTCGAAGCGCTCGGGTCCATTCTCGACGATGCTCAGCGCCGGGGAGGGATCGAGATCCTGACGTGTCGGCACGGCAGCGTCTGCCGGCTTTGGCATCTTCTGCAGACCAAGTTTGCCGGCGACCTTGTTGGCCAGCGTCTCATCGATGTTCAGGAGATGCGAGACCATCCGTTCCCGGATAGCAGGCGTTTGAACCTTGCTGAGTTCGAACGTCAAAGCGGCAGCGATGTGCGCCTGCTCTCCCATGGTTTGACTGATAAAGAACTGACGCGCCTGGCTATAATGGTCTGCGAAGCTCTCGGCGCGCAGACGACGTTTGGGGCCTTGGTCGACGTCGGCGAATGACGTGAAGCCGCGCTGTGGCGACTCTCTGGGGCCTTCGCCGAAGGAATTCGGCTGGTAGTTGGCGCGCCCGACTGGATTGCGCATGGCCATGTGGCCGTCCTGCTGAAAATGAGCGAACGGGCATTTGGGCGCATTGATCGGGATGTGCGTGAAGTTTGGGCTTCCGAGCCGCTTGAGCTGGGTGTCGAGGTACGAGAAGTTGCGTCCCTGCAGCAGCGGATCGTTCGAGAAGTCGACCCCCGGCGGAACGTTCTGGGTCATGAAGGCGACCTGTTCGGTTTCCGCAAAGAAATTGTCGGGCATGCGATCGAGCACCAGCCGACCAGCGGGGATGGGCGGCAGTACTTCCTCCGGTATGAGCTTCGTCGGATCAAGCACGTCGAAGTCGAAGGAATCAGCGAAGTCCTGATCGAACAGTTGCAGTTGAAGTTCCCATTCCGGGAAGTTGCCGGTTTTGATGGCGGTCCAAAGATCCCGGCGATGGAAGTCAGGATCGGCACCGTTGATTTTGATGGCTTCGTTCCAGACCACCGACTGCATGCCCAATTTAGGTTTCCAGTGAAATTTGACGAAGGTGGACTCGTCCTTCGCGTTCACAAGCCGGAAGGTGTGCACGCCGAAACCTTCCATGAAGCGGAACGATCGCGGGATAGCACGATCGGACATCACCCACATGATCATGTGCATGCTCTCGGGGGTGAGGCTGATGAAATCCCAGAAATTGTCGTGGGCCGATTGTGCCTGCGGAAAGGCGCAATCAGGTTCCTCCTTTACAGCGTGGACCATGTCGGGAAACTTGATGGCGTCCTGGATGAAGAAAACCGGGATGTTGTTGCCAACGATGTCCCAGTTGCCTTCCTGCGTGTAGAGCTTTACGGCGAAGCCACGGACATCCCGGGCGAGGTCGACCGAACCCTTGCTTCCGGCCACGGTCGAAAACCGGACAAAAGCAGGCGTCTTTTCTCCGGCGCGCTGGAAAAGGTCGGCTCTGGTGTACTTAGACAACGGCTTGTAGTTCTCGAAGTATCCGTGCGCCGCATAGCCGCGCGCATGCACGACCCGCTCGGGAATCCGTTCGTGATCGAAGTGGAAGATCTTTTCCCGAAAATGGAAATCCTCCAGCAGCGTCGGGCCACGCGGACCGATTTTCAGGGAGCTCTGGTCGTTGGAAACCGGGCCACCCTGCGCCGTCGTGAGCATAGGCACCTTACCTGATGCAATTTGATGAAGTTCGCCTCCATCACCACGTTCAAGCGTTTGATCGTGGATGGTTGCCGTCCTGCGGAATTCGCGGGTTGGCTTCGTTGTCTTCGCCATTGCTTGGTTTCCTGGAGGACGAACTAGGAAGTCCTAAATCCCGCGAGACGCACTACGTTCCTATTCGGACGCCAACCCTGGTCAGCGGCGCTTGCAAACGCTTCGGGTGCCGATCGCCGCACGCTTGCTTCTTCGCGTACCGTCCTGTCGCTCACCGGGCCTTGGAGATCTCGATCGTCTGGCCAATGACCTGACATTGTTTGTCCGACCGTTGCTCAACCTCACCGCAGCGTAGGCGGATCAGGTCGGTGCGCTGGTCCAGAGACGTCATGGGCTTGGGCCGCTGACGGCAACGCGGGCACTCCGCCTTCCAACCGATCGATTCTCATTTTTCTGGCCCTCAATCGAACGCGAGGAACAAGGGTTTCTAGGTCGCGTTGGTCGGTCTTTCCCAAAGGAGTAGCCGGAGAGGGATGACTGATTTGACCGCGGAGAAGCGAAGTCGGTTAGGTAACCTGTCACCGAGTTCATCGCCGGGAAAGCCGGCGAAGAAAACGTCGTCGCGGTCGAGGCATTAAGATATTTGCGTGGGCCAAAGCCGTCCCGAATGCGCCGTGTGAAATAGCGAAGGGCCGATGGACAATCTGACGAAAAAAGAACAGCCGGACCGCTCGAAGATCAACATGCACGAGCCCTTTGAGGTCAAATACTGGACCCATGCGCTTGGCGTGTCGAAGGAAGAGCTTCAGAAGGCCGTCGACAAGGTCGGGAATTCTGCAGCGACGGTGCGCAAAGAGTTGGGCATCAAGGAGTAGGCATGGCGACCGAACAGCAGATACGAGACTACGCGCACCTGCTCTGGGAAAGCTGGGAAGCCAGAAGGCCGGGACACCGAATTCTGGCACGCGGCGGAAGTCGAGTTAAATGCAGAAAGCGAGAGCCCTGACGCGCCGACGGAGATCGACCAACCCAACAAGACCACGCTTCCAGGGTGATCAATTCACCCCTCCAATTTTGAGCCGCTTGGGTTGGGTAACCGTCTTGGCGCTTCGGTCGAAATGGCCGGTTTACAGTTGGTCTGAGGCCCGCATTCGCGAAGTCTCGCGACTCGATAGCCCTTACTACGAGGAATCTGGCCCTCTTCCTCGTCAGCAACAGAATCGTTCTCCACCAACAGTTGTGTCACACGCCTGTTCCAGCTTCTGCGGAGTTACTATCCGCTCGCGAGGTTCACCCCCACATTGGGCTCGTTGGCTCGCATAGGAACTTTGGCTTCCTGGCCAGATTGTCAGGACGATTTGAGTGGAGGAGGCTTGAATGAACCAGCTGATTTATCTGGTGGGACTGATCGTGGTCATCCTTGCGGTGCTGTCGTTCTTTGGATTGCGGTAGGTACATCATGGACAGTCATCAAAGTGTTGCCGACGTCGTCGACAACAAGGGCGGCTTGCGTCTGCAGTGGAGCCCGGTCTTCGCGGGTGCGCTCGCCGCAGCTGCTCTGTCGCTCATCTTGATCAGCTTCGGCGCTGCAATCGGCTTGGCTGTTAGCTCAAGCTCACCTTCATGGCGCGATGCATCGTCTGCGCTCGCGCTGCTGTCCGGGCTGTACCTGATCCTGCAGGCGCTGGTGAGCTTCGGCGTCGGCGGCTATATTGCCGGCCGCGCGCAGCACGTGATCGGCGCGACGCCGGCCGATGTGATCGAAAACAACGACGGACTTCATGGTCTGACCGCCTGGGCCCTCGCCGTTATCGTGGGCGCGGCGGTCGTCGCGCTGGTCGGACTATCGGCCGCGCGTCCGACGATCCAGAATCGGCCGTCGGCCACGGCGGCGGAGCCGTTGCTGAGCGCCGAGCTTGACCGTCTGTACCGGTCGCCACGGCGTCCGGCCAATATTGACATTGGTTACGAACGGGCTGAGGCGGGCCGCATTCTATTGACTAGCTCTGGCCATAGCAGCGTGAGCACCGAAGATCACAGCTATCTGATCCAGCAGGTCGCGGCGGCGACGGGGCTGCCGGCTGCCGACGCCGAAAGGCGCGTCGACAGCGTCATGGGTGATGCCAGAACCGCCATCCAGCGGTCGCGGCGCAGCTCGGTGATCCTCGCATTTTCTGCTGCGGCGGCGCTGCTGTGCGGCGCGGTCGCCGCTTGGGTTGCGGCCTGCGCGGGAGGTCGCCACCGCGATGGCGCATCACTGCCGGAGTGGATGGGTGGTAGGCCAACCACCGCCGTACCGATCGTTTGAATTGTTGATTGAACGTGCTCGAGGAGACAGAGATGGCAACGATCTTGATCATGGACCACACCGGCGACACTCGCCATCATTTCGATCCGGGTGACAGCGAGCAACTCGCCTGGGCGAACGCGCGCTTCGCCGAACTGACGTCGGATGGCTACTCCGCCGCAGTGCGGAAATCGCACGGCGAAGCCGCGCTCGTCCGGGCGCTGGATCCGACCGCCGAGGAAACCTTGTTCTATCCAAGGCTGGTCGGCGGCTAAGGCCATGATGGCCCGTCTACGCGTCGTGCCTCTGCTGTCCACGCTGCGGCGCACCGTCGGAACGCTGCGTGCGACGCTGTCCGCGATCTGGGAGCGCTGGCAGGCCCACGAACGAAACGAGGCGCGCGGGCTGGCGCTGATGTCCGCGTGGTTGTCGCCCGAGCAGCGCTCGCAGTTCGAGAAATGCAACCGCTTCGACGTCGTCGGCTCGGAGTCGGGCAAGCGATATCGAATTTCTACGGGACATCGTCCAACGTCTATGAAATAGACGACACAGGCCGCGTTGTGGGCGGCTGGTGCTTCCGGCCGGTCGGTTGTCTGGTGCCGGGCGACGTGATGCTTGCCCAGAAGATCGCGCTCGAAACCGACGAACGCGCGACCCTCATGGTTGCGATGCCGTTCTCAAGTTCCCTGCCGCCGCGCGCGAACCTCTCTCCGATCAGCTAGGCCCTCGGTTGGCGGCCGGCCACGTGGCGGGAACGTGGTTTTCCCCGTTTGGGTTGCGGGGCGACCATGTCAGTAGCGTTCGCCGCAGGGAGGGGCGATGGCGCTCAATTTCGAAACATTAAAGGCGACGCTGGTCCTCTACGGGCTGAGCGCCGTTTTGGCGACCCTGCTCATTGTCCTCGGATGGTACGCATCGGGCATCGCGCAACGCTTCGTATCGCGGATGCTCGCCGCGACGCACCGTGTCCACGCTCTGGTGACGGTTTTCCTGTCCAGCTTTGCTCGCTCTGCGGTGCCGCCGTGGTCGGTTATCGCCGTGCTGCAGCTGTGCGGCATTCAGACGGCAAGCTTGGTCGCGGTACTCGGCGCGACGTCACTGGCAATTGGGCTGGCCTTGCAGGGGAGATTGTCGAACCTTGCCGCCGGTGTGATGCTCCTGTTGTTCAGACCGTTCGGATCGGTGATGTCGTCGAGGTCGCCGGCAAGGCCGGCAAGGTGCAGGGCTTGTCGCTCTTCATGACCGAGCTGATCACATCAGACAACACCCGGATACTGTTGCCCAACGGATCGGTTTGGGGTAGCGCGATCATCAATCACAGCACCTATCCCGGCACTGGGCGAGGTGAAGGTATCGTTCCCGGTCCGCGGGGGACGACCGATCGAGCGGATCGGCCAGCAACTACTTCTCAAACATCTGCGCGAGGACTCCCGGATCGAGGCAGCCTGCGCCTGAAGTGCTGTCTCGAAAGTGGTCGACATCTCCGATGCCCTGCAGCCGATCGTCGAGCTGACGGTCAGCGCAAAGACGAAGCCGGCCGACGCCGACGCCGTCAAGCAGCGGCTCATGGTCACTGCCATGCTCACCGATTCCGGGACCGCCGGGCCGGAGCCGTGTCAAGCGGCGGGGTAGGGAACGTCGATGATCCTGCCGGGTTGTCGGAAGCCGACTTGCATTGGATATCGCCATGGGCGCCAACACCCTATCGTCTTCGCTGAGCCTGATCTTCCGCTCCTATCTCGGGGACTTGCGACATTGGATCGGACGCCTGGTGACCGGCTACGCGGTGGCGTGCGGAGTGATGCTGTTCGGCGCGGTCTCGCTCCTGATTGCGATCGGGATCGGGGTTGGCGCGGCTTTCCACGCCCTTGAGATGCGCTACGACATCTGGATCGCATACGCGGTGGTCGGAGGCGCCTTTCTGCTGCTCGGGCTTGTGGGGCTGCTGGCGGGTCGTATTCTGCTCGCCCGCCCAGCGCCGGCGGTGCCGCGCCCCAGCCGGCAGGCTGACATGCTCAAGCGTGCCATCGCAGTGCCCGTCGCGGCGCGGCTGATCGCCACCTCCCGGTCGGGATCGGGGGCAAGCGTCGACCCAACGACCCAGGTGCTGGCCGCCGGGGCTGCAATCATGCTCGTCGGCTGGTTCGCCGCATCGCACTTCAGGCGGCGGCACGACGGCATTTAGGACTAGCGATGTCACAGCGCTCCAGTTGGCCAAACGACCTGATGCTTGCCAGTGCGACGGCTCTGGCAACGCTCGCGATTTATCGACATGTCTCGCGGTCGGAGGCGCCGGTCGAACGCGAGCAAGGCGTCGAGCCCGCATTGGCCCAAGCCCAGGATCGTGGACGGCTGGCTGAGACGCCGCTTCAGATTCCGGCCGCGGGGTGGAAGGATATTCTGCTGCGAACCTATCAGCAGATCGACGAGGACCGGCTGCTGGCGACCGCCGCCGGCGTCGTGTTCTACGGCCTGCTGGCGGTCTTCCCGGCCATCACCGCGCTGGTCTCGAGTTACGGCCTGTTCGCCGATCCGTGGACGATCTCGTCCAATCTGCAAAGCCTTGCGCTGATGCTCCCGGAAGGTTCATTCGCGATCGTCCAGGACCAGATCGCCCGCGTGCTGGCGAAGGGCACTTCGACGCTCGGCCTGACCTTTGCGGTCGGTCTGCTGATTGCGATCTGGAGCGCCAATGCCGGCATGAAAGCGATCTTCGATGCGCTTAACGTCGTCTACGAGGAGAAGGAGAAGCGCGGCTTCTTCAAGCTCAATCTGATATCCCTCTCATTCACCGTCGCAGCTCTGATCTCGATCATGCTGATGGTCGGGGCTGTGGTCGTCGTGCCCCTTCTGCTGCAGCAGATTGGCCTGGGCACACGGGCCGAGCTTATCGTCCGGTTCGGACGGTGGCCGATCTTGGCGCTCCTACTCCTAATAGCGCTTGCGGTGCTCTACCGCTATGGCCCCAGCCGAACCAAGCCGCGCTGGCAATGGCTCAGCGTCGGTGCCGTCGCGGCGGCCCTCCTATGGCTGATCGGTTCCGCGCTGCTCTCCTGGTATCTTGCAAACTTTGGAAATTACAGCGCGACCTATGGCTCGCTCGGCGCGGCCGTTGGCCTGATGACCTGGATGTGGATGTCCGCTATCATCGTGCTGTGCGGCGCAGAATTGAATTCGGAGATCGAGCATCAGACCGCTATCGATTCGACCGAGGGTAGCAAGCCACGGGGCGCAAGGACGGCGGATACGGTTGGCAGGGCGTCGTAGCAAGACGCTCGACTGCCTCAGGGTTGACCGGAAAGCGATCCAGATCGCGACCGACAGGAGTCCCAGCCCACCGGCACCAAGAAGGCTGGGCCATAGCCGATCCAATGTGCGATCCAGCCGCCGAGTGCGGGGCTGAGCGACGCGCCAACGCCCTGGACGGTAATGCCCGCGCCTTGCCCGAGATTGATACGCCCTGTTCCGTTCAACGATCGCGCAACCATTCCCGGTACGGCGACACTTTGCAGTCCGGCGCCGATGCCGTCGAGGATTTGCACCGGCAGGACGCCCCACCAGTCGGACAGAAAAAAGCGAATACGCCGCGGATGGGCAAGGCCAGGAACGACAGCAGCGGGACGGGCCAGTAGTTCCGGCGCTCGGCCGCGCGCATGCCGGCGATCGACGCGAGGACCATCACCCCCTGAGCCACCACGATCGTGGTTGCGACAAAGCTCGGGCCATCGGCATGACCGCCGGCAACCGCAGCAAGGCCGTAGAGTGGTACAATTGCCCCGTTCCCGGGATGAAATACGGCCAATGCGACCGCGAGCGCCAGGAGCGGCTTGTGCTTAACCAGCACGGCAAAGCCGTGAGGCTGACTTTCGGGATCATCTTCCTTTTCGCGTGCCGGGCGGTGATCGATGCTGTCGGACGGGATCAAAAGGACGCAGGCGATCGTGATCGCACCAAACAGGGCGGCGAGAAGGAAGACCGCCCCGTAGCCATATTGCCAGCCGAGATAGCCAGATGCCGCGGCGCCGACCATATTGCCGGCATGGTTGAAGGCCTGGTTGCGACCGTTCTGCCGGTTAAAGCCGCGCTGCTTGACGATGCCGAGCGTGATACCGGTGACAGCCGGAACGATGGCCCCACCCGCGATCGATGTTGCGACCTGGGACAGTGCAACGGCCCAGAATGTTTGCGACAGCAAGATGACGGCCGATGCCACCACGACGGTGACGCCGGGCACGATCACCCACGCCCGCATGTGGTTCGTCGTGTCGATGCAGCCGCCGATCAGGGTCGTGATCAGCATGCCTGCGATATTGCCGAGCGTCAGCGCGGTCCCGATCAGGCCGCTATTCCAGCCATGCAACTGCAGGAAGACCCCGACGAGCGGCCCATCCCCGACTGCATGTCCGCCATGAAGAAGTTGACGGCAGGCACAGGCCACAGATGCGGAGGCGCGGCGCAGATGGCCATCCGAACGGACAGACGCAGGACGTCGTAACAGGCTTTCTCAATGATCAGAAGTCCCGCGGCCGGCCGGTGGGATTGGCGATCGACAAAGCCGGCGCCCTGTTGATTGCCGATGACGTCGGCAACACCGTGTGGCGCGTGACCGGCTTGGGTCAACCCTGAGGGCTCGGTCCACGGCCGCGGCGAAACCCCGATTGTAGAAATAGTATCGGCTGACCGTCTCGACCTGCTCGACGAAAAGTTGAGGGAAGCGATAATCAAGAGGTCGGGGAACTGTCGATCAACGTCCTGGACGTACTTGTGATAATGATCGCTGACCCGGTCGCGGGTGGCCCTGAACAAGGGGGTGTTTAGGAACGCATCCGAATGTCGGGGCTTCTCCTGTGGAGGAGATCGTCATGAATCTTGAGGAGACCGTCATGAACAAGAAACCTGTGACGGAGGATTCCGGGCGCTCCAGCGACTGGGGTTCGCATGCGCAAACCGACAACCCCTGGAAGGGCAATCCCGAGAAGGAGCAACGCCACAAAGACGAGAAGCCGGACCTTGAAAAGTGGCATGAATCGAACACGCAATGACACGGGCGACCAACGGCTACCGGTCTATGATCGCCGCGTTCGCCGAACAGGTGACGTCCTCAGCCGGACATTCGGCAATATCCGGGACCTATGGATATGGGTCTGGAAATCATCTACGGCATCGCAGCGCTTGTGCTGCTGACCGCCCTGATTTTCGCAGTGCTGCAGCATCATTTCCGCAACAGGCGGTCAGTTCAGACCGGCGACGAGGTTGTCCGCGAGAGATTCGAGCGGAATGGGACATGATACAGTGCTTGCCTGGACTTAGGAGGACATGATGGGATTGGCTCAATATGCGGTGGTCGCCGCCGGCGAAGAATGGGGCGTCCTGCATGATGGCAATGTCAACGGCGGATACGCCACCAAAGAGGCGGCGTTCGAGTCGGCGGCAGCTGCCGCGGCTCTGGCGATCAGGATGGGGCACGAGGTCCATGTCAGCGTGCCCGGTCGCGAGGAGGGCGAGGCGGCCCTGACCAAGCGGGCAAGTTGATATTGCCCGAGCAGGAATCCGGCGCGCTCGGCAAGCCGGCTGACTAGTCGGAGCTCACATAATTGGCGCGCCAGAGCAGCACCATGACAATGAGCGTCACGAACCCTCCGGCGATCAAAACCCACGGAAGGTAACTGGCCATCGGTGTAGCCCCTATGCACACTCCGCCCCGCGAGCTATGGCCGCGGAGCGGATCGGCGAAACGTCTAGAGTCGCGCGTGCTGGGTGGTGGGCCGTGAGATCTGGCTGAGCGCCATGGCGGTGCTGTTCATCCGCTGGAGCCGCGGGATCTCAACCCCTTTAAGAAACCGAGAGGGTGACAAACCCAGATGACGGTTGATGCAGCCCGGCGCGAGCTGGCCGCCGCCGAGGCAAAGTCCAATCACCGTTATCAGCCAGAGGGGCGCGGTCGTCGCTACGCCGGTCACCCGATCGCCTCTCTGAGGATCGTACCGCCACCGATACGCCAACGCCCGTCAAAATATGCCAAGCGGTAGTCGCATCAGGTCCACGACGGCGAAAGAGCCCGAGTCCTTTCCCTCGAGGGTGAGAAGCAGATTGGCCTGGATCATCGACAGCGAGGCGGCGATGCCGACCAGAATTGTGGTTCTGAGCCCAGGCGGCGTGCCGGCGCGCACCGCGTCAAAGCCGATGATGGCGCTCGCCAGAATGGTCAGGGCGAGGCGATGGCTTTGTCGGCCCAGGTGGATAAAACTGCATATCCCGTGTCGGTTTCTTTGCTGGGAGCCAACGCGGAGGTGGAATTGTTCGTTTCTATTGGGTCGGTCGTCGCGGAGGCGCCGATCCAAGCAGTTCGCAAAGCCTTCTGGCGTCGGCCGGCGCCGCGCTTTTCTGGTCGTTGTCGAAATAAATATAGACATCGCATCCCCGCCGTTTCCAGCCGCGGATGCGCTTCGTCCAGTCGGACAACACCGCCCGCTTGTAGTGGCCGCTGTATCGGCCGCCTGGACCATGGCAGCGAATATAGACAAAGTCGGCTGTCCGCTTCCAAGGCGCCGGCGCGTCGTGATGATCGGAAATGCAGAGTGCGATATTGTGGGTCGCCAAGAGCTTCAGGATGTGCGGCGCGTACCAGCTCGGGTGACGGAATTCGAAGGCATAGCGCCGTCGCCGCTTCAGTAATTTCAGGAACGACGCCAGCCGATCGGCGTCGATCGTGAAATTCGGCGGAAGCTGAAACAGGATCGGACCCACCTTGTTGCGCAGCAGGGATAGACGGTCTTCGAGCAATTCAAGGCTGTTGACCGAGTTCGCGGAGAGGCGCTTCCAGTGCGTGATGAACTTTGAAGCCTTCCAGGCGAAGACGAAATCCGCACCCGTCGCATCGTGCCAACCGGTGACTGCCTTCGCCGTCGGCGTGCGGTAGAACACGCCGTTCAGCTCCGTGGTCGGGAACTGGGTCGCGTAATAGTCGAGCTGCTGATTGAGCGGCATCCCCTTCGGAAAGAATGGTCCGCGCCAGGACGAATAGTGCCAGCCGGAGGTACCAATCAGGATGCGCGTCATGCCATGGTCCGGGCTAGTTAACGAAGTCGTCTTTGGTGATCCCGCTGCGGTCGGCAAACGCCGGCTTTCCGCCCTAGCACCGATCGACCGTCGGGCGCAGGGAAGAGACCCGTTCGGTCGCGATCATGCCTCCGCGGTCGTCTCACTCCTTCCCCGGAAGGATCGTCTCCAGTACCTGCCGCGCGGCACCACGGATCACGCCAACCTCGTTGGGGTCGCCCTTGGCCAAGGCAATGGAGAAGTTCTTGGCCTGCTCCAGCGTGATGTGCGGCGGAAGTGGCGGCACCTCCGGATCGGTCTTCACCTCCAGCACCACCGGGACGTCGCTTGCGAGGGCCTGATCCCAGGCCGGCCCGACGAGATCGGATCGATCGACATAGATGCCGCGCAGTCCGATCATCTCAGCAAAGCGTGAATAGGAGACATTTGGGATCCGCTGCGACGCTTCGAACTTCGGGTCGGCGTTGATGATCCGTTGCTCCCAAGTGACCTGATTGAGGTCCTCATTGTGGAACACGCAGACGATCCAACGATGGTCTTTCCACTGCCGCCAGTATTTCGCGACCGTGATCAGCTCTGCCATATTGTTCATTTGCATGGCGCCGTCGCCGACGAGAGCAATCACGGGACGGTCGGGGGCAGCATATTTGGCCGCGATCGCGTAGGGGACCGCTGCTCCCATCGAGGCTAAGCCGCCCGAAAGCGAGGCACTCATGCCGCGCCGCATCTTGAGGTCACGAGCAAACCAGTTAGCGCAGGATCCGGAATCGCTGGTGATGATGGCGCGGTCGGGAATGCGGGGCGACAGCTCCCAGCAGACGCGCTGAGGATTGACCGGCTTGGCGGGCTGCCGCGCGCGATCCTCTAGTGTCGTCCACCACTCGCGCACCTTGCCCTCGATCGATTTGCGCCATCCGTCCTGGCTCTTCTGCTGCAACCTCGGCAGCAAGGCGCGCAGTGTCTCGGCAGCGTCGCCGACGAGGCCGACCTCCATCGGAAACCGGATCGACAGCATGTTGGCATCGATGTCGATCTGCACGCCGCGGGCGCTGCCTTCCTTGGGCAGAAATTCCGAGTAGGGGAAGGCGGAGCCGACCATCAGCAGCGTGTCGCATTCCATCATCAAGTCGTAGCTCGGCTCGGTGCCGAGCAGTCCGATCGATCCCGTGACCCAGGGAAGATCGTCGGGTACCACAGCCTTTCCTAGCAACGCCTTCGCACAGCCGGCTGACAGCCGGTCCGAGACAGCGATGACCTCCTCGCTCGCACCAAGCGCGCCGGCTCCGATCAGCATGGCAACTTTCTTTCCCGCATTAAGAATGTCCGCGGCGTGGTCGAGGTCAGCTTCATGCGGTACGACGCGGGGCGGGGTGTATCCGATGCTGGAGCGCAGCGTGCCATGGGCGCGCGGCGGGTCTTGGTAGGCCTCTTCCTGAAGGTCGTTTGGAAGGATCACCGCGGTCACGGTGCGGCGGGCCAGCGCGATGCGCGCGGCGCGGTCGATTAAATGGCGGACCTGCGCAGGCGTAGAGGCCTGGGCGACATAGGCACTGGCCACGTCCTTGAACATCGAGACGAGGTCGAGCTCCTGCTGATATTGGCCGCCAAGCGCATTGCGCGGCTGCTGGCCGACGAGGGCGAGCACGGGCTGGTGGTCCAGCAGCGCGTCATAGAGGCCGGTTGTGAGATGAGAGGCTCCCGGTCCCGATGTCGCAATGCATACACCGAGACGCCCGGAGAACTTTGCGAAAGCCGACGCCATGAACGCGGCCATTTCCTCGTGACGCGCTTGGATGAATTCGATACGGCCGCCTGCGCGATTGAGTGCGCCGAATACGCCATTGATGCCGTCGCCGGGGTAGCCGAAGACGTGCCGCACGCCCCAATCGTGCAGGCGGTGGGCGATGAAGTCGCTGACAGTTCTGGACATGAGAGGCCACCTCGGGCTGACGTTCGGGGTTGAACTGTTCGATCGGCCGGCCGTTCCTATCAAAGGGGTTCCGCGATCAGTGCCCGTCGAGCAGACCGACGATCAGCGCGACCACCGCGAAAGCCGCGATCATGCTCGAGAATGCGCTCTCGGCGACGGTCATATCGGTAAGGCTCGACAGCGGCCGACGCCGATCACCGGCAGCGCATTGCCGATGAAGCAGCACACGAAATAGGTCGAAACCACGGCGGCGCGCTCGTCGTCGGGCGCTATTTGGTTGACCACCTGAAGGCTGCCGCGGTAGCCGAGCCCGGCGGATATAGCGACAACTGTGGCGGCCGCGAGCATGACCCATGCCGATGCGGAAACCTGCGCGATGACGATCGCTCCGGCTGCGGGGATCATCAGCGCGAGCGACCACAGCATCGAGGTCCGGCTAGCTAGTGTCTGCATTGCCACGATGACCACCGCGACCACGATGGCAAGTTCGAACAGCAGTGCACCCGCAGCGGCACGGTTCTCGATGCGAAGGTCGTGCGCCAGGATCGCGGGCATCAAGGAGGCATAAAAGCCGACCAACGCCATCAAGCCGAAGCCAGTGATCGCAGGGGCCACGAATTGAGCCTGGACCTTTCTTGGCCACGCGAGTTTCGGGTGAATTTCGATCTGCCCAGGATCTGGATGTTGCACGGTTTCCGGTGTGAACCAGATCAAGGCGGCGGCCGCGCACGCGACGACGAGATAAACAACAAACGACAGCTGCAACGGCCACGGTGCATATTGTGCGAGCAGCCCAGACAGCAGCGCCGCGACACCGAGGCCGAGGAAATTGGTGCTGGTGCCTATGATGGCCGCGCGCCCTTTGTCGGCTCCGCCGACGAGCTCAGCGAGCCACTGCATTGCCCGTGCCGCTGGCAAGGCCAATCCCAAGGCCACTGAGGACGATGCGGCCGATGTAGAGCCACGCGATGCCACGCGCGAAAAGGAAGACCAGAGCGGCGAGGATTAGGAGCACAATCGCCGACAATGCCGTCACCCGCCGGCCGGCACAGTCCGATGCACGGCCAAACAACCAGCAGTGCGGCGATATTGCCGATCGCATAAGTCGCATAGATCAGCGTCAGGGTAATCTGCGAGAAGCCAAAGGCCTTCTGATAATCATGTACAGCGGCGTGATCAGGGTGCTGAGGCCGAAGGCTGTGGCAATCAGCATCCCCACCGCAGCGAACGCCGCTCGTATGTCGAAGTTCCACCCGTGGGGTGCGCATGGCGTCAAGCTGCGCCATTGCCTCATGAAGCCGGAATAGCGAGGCAATCCGCGATCGGGGCGTTCGTTCCAGACGAAACCGCCGGCAGCGAGATCCGCGGCTATCGGCGATCGCCATCGCGAGCAGGTTTGAGCGATGGGACGGCTCCTCAGCCGACCGGTTCGCGTGCGGTGCACCTTTGCATCGACATGCAAAACGACGGAGTCCACCGTGCCCAGATGGTCGCCATCGAAGCCGACGAGGCTGTTCGAATCAGGGGCGCCGTGTGCAACGCCCTGGATAAGCCGCGTGTTCCCGCGCATGATCGAGCTGGCGCACCACGCACCCGACGTGCTGTGTTCACCCGCTTTATTCCGCCGCACTCGAAGCATGACGCGCGAAGAATGGCTGGCAGTTCGTCCTGGCGGCGCTCTCATTCGGGCAGTTTGTGTTTCCTTTCTGCGCATTGCTCAGCTGCCGTGTGCGATCGGACCCGCATTGGCTGCTGGCGCTGTGCGGGTTAACGCTGGCGATGCGCTGGCTCGAAGCCGCAATCCTTATCCTGCCGGTCATTCACGGGCTATCCGCGATGGTCACCGGCGCAATGTTGATTGCCGCCGGCCTCTTCCTCGGCACAGTGTTCTGGCTGGCATTCGACACGGTTCTAACGCGATCGCAAGAAATGGAGCCTTTGGGCGCTATCTGGTGGCGCGCTCGCGCCGGAGCAGGAGCCCGATCAGCAGGGCAGGGGCGATGACGCTGACGGGGGAAGCGGCGACGAGCAACCGCCGCGCGGCGAACGTGTATGTGCCGCTGGTCGGATCAAAGCCATAGCAGAGCAGATGGATCTGCTCGCTCCAGCGCCCAATACGCCCCTGGCCGGCTACGACCAAGGCAAGACGGAGGCTCGCGGCATCGACCGCAAGGGCCGAGAGCGCGCGAAATCCGCTCGTCCGGCGTCACCACGAAGGCGGCGGTGGGATGGGCGAACTGGTCGTGCTCGCGATCGTAGACCTGCTGTACGCCGAATGCGTCGGTCAAAGCGCCATACCGGCGCGGCCGCCCGCAGAAATACGCTGTGCTCGGCGAGACCGCTTCTTGGGCTGACCTGCGCATTCTTCGTGGCCAGCGCCTGAGCGGAAGTGTCCTTGGGATCATGCCGACAACGCCAAGCCGAAAGTCCCGACGAGCTCAAGCCGGTATCAGCCAGCGCGTTCGACACGATCGATATCGCCGGCCCGCAGAGTGTTTCGCAGGTGTAGTTCGCTAGGACCCAGACGGTCGGGACGCCACCAAGTCAATACTCCGGCGGCGCGCTGCGGTCGCGTACGTCGTTCAGCGGGTTTGCACGGCAATTGTGCATTCGCGCGAGGCACGAGGGTGACCTGCTCGAGCTACGAACTGGAGAGGGCTGCTTGCGCCGGCAGTGTCGTCGTGGTTCACGCGACAAGCGCCACCATCCATGCCGCGAGCTGCGCAGGGAGCAGAGCTGGTTCATAGACTTATCGACCCAGCATGGGAACAGCAAAATGCGCCTCATATCCGGCCATCGTTGGAACGAACCAGCGCGATGGGTAATGGTTCCAAGAGACAGCGTGAGCGGATCATCGGGATTTCGGGCCTGTTATCTGCCCTAACGGCATTGGCGGCGAGTGATGGACGACAAGGTTTACAAGCTGGAGCAGGGCGCGGGGCAACCCGCTCGCGGGTTTGTCAGGGTGCGCGGTGCGCGCGAGCACAATCTGAAGAACGTCGACGTGAACATCCCGCGCGACGCTCTGGTGGTGTTTACCGGCGTCTCCGGCTCGGGAAAGTCGTCGCTGGCATTCGGGACGCTGTATGCGGAGGCGCAACGACGGTATCTCGAATCCGTTTCGCCCTACGCCCGCCGCCTGTTCCATCAGATGGCCGTGCCTGAAGTCGTCGAGGTCGAGGGTCTGCCGCCGGCTGTGGCGCTTCAGCAGCAGCGGGGATCGCCGACCACACGATCCAGCGTCGGCAGCGTCACGACGCTATCGAACCTGTTTCGGATGCTCTATTCGCGCGCTGGGGACTACCCGAAGTCGCAACCGCTGCTCTATGCCGAGGCTTTCTCGCCCAATTCGGCGGAGGGAGCCTGTCCGAAGTGTCATGGTCTTGGCCGCGTCTATGACGTGACCGAGCGATCGATGGTGCCGGACGATACCCTCACCATCCGCGAGCGTGCTGTCGCGGCGTGGCCGACGGCATGGCACGGCCAGAATCTGCGCGATATCCTGACGACGCTTGGCTACGACATTGATACGCCCTGGCGCGAGCTTCCCAAGCAGGCGCGAAACTGGATCCTGTTCACGGACGAGCAGCCTACGGTTCCGGTTTATGCAGGTTATGACCTCAAGGAGGTCCAGCGGGCGCTGCGGCGGAAGGAGGAGCCGAGCTACCAGGGCACTTTCACCGGCGCCCGGCGCTACGTTATGGAGACGTTCGCCAACACGACCAGCGCGATGATGAAGAAGCGGGTCTCGCAATTCATGCTGAGCGCCGAATGTTCGGCCTGCCACGGCAAGCGGCTGAAGCCAGAGGCGCTGTCCGTCAAGTTTGCCCGCATGGATATCGCCGAGATGGCGCGCGTTCCGTTGAAGCAACTGGCGGAGCTGATGGGGCCTTATTGTAATGGCACTCTTGGTCGGCAGGACGCTCACCCGGAGAAGGCGATTGTCGTGCGGCGGATCGCGCAGGATCTGAGCGCGCGGCTTGGCGTGCTGCTCGATCTCGGTCTCGGCTATCTTACCCTGGAGCGGAGCACGCCCACCCTGTCTCCGGGCGAACTCCAGCGCCTGCGTCTGGCGACCCAAGTACGCTCCAACTTGTTCGGCGTGGTTTACGTGCTCGACGAGCCGTCCGCGGGACTCCATCCCTCTGACACCGAGGCACTCCTCCGTGCACTCGACGGGCTGAAGACGGTGGGAAATTCACTCTTCGTCGTCGAGCACGAGCTGGACGTCGTGCGCCATGCGGACTGGATAGTCGACGTCGGACCCGATGCGGGCAGGCATGGCGGCGAGGTCCTTTACAGCGGCCCAATCGATGGACTGAAATCCGTAGAGAGATCGCGCACCGCGAAATATCTGTTCGGTCAGGCTATCCCACCTCAGCAAACGGAGCGCGCGCCGCAGCGGTGGCTAAAGCTGAGCGGCGTCACGCGCAACAATCTCAGAGCTATCAATGTCGCATTCCCGCTGGGCGTATTGACGACGGTCACCGGCGTATCGGGCTCGGGCAAGTCGAGCCTCGTTAGCCAGTTTCTCGTCGAGGCGCTGAGGCGGCATTTTGGTCAGTCTCATGTGCCGGACGATGACGACGAAAACGCCCTTGAACGCGCCCCGGTCGAGCCATCGATGGGCAAAATCGTTGAAGGGCTCGATCGCCTGAAACGGCTGGTCGTCGTGGACCAGAAGCCGATCGGTCGAACTCCGCGCTCCAATTTGGCGACCTATACCGGTCTCTTCGATGACGTGCGAAAGCTATTCGCGCAGACGAACGAGGCACGCCGACGCCGGTTCGATGCCGGGCGGTTCTCCTTCAACCTGCCGAAGGGGCGCTGCCCCACCTGCCAGGGAGAGGGTTTCGTCTGCGTCGAGCTGCTTTTCCTGCCAAGCGTTTATGCGCCTTGTACGGAATGCCAGGGCGCGCGCTACAATCGGGAAACCCTCCAGATCAAGCTTCAGGGCAAGTCGATCGCCGACGTTTTGGGAATGACGGTCGATGAGGCCCATGCGTTCTTCGTCGAGAATGCCCAGATTGCGAGATCGCTCGATGTGATCCGGCAAGTCGGCCTCGGTTACATCCGTCTTGGTCAGCCGGCGACGGAGCTGTCCGGCGGCGAGGCGCAACGGGTGAAGCTCGCCACAGAACTTCAGCGCACCCAGCGGTCCGGAAGTATTTACATCCTTGATGAGCCGACGACGGGCCTACATCCGTCCGACGTCGAGAAGCTGATCGTTCAACTCGACGGGCTGGTGGAGGCGGGGAGCACCGTGATTGTCGTAGAGCACGACATGAGCGTCGTCGCTGCAAGCGATTGGGTGATTGATATTGGGCCTGGGGCAGGCGATGAGGGAGGGCAGGTCGTCGCAGCGGGACCGCCGGCGGAGATCGCGCAGCACAAGTCGAGCCGCACGGCGCCCTATCTGGCGCGGGTGCTGGAAGAGTATCGGTCGGGACGATGAGAAGCAGCAAGTCCGAGGTTGCCGAAGTCGAAGATACTGTGCACCTGTGCATAGACGTGCAGAATATCTTTGCGTCAGGCGGCCTCTGGCGAACGTCCTGGATGGAGAGGTCTTGTCGATGATCGTGTCGATCTTATCGCGCTATCAGGCGAGAGTCACCTTTACGCGCGCTTCTCGGGGTTGAACTGCCGCCGCACGTCCCATTTGCAACGTCAAGAAGCAATGAGGGCTTCCCGGCTAGGTTCAATTGCGCGATGCCGGACACCCGCGCTAGCGGCTTAGTTATTCGTACCAGTCGGCGCTCAGGGCACTTCGACATTCCTTTCGGCGACAGAGACTGACCTGTCGCCGGTTTAGTGGTGCCAAAAGATCGCGAGCAGCAGAATGATCGGCAGCGGTACGCCTAGCAACCACAACAATGCGCCTCGTCCAAAGCCCATGGCTCTCTCCTTCAGTATCTGTCCCTCACTTCCAACGCGTACGTCCGGCGCACAGTTCCTCGCCGGAACGGTTTTCAAGACGGGTGATTGAAAGACCAGGATGACCTGCTCCGCTTTCCAGTCGCATTCTACGACGATTGCTGCAGGGTAACGACCGTTTGCGAAAGGAGACCAAGGCGATCGATGACGACACGAATACATCCTTTGTCCGCCGATATCGAACTCGCGCGTGCGATCGCACGTCACAGCCGTCCGCTGCCGGAGCGGATTTCGGGCGGGAGCGGATGAGTATATTCTGACCGCGCTTGACGTTGGATGGTAGCTCTGGTGTCGCGCCAAACCGTGGTCGCAGCGGGACGCAAGCGATCATGTGCCGCTGATCGACGTTTGGCTGCCTCCATCAATGATTAAGAAGCCGCTTGGAAAATCGAGGCGCTGGCTGCCGACTATGAGCGGCGCGCTGCGCTTCCAAGGAGGCACAAAGCCGGTAAAGGGTGCGGACGAACCCTAAAACATTTGTGCATTAAGACCGGGCCAACTAGCGGGCCAGACGCTTGATGGTCTTGGCCGCACGGTTCGGGCCGTGCCACCCGAGAAATTTCAGTTCCTTATTTTCCAGCGCATTCGTCGCTCGAAAGAATTGTTCAAGATCGTCGCGCGCACGGGAGGGCAGATTGCGGATATCCTTAATATCCGTTTCGAGCGGCGACCGGTCAGGCACAGCAAACACACGGTCGTTTCGCTCCTTCTTGCCTTTGTGCCTTTGTTCGACTTCGAGAATTCCGACCGGGCGACAGCGCAGCACGACGCCCGGATAGGTCTGCGCGTCATGCAGGATCAGCACATCCAGCGGATCGCCGTCCTCGGCCTTGGTCGAGGGAATGAAGCCCCAGTCGTAAGGATAGGTCAGACCCGCCATTAGCGGCTTCGCCAGGGCAAAAACACCGAGCTTGGGATCGAAATCGAGCTTGCACGAGCTTCCGCGCGGCGTCTCGACAACGGCGAAGATGTTGTCGTCGTCGGCCCAGCTTGGCAGTTTTGTCAAATTGGTCATGGCGCGACCGTCGATCTCGGCGACGACAAATGGGTACGGGCCTGGCGAGACCATGCGCCAGACCCGTGGGCGGCGATCAGGCGGCGGTGGAGGCCTTCTTGTTGACGCCCTTGCGCAGCGCAACCGCGTTTAGCTTGGTGTTGGCCGCCTTCTCCTCGTTCAGGTTGGTGGTTAGGAAACGCACGATATCGTCGTGGCCGAGTTCTTCCGCCCAAGCGATCAGCGTGCCGTAGCGGCATATCTCGTAATGTTCGACAGCCTGCGCGTTCGCGACGATCGCCGCATCGAGTACCGTCTTGTCTTCGATCTCGCCGGCCGTCTCATCCGCTTCCTTGATGATGCCGTCGATGGCAGGACATTGCGTACCGCTCGCCGACTTGCCCAGTTTCTGAAAGGCCTTCTCGAGACGCTCGACCTGCTTGTTCGTTTCTTCGAGATGGCCCTTGAGGCCCGCGACCAAATCCCGGTTGGTGGCCTTGTCGATCATTTTCGGTAGCGCCTTGAGGATCTGCTGCTCGGCATAATAGATGTCCTGCAAACCGTGCAGCAGCAGATCATCCATCGTCTTGATGTCTTTTGTGAATAGTCCCATGACGTCACTCCTTGGTTCAAACCGATGGAACGGCGCGCATTGGGCTTTGTTCCTCGCAGCCTTTGCCGCAGTGGCCACAACGGTCGGGGTCGCCGTTCTGACCATCCCTGCGAAGGGGCGCGGAGGCCGTTTCCCGCCGCAGGAGGAACTGCGGCACCGAGCGGGCGTTTTGCCATATTGCGCGGAGATCAGGATGGTCAGTACCTCGCTATGGATGGACACGGAGATACTCCCAGAGGCGGCTGAGCTCAAAGGCGATGCGCATTGCGATGTAGCCGTCGTCGGCTCCGGAATGGCCGGGCTTTCGACCGCCTATGAACTCTCCAAGCGTGGCCAGTCGGTCATCGTCATCGATCGCAAGGGTATCGCACGTGGTATGACCGCGCGGACTTCAGCGCACCTTGCGCCGCTCTGCGACGATCTGATGACCGAATTCAAGAAACTGCGCGGCGCTGAAATCGCCAAGCTATTCTACGAAAGTCAGGCCGCCGCCGTCGATCGGATCGAGGAGATTCAGGCGAGCGAGAAGATTGCCTGCGACTTTATGCGACTGGATGGGTACCTGTTTCAGGGCAACGGCATGCCGGCCGACATCATCGATCAGGAACTGGAAGCGGTGCAGGAAGTCGGCGCGCCGGTCCATCGGCTGGTCGGCGTGCCGCTCAAAGGCTGTGAGAAACGCCACGTGCTTCGCTATCCACGCCAGGCAAAAATCCATCCCCTCAGATATCTTGCCGGAATTGCCGCAGTCTGCGAAACGAACGGTGTTCGCTTCTTCGCCAACAGTCCGGTCGAAGAAGTTGCCGAACGGGACGGCGGCGTTGCGCTGCGAACCTCACACGGGCAGATCACCGCGGGTCACGCCGTGATCGCGACCAACGCCTCAATTGCCGACCGCTTCCAGCTGCATTCCAAGGTCGCTCCCTATCGCACTTACGTGGTCGCTTTTGCGATCGCGCGGGGTGAACTTCCGGAGGGGCTCTACTGGGACACCGAGGATCCCTACCACTATGTGCGGCTGCAAGCGGGTCCGGACCATCATGATTTCGTTCTTGTCGGCGGCGAAGACCACAAAAGCGGCGAGGCGGATGACGCCAACCAGCGCTTTGCCCGGCTGGAGAGCTGGGCGCGTGAATTGATCCCGGCTGTTGGCAGGGTCACGCACCGCTGGTCGGGACAGGTACTCGATACCATCGATTATGCCGGCTTCATCGGCCGCGAGCCCGGCAGCGAGCGCATATACCTCGCAATGGGCGACTCCGGTCAAGGGCTGACCCATGGTGTGATGGGCGCGATTCTGAACTCATCTCTCATTCTCGGCGGGGATCACCCCTGGAGGCCTGTCTATGCGCCGGATCGCAAACCTCTCGCAGCGGCGCGGAATTTCCTGCGCGAGAACATGACGATCCTGCAAAACCTCGCCGAGTACGTGGCGCCGGGTGAAATCGCCTCGGTTGAGGAGCTTAAGCCGGGTGAGGGCGCCATCCTGCGCCGTGGTCTTGAGAAGATCGCTGCCTACAGGGACAAAGCGGGCGAGCTGCATTTGCATTCGGCAAGCTGTACCCATATCGGCTGCCATCTGCACTGGAACAGCTTCGAGACCTGCTGGGACTGTCCATGCCACGGCTCGATCTTCGCGCCCAATGGCCAGCCGATCAATGCGCCGGCCGTTTCGGCCTTGCGACCCGTTCAAAGATGAGCCTGCGTGACGAGATCACTTCACCTATTTTCGGGAGCTTTTCCTCACCTTCAAAGACGAAGATATCGGACAGGACGACTTGCGCAGCGCCCGCACACCATGGGCGGTTCTGCCGCCACCGTCCGGCGAGCCGATTGCCGACAACTTTCGCTGCGAAGTCCTGGTAATAGGCGCTGGTATCACGGGTGCCCTGGTGGCTGAGCGCCTGACCCGGCAGGGTCGGCAGGTCATCATCATCGATCGCGAGATTCCAAGCCTCGGCAGCACGGTCGCCAGCACCGCAATGCTGCTTTGGGCCGTCCGTTTTTCCAACTCACACAGCTTTACGGTTTCGAGAAGGCAGTCCGCTGCTATCGCGCCAGTCACCAGGCCCCTCGGGGATTGCGGGCAAGGCGTTTGGCGACGACGCCGTCATGATCTTCATTCACGGTGTTGAGCAGCCTCGGCATCCGCATAGTTGCGGCTTGCCGGTGACAGACGAAAGATGCCGCCTACCTCGAAAGTGTGTCGCGAAAGGTTTTCAAGAGCGGCACGACGCTTCATAAGCGAAAGTACGCAAGGTCTCTCGTGCCCGATTGCAGCAGGTCAAAAACCATGAACGTCGCGGGCGTCTCCTCGGCAAGGCGCTTAAACCCGGCTCACGGCCGGGTGGATGCGCTGGAACGCGTCGAACGAATACCCGGCCTCAAGCTCGATGATCAATTCGCCATCCAGCGTGAGCGTTTTCTGCGATAAGGTCGCCGCGGCCGCAGCAATCTCCGGAAAGTAGCGAACAAGGTCGCGGACCACCTTTGGATTGCATGCGAATTCGGCAGCCCTCGCGTATCAAAAGACAACGGAATCCGTCCCACTTCGGCTCATATTGCCACTCTGCTCCGCGCGGCAATTGAGCGACGGATTCGGCTTCCATCAGATTCATACTTGATATTGCCTCCGAAGCGAGCTGAACGACGGTGCAACTCTTGCGGACCAGCAAAGTCCCCAACGCAGTAATTAAATCTGCCCAGAAGCGTTTCTTATACACGGTGCCGAACCCGTTCGTCGTCGATCTGATGGACTGCGGTAGAGCGTCGGCGGCGCCGCGGCCGAGGCCAAGTGCAAGGCCGAAGAAGCCGACCTAGAAGCCGGAGAAAGGCCGCGGCGGCCAAAGCAGGCCGGCCCTGATGCCAATCTGCGAAAGAGGCTCCGCGACCGGGCGCGACGAAAGTCGGCCTGAGATTGTGAAGGCCTGCAGGTAGCCGCCCTGGCCCAAGCGCATGAAGCCGGCGTTCATGGACAGAACGGTTTATCTCGGTGAGACGCTTGGCCGGTGCCTTCTTCGCCTTCGTCGGTTTCGTCGCTGGCTTAGCTTTGTCGCCGCCCTCGATGCTTTGCTTCAACGCGTCCATCAAATTGAACACATTGCTCGGTGCCGGCCTCCGGGCGGTCGCAATCGGAAGGCCCTTCCGCTTCTGGTCGAGCAGTTCATGCAAAGCCTGCTCGTAGTGGTCTTCAAACTTTTCGGGCTCAAAGTGACCGGACTTCTGCTCGACGATATGCTTGGCGAGTTCCAACATATCCTTCGTGATCTTCACGGATGTCGCCGAAGTATTCCGCGGCGTTGCGAACTTCATAGGGGTAGCGAAGCAGCATGTCCATCAGACCCCTGTCGCGCGCCTCGAGGGTGATGACGTGCCCGCGGTTGGTCAAGACCATACGGGCGAGGGCGATTTTATCGAGCGAGCGGATGGTTTCGCGGATGACCGCATAAGCGTCGTGTCCTACCTTGCCATCGGGAACGATGTAGTAGGGCGCACGAGATAGAGATCGTCGATCTCGCTTCCTCGGCACGAACTCGTCGATCTCGATGGTGCGCTTCGACTCCAACGCGATGTTCTCGATCTCGTCCTTGGTCACTTCAAGATATTGATCGGTGTCGACCTTGTAGCCCTTGATGATGTCGTCGGACGCGACTTCTTCGCCGGCGTCGGCATCGAGTGCGGGTCCACTGACCTCGACACCCGGCGGCTCCAGCCCCTCGCTGGAGCCATTCTTTTAGAAACCAGGGCGACCGGTCAGAACTCATCGAGGCACCTTTTAACAGGCCGCCTGGCGCCGGGTGTTTCCATCGACCGTGGCCTGCCTTGCCGGCGCGCTAGCTCTTCTTTTTCGAGCAGATCTCAAAGAAAAAGCGAACGACCATCACCGGTCCATCCTCATCCCGGACCGCGATTTCCATATGCTCGGTCCCGTTCTGATTGGCGCTGACGACTGCATCCCGAGCCATGCCTCCTAAGGATAGCGCGGCTTCGCTCTGCGCCGCTTCCAAATCCCGTAGGTCAAGGCCTTCCTCATCAACGGCAGTTCCGCTCGTGTCTTTCAGGTCGAAGTAGTATCGAGGCATCGGGCGCTCATTTTCAGATCTCCGATACCCAAACCAAACCAAACCAAACCGCAGCGTTCCTATTGAGTATTCCGGCCAGTACCGGCCCAGCGGCAGCTGTCTGTACCAGTGTCCTAAGTGGATTTTGGGAGTGTCCAAATTGCGATTAAGCGACGCCATCCGTTCTCCCAAAGGCCACTATCCGCGACAGGTTCCGCATGGGATGATGCCCGTCCGGAGGGGATTTTCCCATGCAGGACATGCGAGCGCACTTGGAGAAGCTTCGGATCGAAGCTGAGGAGTGCGAGCTAATCAGCAAGCTCGCAACCAACGCGACCAAGAAAGAGCTGTTCGCCCAGCTGGCCACGCACTACCGGACCCTGGCTGATGAAGTCGAGCGGGCCATGAGCGACGTTCGCTCCGGCCCGTAGGTTCCGATTAAAGGAACTTTTGGCAGTGCTGCGCTTACTGATTCCTTTCGCCGGGAATTTTTCAGCGGAGCGAGTGACCGTGCAGAAGCGACGCCGGGTTAAACAAATTCATTCCCTTGAAGGGCGCCTTGCACAAGAAGCTCAAGAGTTGCGCCGCCGGGCAAAAGGGCTTTCGCCGGGTCAGGAGCGGGAATCGCTGCTGAGGAGGGCACAGCAGCACGAAGAGGCGGCCCGTATGAGCGAATGGCTAACGCCGCAGGGATTGCGAGCATCGAGATAGAAGTGAGGCCGCCTCAAGGTATGAGCCGCCCACCGAAAGAGTGTGTGCGTGACGTCATCATGGATCGGCCTCAGTGCTTATCCCCGAGCTGGGGCCGTTCTACCGAGGCGCCTCTTTTCCATCGCCACCGTGCCCGATGCGTTTCCAGTCGGCGTAACCATAGATTCCCGACCAATGATGCACGATAGTCCCGCAACGTTCGCAGCTAGAAAGTCCAGAACTGATCACGTGAGCGGGGCGCCGCTTTTGAACCGCAGAATAAACAGCGCCGCAGCCGCGGCACGAAAAATGAACTATCACCATGCCTTTCCTCGGAAGGGCAAACTCTTACCAGCCTCTCCGTAGCGCGCCTAGGTATCTTGCGGCGGATTTGCGAATTGCTGACCCCCGGGCGACGAATTGGACGCGAAGCAGACTGCCTACCGGCTTGCTCTAGCGCGCGTGGAGCAAACCAGGGCGCTCGCTGCCGAACTATGGGCCCGAAACCGCCGGCGTCGATCGTGATCGCATCTGCGGCCGACCGGCGCGCCTTCCAAGGCTGCTTTGAGCAGGCCGACGGCTTTAGGCAGCCCCCGTTCAACGTGCTCAGGTCCGATCGCCTCCGGTCGCTCCTCGACACGGCCGTAAAGAGCCCAACGATTGGGGAGGGAAGAGGGCTCGGCAACGGCTGGAAGCGGACCTGACCAGCCGCATCCTCGCGGTGAAGGGGTACGAGGCCGACTGCGCGAATGCGATCGAGGCGTCGGGTTCGCCGCCGCAAAGAACGCTGCGCGCGAGCGGGCGCCCAAAATCCACTCGCTGTTGTCCAAAATTCGGAAGCATCGTCCGCGAACGGTGGCCGGCGTGCTGATCTTCGCGCGCGCTATGACCCTTTTCGAAGATGCACAGCGAGGCGGTCATGGCTACGGAGAGCAGGGTCGGGGACTGCTTCTCGGCTACGACCTTGCCGAGGCGATGCTTCGCGTCGCGGCGGCAACGGCGTAGTATCGACAGGCGGCGGCTTCGGCCGCCGAACCTTTTATGGGTGAGAGGTAACAGTGAATGCTGATCATCGCGCGGCGCTTCTGAGCCGGCGTTTTGCTAGCGTCGACGACGCCCCAGAAGTGCTCCGATGAGAAAGGCCGCGGCAAGCATCTCAAGCGGAGCTACACGGGTTGCTGCACCGAGACGATCGATCCATATCGGGCTCGCTCGCTCGCTGGGAAGCCGCTGAGAAAACTCACTCAGCGTTTCTCTAACACCTACATCTGTCTCTTCGATTGACATTGTCTAGCCTTCAAACGCTAAGAACGCTGAGCGGATCGCTTAGGTTCCAGAGACCGGTGGGTTCGCAAGGGTGAGTGTGTATCCGCCATCACGGGCGGCGAGCCGGCGCTCAATTCCCATGAACGAGTGCAGCGATTAATTTAAGGAGAGCTTGCTGCTCGGGTCCGCCCTTTCCGTGAGAAAGAAAGTCCGAAATCTCTATCCTCTTAAAGGCGCCGCCCGAGGGTAGATGGGCCTCGTGCAGCGCAAATACGCGTCCGTCATCCTCGCTGCAGAGCGTCCAGCGATCCCCGTTAGAGCTATGGTAGAGTTCGCGTTGACCGGACATGCGCAAATACAGTTCAGCGGGCCGGGGAACGAGCGCGCCCTGGGGAGTTGATGCTGTCAGAATGGGACGCCGTAGTATTCGTTCACCGACCGGCCAACTACCGGATCACTCCAGTTCCAGCTTGTCTCCTCACGATACTTCGGCGCGCCTGAAGCTGGCTCCCGGTGATTCCGTTCGATGCTGCCGATCTTCTGGCTGTCCGCTCCGTGCCTTCGACCTTATCGCTTCCGATCAGGTTGCCGGCCTCGTTCGCTTCCAATGCCATGATAAATCCTCCACAAACGACTGTTTCGGAAAGCAATCATCGCAATCGTCAAGCGTTCCTAGCCGGAGGCGCTTCAGTCTGTCACGCGGCCAGCGCTCAACAGCCAACCGTGAACAACTTGCCATTTGTCATCGTCAGAGCCGAAATCGAGCAAGGCCGAATTCGATGATCGAAGCTCTAAGAAAAATCTGAAGGCGTCACGCCCCGTTGGGCTTGTTAGACCCGGCTGCGTCCCAATTCAACGGTCCCACTCCGTGAGGATAGCTATTCTTGTATCCGTCGTGGTCATGGTTGGTGCTTCCAGCGCGCAGCTCCGAGCGAAGCCAAGGCCGCCCATCCGAAAGGCGCTTAAGGTGTTCTCGCCGGCAATGGGACGTTTTTGAAGCTTCGCCGACGAGCAATAAACCGACGTTCCAGCGGCTTTCAAGTTCCTACGCTTCCTCCGCTGACTTCACGGGTACTTGGAACCGTCGTTCTCTCGGCAAGTTTCGTACCGACTGAGCCGATCGTGCTCATCTGATGGGCATCGACGGATGGTGCTGCACCGCAACAAGAACGATCGCCGCCGCCCTGGCTTGGCTATCACGTAAAAGTCCACTCGTTTGGAGCGGTCCCCTGATACTCGCGTGGGTGTTAATCTTCGCCGCGTTTTACGAAAAGCCAGAATTGCCAACCGGCGCCCAGCGCGCCCTTCAACCTGCGATCGAGGCCGTTGGTGATGCTATCCCACCTCCATGGGGGCCGCAGATCTAGTTTGTCGTTCGGGAGATTGGCGGCCTCGTCTGGCTCCAAGTCGCGCTGCTTATTCTGCGCTGCGCTTAGCCCTCTCTACCTTCGCATCATCGCGCGGGTCATCTTCCGCAGCAACCAGAGCCCGTAAGGGGGACACCATTCGGGCCGGAAACTCGGCACGGCATCTGCATGCCGTCAGAGACCATGTTTTCCAAAGTAGGATTGATCCAATGGAACATGCCACGTTGCCTGCTACTGCCTTTAAGTCGCCGGCCATCAGCCTTTCAGGCGTCGTCGATTACAAGATGTACACCGCTTTTCGAACGCAGTTCGACAACGCGGCCGATAAAGACCTAGTCGTCATCGAATTGTCGACCTTAGGTGGCGATCCGGAGGTCGCCCGAATGATGGGGGAGGACGTGCGGTTCGCGAGCGAGACGGAGCCGCAACGGCGCTTCGTATTCCTTGGTAAGGCTGTGATTTATTCGGCCGGCGTTACGTTCATGAGCTTCTTCGCGCGGTCGAACCGATACCTCGCGCGCGGCACGCGGCTGATGATCCATGAACGCAAGCTTTCGAAGAGCTTGGTGATCGATGGCCCATTAACGGCATGCATCGCGGTCGTAAGGGCGACGCTCAACGAAATCGAATGCTCGATCGCTATGCAGAACGAGGGCTTTGAAAATCTCATCCTGGGATCGAACGTGACGATCGACGAGGTCATGCAGAAGGCGCCGTCAAACTGGTATTTGGAGGCCCAGGAGGCGAAGACGTTGGGTCTGATCGAGACCGTTCTGTAACGCTCCGAAACGACGCGACAACGCTTACTCAGCCTCAGACGGAGGGCTCGGTGGGGGGAGCCCGTAACGCTCGGCGCGAGCGGCGGCCAACTTCCGATACTCCTTCGCTTGCTGAGCGAACTGGGCCTTGAGCGCAGGATCGCTCTCCTCGGCGGCAAGGCGTTCAAATTGCAAGGCGTGCTCAATATACTCTGTTAACAGCTTCATTGTTGCCAAGCGCCAACGGCTTGCCTCGTCGCGCGCTCTACAGGATGACACGGGACTGGAAGAGTAGTGCGGCAGTGTTCCCTTGGCAATTAGCGTTCGGGAGTTTCCGCGTCCAAAGAGCTCGAGCGGTTCGAGTCCCGCTGGCAGTGCCAATCCGGAGCGGGTGCGAGGGGGCGACGCGGCGGAGAGCCGGTTAGTGCCGGCACCTTCTTCAGGGGCGGCGATAAGACTACGCCGACCAATTGCCTCCCTTCAGGTAGCTGGATGAACTGGGATAGCCGCCAGCATTCCAAACCATGCTCGCATGTGGGCGCGGGGCGAAAAGCTGCCTTCTCAAATTCCGTGCCCGCGGATGCGATGCCCCTGCGGTGTAGAGTTCGACAGCCAAGTCCTCGCCGACACGGATCCATTGACTGCCCAGCCAACGAAGTGTCATCCGAGGCGAGCTACACCTTCGAGGCCGAGGTCGATGGCGGTTGGTACCGGTAGACAGGACAGCGGCCAATTCCAGTTGAAGAAACAGTTCATCGAGAAGACCGATGATTGATACTGGCGCGCTCGGCAGGACTCGAACCCACATGCGGCGGAGTAGAAATCCGCTGGCCGTCCAGTTGGCCCACGAGCGCGTGTAGCGCAATCCAGAGCCATCCGCTCATAACGGAGAGGTTGTCGGTGAAACGTCCGGCCGTGCCCACCATCAAACGCGAGGAGGTGACCATGTTCCAGTACTGCCCCGCGCTGGTGCTCAACGCGGACCTCCAGTCGCTCAGCTATTTCCCGCTGTCCCTGTTCAACAGGGAAGATGCGGTCGAACCGGTGGTTAAGGGGTCTTCCGGTTTTACTCTCGGCACTGAGCCTTTCGGGGTCGGCAGGCCGCGCGCGATGTACGGGTCGACCCAGAACTTCGCCTCGTCGAAGCTGCTCACGGTCGGGCTCTCGCGCGAGCCTGCATGGACCTCACGGTGGCACTTGGCGCAGAGCAGCACGCACTTCTTCAACTCATCGTCCGGCCTTAGTTCGCGTCCGACCAGGTCCTCCAATCCGCCTTCGATGAATGATCGTTTCTATTGGAGAGATGGCCGAGCGGCAAGGCACCTCACTGTTGACGAGGCGTGACCTTCGGGTTCGATGCGGCTGCATTCTGATGGGATAGACAGTGTGGAGATTCGCATGGTGGCGGTGTCGTTCATCGCGCTTCTTGCCAGCATGGCGTGGCTTCTGTTCGGGTGAGCATCCCCTGACGTGGCTCTCCCACTTCCCGGAAGCGGCCCTTGGCTCCTTCCAGATGCGGCGCGCCCGCCTGTGCTGTCCGGCGGGACCGGCAGCGGGACGGTGATGGTGTGGGTCCAAAATGCCGGGCTGCGCTCGGTCGCCCGCCTGATTGGCCAACGTGGTGGCCCTCGTGGATCACAATGAAATCGTTCTCGATCTTGTCGCTGGCTATGGACACCTTCTGGAGTAGCCCGCCAGCGCAGTACCGATTGCTACTTTTTCCCGGTACCGTGAGTGGCAGCTCTTCCGGACCGGAAAGGCGCGCCCAGCCCCGCGTTCCCCAAGCCCTTCCCGGGGGGTGTTTCGATTCAGGGCGGGTCATGGACAAACAACCGATACCCATCGGTGAACAGATCATCATCACCATTGCGTTGCTGGTGATCTTCGCGCTCGTGATTTGGTATGGCGCCATGATCTGAGACTGGGCGGCTCTTTATTCACGGGGCCGAGACGCCCTCTTGACCGACGTCTTAGGCCTAGGCAGCGGCGCTACCCTAGCTTTCGTGGGTTGCGGCCCCGTCCAGGGAGCGCTGTAATCGCGCACATGAAGGACTATCCCACCAAGATCACGTTCGGTGCGTGAAACCGGCGCGACGCGTATCGTTGTTTCTGCAAGGACTATCAGTGCTCCCATAATGTCCAGATGGACGCGTCGCGATGGCCGGACGAGATGCGTTTGTCCGATCTAGAGCCGCGGTTCACCTGCACGGTCTGTCGCAAGCGAGGCTCGATCATTCGTTCGGTAGACGCGCCGCCAAGAATGGGGACCGGCGGGTTAATGGAAGTAGGTCAATCCTCCCGCCACGATCGCTAGGACGAAAGCCAAAGCGGCAGCTCCGATTATCCAAGGCATGTCATTGCGTTCTCTAGGACTCATCGGCGATTGCCTTCCGTTAGGGATGGAGAAGCGAAAGCAGGCGTTGGCGGTTCTGCTCCCGGTCGAGCTGAGTTTTACGCATCACATCGAGCTGGCCTCGAACCTTGGTGGTGTCTTCGTTCAACCGCTTCAATTCAACTAAACGGGCCTCAAGCTCTGCGAGCCGCCTTTCGCCTTCGACCATATCGAGCTCAATCTGTCTCAGCTCGTCCATGATCGCGTCTTTGTACATCGGGTTACGAGTCGCGCGCTGCTGGGTTCCTAATGCGCCTTTCCGGTTGGCTCGCGGCTCTTGGCCTCTCGAGCCAAGCGCTCGGCCTTTAGCTTTTCACGATTCTCGCGGAGTGACTTTGCGCTTTTGCGTAATCGTTCAAAGCTTCTTTCGCTTCCGCCTGCCTGAATACCTTGTGGGCTTCTCTTTCGACACCTGCCGGTGCGGTCCTCCGCTCTCGAAAGTCGCCAACTAGTCGGCGGTGTAGCGCACGATTTTAATAACCTGCTTATGGCTGTCATCGGTAACCTCGACCTGCTTTCCAAAAAACTAGGCGAAGATGCGCGACTTCACAGGCTCCTCGATGGGGCCATGGAGGGTGCCCGCCGCGGCGCCACTCTGACACAGAGGCTACTTGCCTTTGCGCGGAAGCAGGAACTGAAGGCGCAAGCCACAGATGTCCGAAGCCTTGTCGAGAACATGATAGGCCTCATAGATCGCTCGGTGGGCCCGATGGTTCGGATCGAGCTCCGAGCCGAAGACAAAATGCCGGTCGTCGACGTCGACCCGAACCAGCTCGAAATGGCTCTGCTCAATCTCGCCGTGAATGCACGGGACGCGATGATTACGGGCGGCGTCCTCACGATCGAGCTGTCTGAGCAAATTGTCGAGGTCTACGATCAGCTTGGTGTCCAGCCGGGCCGATACGTGGTGCTTTCGGTGCAAGATACTGGAGAAGGAATGGGCACAGAGACGCTGGCCAGAGCCGTAGAACCGTTCTTTTCAACGAAGGGAGTGGGCAAGGGCACGGGTTTGGGTTTGTCAATGGTGTTCGGCCTAGCGCAACAATCCGGTGGTGCCCTGCGGCTCGAAAGCGCCCCCTCAAGCGGAACAACCGCCAGACTTTGGCTTCCCGTTGCCACTGAAACGACGTTGCCTTCCGGACGCGCGCCGAATCTCGAGACTAAAGCCTCGGGCCGAGCGAGGATTCTCTTTGTCGATGACGATCTGCTGATCGCCGGCAGTACTGTCGACCTACTGGAAGACCTGGGACATCAGGTAATTGAAGCGCACTCCGCCATAGAGGCGTTGAGGCTTCTTGAAAGTGGATTGGCTGCCGATCTTTTGATAACTGACCACGCGATGCCAGGGATGACAGGAATTGAACTGGCCCGGGAAGTGCGCCGCCAATATCCTCGACTTCCGATCTTGCTTGCGACGGGGTTCGCTGAGCTGGAAGGAAGTGAACTGGTAGACGTCGCGCGTCTCGCGAAACCTTACACGCAAGCCCAACTTGCCACGGAGATCGCACACCTCCTGCCGGACGGAAGGAATCGTTTCTGATTGCCGCTCAGTCGCCAGCGTTCACCTGCCGGGTAGACGAATTGCGACCCTTACTTCAGGCGGCCTGCGCGCGCGCCGTGGAAAACCGACGCTGCGGCTTTCCACCGGGCGGGTTCTGTGGGCCACCATCAAGCTCGCACAAAGCTTCGAGGATGGCGTCGATGCTGACGGGCATCTTCAGTCCTTCCGGAACGCGTAGCGCAGGACAAGAGGCGATCGCCGAAGCATCGGAAGCCCAAGAGGCGAGGATTGCCGGCTTCTCGGCCATCGTCAGGCACGGATGCATCACCACGTCCTTGGGGTGCTCGAAGATGGTGCCGGGTGAAGGAGCGCTTGAAGGTCGAAGACGTTGTCGTCTGTGGCGGTCGTCTGCCGCATAGTTTCCTCCGTTCGAAGACGAGTGGGGCGGCAGCCCGAAGTCCGGGCCGCCGCTATATGGGTTCGCTCAGGCCGCCTTGGACTCTAGCTGGTGCACGTTGGCCTGCGCCGCGCCGTTAATGGCGATCCGCCGCGGCTTCATGGCTTCCGGAATTTCTCGGACCAGTTCAATCGTTAGCAGACCGTTGTCGAAGGATGCTTTCTTGACCTGGACGTAGTCGGCCAGGTTGAACTGCCGTTTGAAGTGC
Source organism: Bradyrhizobium sp. B124 (assembly GCF_038967635.1). Taxonomy (NCBI): domain Bacteria; kingdom Pseudomonadati; phylum Pseudomonadota; class Alphaproteobacteria; order Hyphomicrobiales; family Nitrobacteraceae; genus Bradyrhizobium; species Bradyrhizobium sp. B124. The sequence goes on along the minus strand of NZ_CP152413.1, from coordinate 3,658,128 downwards.
CGGGTCGAGATACCCCTGTAAAGGAACTCGCGCTCGGCTTTCTCGGTCTTACCGCCTTCGATGGTGACGACGTTCTGCTCTGCAGTGATTGCGATTTCATTCGGCGAGAAACCCGCGACCGCCAGCGTGATCTGGTAACGATCTTCGGCCAGCCGTTCAATGTTGTAGGGCGGATAGCCTTCCTCGGCGCAGCGCTGAGCGGTCTCGGCGAGGTCGAATAGACGATCGAAACCGATGGTCGACCGGAAGAGGGGTGCGAAGTCATAAGTGCGCATAGCCAGATCCTCCTAGGAGCAAAATGGTTAATAGCGGCACCGGACACGACCGGTGCCCGTCTTGCATTCCCGGGCCCATCAAGGCGCCCGGGAGCCACCCTGGGGTGGCGACTTAGAAATTACAAAAACCTTTTTTGGTTTCAAGAGGGGGCAAAATTTTTTGATCTGGGTTGCTCTGCCGGGACGCTCCGGCCGCGCGGGCAGGGCACCTTAAGGGCGCTCCCCTTCGCCGTGAGCTATCTGCTGGCCCGGCGCACGGCGAGGTCGAGCTTTTGCCTCTGCTTCTCCCAACGGGCGTTGTCGGCTTGCGAGCGCTTTTCTAATGCGGCCCGGTCGGCCTCGATGGCGGTTGCGATGCCGTCATGCTCCCGTTCGGCCTTTCGAGTGCGGCCTTAGCTTTGGCGGTCGCCATCGCGACGTTGCCGCTCCCTCGCCCTCGCGGCTTCTCACGCGGGCTTGCCTCCGCTCCGAAGGGGAGGCGGTCGCTGCCGTTTCGCCTGGTGACCACCGAACGTCGTTGACGATTCCGAATCCTCGATCTCCCTGCGATGGAGCCTTTCGGAACGGACCGAAGCGAACGCTCGCGGAGAGAAGGGGCCTCGGGGAGGCTTTTTTGCGTGGCGGAGCGCTCGCAAGAAGAGAAACGAGAACGGCCCGTCCGGTTGCTGGACGAGCCGTTCGCGGGACTCGCTTAGTGCAAGTGAACCAAGAAATAGCCGACGCCGCCGAGAGCGGCGGGAACGGCCCACACAATCAATACGGGCATTCCTCCAAACTTCTTTTCGAACGTTTCCGACCGGCCCACAGGGCCTGTGGCCTTACTGTTCGGTGCAGACCTTGGTGGTCTTCACGGCGGACTCGGCTTCAGTCTTGGTCTTGTAAACCCCGTCGCCTACGACGGTGGTGGTGGTCGTCGTCGGCTTGGTGTCGACAACGGTGCACTTCTTGGTTGTCGCGTCGCGGACGATGTAGAATTCGGCGGCGCTGGCGGCCTGCGTGCCGAGGGCGAAAGCGGCGAGGGCGCCGCACAGGATCAGCTTCTTCATGATGTGCTTCCTCCAATGGTTCGTAAGTAGTCACTGCCAACGACGGGTTCAGTTACAAGTTCCACCTGTTCCCGACGGCCCTGCCGTAGCGTGCTGCTGCGGTGTCGCAGCAATCTTTCTCTCGCCGGAATCAATCGTCGGCGCACGTGCAATTCTGATTGCGGAGTTTTCCCGATCAGGAACTCCGCCCACCATCGCGTGTTAACGGGCGACCGCATGAAGGAGATTCCAGATGAACAAGCACTTCTTTTTGGCTACGACGGCTGCAGTCGCGATTGCGACTTCGGCATTTGCCCAGTCGTCTCCCAACACTTCGAGCTCGAATTCGCCGACCGCGCAACGACCGCAGGCTTCCACTTCAACGACGCCGTCCTCCTCGTTCACTACACCGTCGTCCAATTCGTCCGGGCAGACCAGCAATCCTTCGACGAACTCGGCCCAGACGCAGCAGCCTTCCTCGACCGGTCAGAACGCTGCGACACAGTCGTCCAATTCCGGGACCGGGTCCAACGCCACGCAGGCGCCGACCCCCGGCAACTCGACCAATCAAGCCCAGACCAGCCAGCCTTCCAACCAGACCACTACGCCCTCAAACCAAGCGCAGACCAATTCGCCCTCGACCGGCCAGACCCAGAGCGCGAATCCGCCGGCCTCGACCAGCAATCAGGCGCAGTCTCCGACCGGCAGCAACTCGACCAACACGGCCCAGCAGCCGAACAACCAGCAGAACACGGCCGATCGCTCGTCGAACACCAATGTGAACGCGTCGGTGAACATCAACGATCAGCAGCGGACGCGGATCAGCAGGTCGATTTCGCACCTGAACGTGCAGCCCCTCAACAACGTGAACTTCTCGCTGTCGGTTGGCACGGTCGTGCCGCGCGACGTCCGCCTGCAGCCGCTGCCGGCGGAGGTGGTCGAGAGCGTGCCCCAATACCGAGGCCACGACTTCGTTCTGGTGAAAGACGAGATCGTCATCGTGGAGCCCTCCAGCTACAAGATCGTCGCCGTGATGCCGTACTCGGGCCGCTCGACGGCGGCAGCGCCGGCGCGCTCCGAGCAGCGCAATGTCACCTTCAGCGATCGTGACCGCGAGGTGATCCGCAAGCACGCCAAGGCGCGTCCCGTCGAGCGCGAACGGCAAACGACCGGCAGTACGGTGCGAACCGAGATCCGCCGAGGCGAGCGAGTGCCGGACGGCGTGGAGATTGATGCTTTCCCGGACGAGGTCTATCGCGAGGCGCCAAGTTTGCGGGAATACCGATACATTCACCGGGATAGCCGCACCTACATCGTCGAACCGCAGGAACGTCGTGTCATCGAAGAGATCGACTGATTTGTGCCAAGGAAGGAGACCGATAATGAAGACAATTGCACTTGGAGCTTTCGCGACGGCCTTGTTGGCGTCGGCAGCCTCCGCCGCTCCGCTCAATCCGACCGCGGTCGGTTCACCCGAGTTATCGGGCATCGACCAGGTCCGGCTCGTTTGCAACGAGTACGGCCGCTGCTTCCGGACCCGCGGTCCCCGCTATGTCCAGCGCTATTACGGCGACGACGACGGCTACGTCGTGCGCCGGAGCTACGGCTACTACGGCGGACCAGAATACTACGATCGCGGCTACGGCTACTACGGCGGCGGCCCGAGCATCGGCTTCAGCTTCGGCACCGGCCGTTGGTGACCAATGAAAGGGCCGCTCCCCGAGCGGCCCTTTCCATACGGATATTTACGTTGCGGTGATCGGAGGTCCGCTCTTGCCAGATTGCTAGACAGAAAGAGCAACTGCTGGCGCGGCTCGAAGCCGGGACCCGCGGCCCCGCGTCTTCCGGATCAGCGGCTTCAGGCGCTTCTGCTGGTCGGCGGCGGTAGTCTCGTCAAACCCGTGGTCGACCTAGCCGGCGTAGACGAGATCGGCGCCCTTACGCTGGCCGAGATAATTGCCGTCCCATTTGCTTTCGTCGAGCGCGAAGCCCGCGATGGTCAGGGTCTCGCGCTGCGCGCAAGCCTTCTTCACCCAGTTGTTGCCACGGCCGCTCGCGTAGACGCTGTCGCGCACCGTCGATATGACGCTTTCCAGCCCGAGCTTACAGGCATGCGAGAACATCTCGCGACCCAGGATCTTGGAGCTTTCGTCATCGCTACCGTCGCTCCAGTGATAGCCGCGTCGCTTCAGCGATGAGTCCAAAGGGCGACTGCTCGGCCCACGCACGGTTGGCTTGCGGGCGTTTTCCAGCAGGAGGGCGAGTGCGGGCGAACCCGTGGCCGGCAATTGGAAGGCAAGGACTTCCAGCAGAGCGTGGCAAACGTCGAGCGCCCTCCTAGTGGAAGAGGGCCGCGCCGTCCAAGAGGTAGCCGAGTTGGGCACCCGCGAAGCCGTACTTGCGCAATCGACCTCCGTCGCCGCTCTCAATCCTAGAAGCGACGTGAGGGCGAGCGCCGGTTTCGAAATGCGAGATGTCTTCGCAGACCTCGTCGAGTATGGTGCGCAGAAGCGCAGTCGTGGCCAAATCGAACATAGACCCCCAAAGGCGAGAGAGGCGGAGCCTAACGCAAGAAATTCAGTTGGCGAATTCAACATAGTTAACGCCGCCACTTCAGATGCCTCTTTGCGCAGCTCTTCTCGCGCCGCAGCATCCGGACCTAACTCCTCTGCGCGATGAGCGCTTGTGTTCCAAGCGAAGCTTCGAGCGACGCTGCCCGGCGCCGAGCTCCCATTGCCCTTCGCCGCCGGGGGCAGCAGCAACCATTGCCTATTTTTCCCGTTATCTGGGACATGCGCGATGTGAAAGGAGTCCCGGATGAAGAAGATTGCAATGTCGGCGCTGATGGTCGGCGCCCTTGGTCTGGCCTCGGTGGCCACGACGTCTCCTGCCGAAGCTCACTGGCGAGGTGGCTGGGGACCGGGTATCGCCGGCGGACTGGTTGCGGGTGCTGTAATCGGGGGGCTTGCCTCCTCGGCGTACGGCTGGGGACCCGGCTATGGCTACTACGGCGGCCCCGGCTACTATGGAGCCGGCTATTATGGCGGTCCCTATGCCTACGACTATGGCTACGACGAACCCTATCGCTGGGGCGGCGGCTACACCACGACTTACTACACGGCGCCTGTATCTTACGGCAACCGTTATCGCCGCGTCGTGCGCCCCGCCTACGCCTATTACCGCGAATCCTATCCGGTCGTACGGCACCGCTGGCATCGCCACTACCACTGGTGAGACCAGTCCATCCGAACGCAACCGAGGCCGCGCACCCGAAGGCGCGGCCCTTTTCATTGGGACCGGCCTTCCGCTCACCAGTCGCCGAAGAACAGGTTGTGCCGTCCGAAAGCCAGCCGACGTTCGGGAGCTCTTGACATCCTCGTCAGTCGCTTGACATGCGGGCGCTGCTCCGCCCGGCATTTCTTTCTTGATCTCGGAAGGAGGCGCTGCAGGGAGGGCGACCATCGCCTCCCGAAGCGGCTGCTGCGGTTCGTCGGGCATCTGCTCGGCCTGCACGACCTTCGGGACGTCGGCGCGCGGACGCGTGTCGAAACGATCTACTCGGAAGACTTCTCGCCGAGCTGGTCGGATGCTCGTCCTGTCGGTATCGGTCGCGCCCTCGCGCTCGGTCGGGGCCGGCAGGTACCGGTTCGCGGCAAAGAGCAGCGTCAGCAGAAGCCGGCCTACGGTACGAAATATCGGATGATCGGCATGGACCGCCGTCTCGGAATTAAGGCTCGCTTTTGCGTCCCGTGCCGGACGTTGAGCGGGGCGGGTCGCTTTCAGGCGGCGCGCGCCGCTTCGCTTAATCCACTTCCTGGACCACGGTGCGCGTCGGCGGGTCGACCAGCATCACGCGTTCGCCCGAATAGATGTAGTTAGCGGTACTTGGTGAGTGAGGGGCCCATTCCGCGGGGACTGCCTCGAGCTCAACATCGCGCGGCACCCGTGAACCGACAACGATCTTCTCGGGGCTCTGTATCGGACGGATCTTGTGTTCGGTGACGTAGGTGCGGATTTTGGTGCGGTATTCGGGCTCCATCTGTACGGTGGCGGCATGGCCGGTGCCTGTGGTGGTGACCACCGTGGACGTGGCCATCGCGCCCGTCGAGATGAGCGCATCGCGGTCGACGGTAGAAGCTCGTTCATGTTTTCTTATCGCCGCCATTTGCGGGAGCATCGAGAATGATAGCAAGGTTCCGCCATCGGCGCCCGAAGAAGTAATCTTTCTCAGTTGAAGCCAGGCCTGCCGTGAACTTTTTCTCGCGGGCGCGACGGAACATTCCGGTCATACACTGGTTCGCCCAAACTACCGGCGGCGCACTTGTAGCTCCCAAGCGGGCGTTTGTTCACGTAGGTTCTGCTGATGTCACCGTCCGATACAGTCAGGAGTGCTCACGATCGACGCCAACAAAGGCTACTGATCGTGCTGGCATTGGGCTTTGTTGTTTTTGGCGCCGCTGCGGCCGCCCTCTTCTACGTCTTGCAGCCCGAGACCCTCCGGATCGCCGTCGGACCCGCAGGCAGCGACGATCATCAGGTGGTCCAAGCGATGGCCGAGGCTTTCGGGGAGGAAAGCAGGACCGTCAGGCTCTCCCCGATCACGACTGAAGGAGCGGCCGAATCCCTGGCTCTGCTGGGCGCCGGCAAAACCGACCTGGCAATCGGTCGCGGCGACCTTGGCATGCCTGCCGATGCGCAGACACTGGCGGTCCTGCGGAAGAACTACGTCGTCCTGTGGTCGCCTTCCGGGGGACCTCGCAAGGACTCAAAGAAAACGGCCACCGGGAAGATCGGAGGGATCACCGATCTGGCGGGTCGCAAGGTCGCCATCATCGGAAGGACCGGAGCCAACCTCGCACTTCTACGGACCATTCTCGTCGCCTCCGGCGTGGAGCCGGACAAGGTTACGACGGTCCAATTCGGGACCGAAGAGATCGAAAAGCTTGGGCAAGACGCCACTCTCGACGCCTATCTCGCCGTCGGCCCGCTCGATAGCAAGATCACTGCCGCCGCGATCGCCGCGACTTCGCGATCGCGCGGAGCTCCGAAGTTTCTTCCGGTCGAAACGTCCGAGGCCATCGCCCTGAAGCACGCCCGCTACGAAGCCGAGGAAATTCCCGGCAGTGTCTTCAACGCGAAACCGGCCTGGCCTGAGGACAAGGTCGACACCATCAGCGTCAACCATCTCATCCTGGCCAGAAAAGAACTGTCCGAAGCCAAGGCGGCGGCCTTCTACCGACAGCTTTTCGCTGTCCGCGACACGATCACGCATCGTGTCTCCGGCGCCGCGCACATCACGAAGCCCGAGACGGAGAAGGAGGCGGAGCCCTCCGTGCACCGGGGCGCCGCAGCGGTCATCAACGGGACCGAGCGGACCTTTCTGGACAAGTACAGCGATTACTTCTGGTTCGCGTTGCTTCTTCTTTCCGGGATCGGTTCGGCTGCCGCCTGGCTGCGTCGCTATCTGAACCGGGACGAACGGGACGACAACATCAGCCACCGCAACCGCATTCTCGCCGTGGTCTCGGAGCTTCGGAATGCCGGGTCCGAACAGGACCTGCTGACATCGCAACGCGAAGTCGACGCGATCATCGGCGAAACCCTGAAGTGCTACGATGATGGAGCGATCGAACAAGATGACCTGGCCGCATTCGGCCTGGTCCTTGAACTGTTCGATCATGCCGTCGCCGAAAGGCGAGCGGCGTTGCAAAGCGGCCCCTCCGATCAAGCAAGATCTCCGGGTCCAACCCTTGCCTCTTGCCGGTAGGCGCACCCGGGAATGCGAGTCTCTATCGGGTCAGTCGGCCGCTGTTGCCAAGCTGCCCGTTGTACCACGAAGTAGTATTGATTTTCATTCCATGACGGGTCGAGGGTCCGATCGATCCGGTGGAATTCAGTGCAAAAGGAGCGGACTACTTCTATCTTGCTTCGAGGCCGGGTCTCCGTGCGCCCGGCGCGTGTTCATCGCTTTTGCAAAAACGCCGACAGCATGGCGCTGTCGTTCAGGATCGAAAAAGACTCCCGGGACGTGAGACGCGCAACGCCCTGTTCGAACGTGTCGCTCGCTTCGACCTTGGCACGGCCGACCGCCAGGTTTGCATCGATCGTGTCAGGTCGAGCGGCGCGAGGAGGCGGCAGCTGTGCGATGTGAAAGGCTGGGAGTTTGGCGTCTTCGCGCAGCTCCATCAACGCGGGTTTGATCCCTACGTCCACGACGCGCTCAATTCGTTCGCCCGACGCAGGACCGGAGGGGGCGCTCGTTCTTCGGGGATGGTGAACAACTTGCCTGACGTGGGCCTGGCAGTCAGCGCGCCTATGGGAACCGCGAACAGTAGCCCCGCGATGACCGGCGACATCCAGAGCAGAAGTGGCAGCGAAACCGCGTACGCGCTTGCCGCCATCGCAATGCCGCACAAGGTTGGAATGCCATATTTTCGATAGCGTTGGCGGCGCTCCAAGGTGCCGTCATCGCGCCTCTGCGTCTGCCACCCCGCATCGCGGCCGGCCAGAATCTCGACGACCGCGATGGACCCGAAGATCATCATCACGGGCGGCATCCAGGCGGACAGCACGATTTCCACGAAAACTCCGGCCGAGGCGGGCAATGCCCCGCCGAATTGACTTCGTACCGATCGCCGATCGCCGCCAGAGCAGGGCCACGCTGAGCAGCTTCTTACCAAGTCCTGGATTAACAAATCATAGTCCTTGCGGATCTGCGCGCTGCCCGCGGTCTATCTGCTCCGCTCTATGGGCAGACTCAAATACTTTTGGCGAAACCGTAAAAGTGTTGATTTGATGCGGGATCTCGAAATCCCACGAGACGATATGCTTTAGTATTTGTGTCACATCATGAGAATATTGCGCTACATTTTACTGGTAAGCAAAGTATTGATGTCACCCATATACTTATGAAGCCTTCAGCGTACAGCTACGTCAGATTTTCCTCCCCCGGAGCAGGCCAAAGGAGGATTCTACTCGGCGGCGGGGCGAGCGGATATCCGACGGGCGATCCAAGGTTATTATCCGCGCGCAATAGACGAGGACCTTTGGCAAAGAGCGAACGCGCCATGGGGCGGAGGCGGACGTCGCATTCGAAGCGGTCATCGACGCCGCAAAGGAAATCCGCGATCGCCTTCTCGAACTCGGCCTCGTGCCGTTTGGGCAAGGCTTGCACGTCGTGACGCCGCTTACCCGTCCTAAAAAGAGACGAACGCTAGGCTGGGCGGAAGTAAAGGAATTCGCTCGCGATACCTCGGCGACGCCCTGTCGGTCGAGTTCATGGACAATCGCCTCTGTGCCGCGCAGTCGCGGGGTGGTGTCTGGCATGGGCTGTTCTCGAGTTTGTCGCCGGCTATCGAAGATAAAGTCGCTGAGTGAGAGTGGCGTGCGTTTCTTGCCGTCCTGCCGGTTGAGGAACAGCTTCGTGTGCTCCTTAGTAAACTCGCTGATGCGCTTCGGAACGTCCTCTCTGCGAATGCGGCGCTCCATCAGCGCGATATAGATGTTCGTGACAAGGTCTTTGCGATCGTAAATCGACGCCGAGCAAGATCCTGCCGACCAAAAACCTTGCCTTGGCAGCCTGGACCACACTCATAGCCAAGCGCGAGGGGCCGCAGGCGGGCGCCGTGATCTCGAGGCCGACCCTGCCGAATCCGGCATAGGCGACCATGACGGGCTCCACGAGCTGGCCGGCACACAGGATTGGCGGCAGGGAGCGATGGCATGAAAGCGCAGGCCTGGCATCGCCGCCACGCTATTCCCGAGGGCACAGAGGATGCGTTGATAGTGCTGCGGCTTGGTGACTGCCTTCCTCGCCGTCGACGAGGAGGAGAAGAAGTCGGCTCCCGTGAACGCTCTGATCGGTGGCAACGACTGCGCCTGAACAAATCGTCCCGAGAAAAGACGCCGCCGGTCTCAGAAATACGTGCCCGGCGGCGTTCATTCCCAAATCCGGGTCCTGAAAATTCCCAGTGCGACGCTTAACGTTAGTGCCCATGTCCAAGTTGCTATTTTTTTGAAAAACCTGCCGGGCGCATCGCGGCCGTCGAAAAGGCCGGTCTGAGCAGCCTCAATGAGGGTGCAAAGGTTAGTTACCAAGAGCCGCGGCAAAACGTCCCGCTGAGACCCTGCGGGTTAGCTGACGCCGATTGTCGGGAACAAGTGGCAATGTCGGGAGTAATCCACTGCTCCCGCGATCTGGTGCCCCCCCGACCGGGAGTTTAGTGGCGACCCTGGCGCTCCCTGCGCCGGGGTCGCTGTCGTTTGGCAGACCGCTCAGAGAGCTTGACGGCACGTAGTTAGAACAAAGGCCGCCTTGCTACATTGCCATTCGCTGCCGAGGGTAGCACTCGATACGGGATGGGGCGCGGCCATCGCTAACAGAACTGCGACGGAGGCGAGCAGATTTACGACCACCAGCATGCGCACTTTGCGGATCGACACTGAGTTCGTCATGGCCGTTGCTCCTTCTGGGCGATCGAAGGTTAGGCCGCGTGTGTTTCAAGACTGCTTCGCGCTTCGGGAAAAAGGTTTCGTGGCCCAGAAGCCCCGGAACTAGTGGCAACGGCTGGAGTAGATACACGCACCCTTTCAGGTGCCCATCCTCGACTGGGAGTTTTAGTGGCGACCTTGGCGCTCCCGGCGCCAGGGTCGCTTTCGTTACTCGGCCGATTCACCCAAGCGGGAAAGGTACGCCGCCGGGCCCGTAGTGGTTTGGCGCTGGCGGCGTTCTGTTCTTCCTGCTGAGGCGCCCTGTGTGGAGTACCTCGGGAGACCTCCGCAAGCATGCGGCGACGTCGGGTACAGTTTAGGCTGCCGCGGATGTACCGGCGCACTGCTGAACCGAGGCGGCATATTTACTGGCGCCCGCGCCCCAGCAGACGGAATGACGGCCTCAGCGCAACTCACGCTGGGGCCGTTTTCGGCAGCGGGTCAGTTTGATTGTGGCGGCCGGTATGGGACGGTGGCTAAAGGCGGCTTTGATCATTTTTCGGCGTGTGCGCCGGATGCATGGTCATTGGTTACTTGATCTTCGATGCTGATGACGACGATGTCGTCCAAACCACCATGGCGCACAAACCATATCGCACAACTGCCCCCCAAACGCCCCAGCGAACCTAAGCGGCAGATAATGTGCCCGCCGGGTCTGGGCGCGCGAGGGCGGGAAGATGGCGCGAGGTGAGGTATCATCCGGAGTCGCTCCAATTGCCCACCCGCAATGACCAGCGTGATGAAGCAACCTTCGCAAGGTGATTTGTTAGGTAATCGGCCGTCGCCGGGACCGGGCCACCGAGGAGCAAGTGAGCGGGCTTTCGGCGCCGGCGCATGCCCCCATGATCGCGCCGAGAAGCCGCTAGCAATCGGGTGACGACCGCTTGGTCAAACCACGGATTGGTCAAGGCGTGGAACTAAACACCATCATGCGGCGGCATCGACGGTCGCAATGACACGGCGCATGTCGCAGGCTAGCTGGCGGCAGCAGCCCCCACGTATGAATCAAAAGACGCTTTTCCCAATCCGTTTTACTGCCCGTACATTGTAACGCCGATGATGATTAGTGGGCTCAGCCCCAATAATACGATGCAAATGCTTCCAAGGAGACTGTCACTGCACATGACACAACCTCCACGCCGGAGAATAAGTCTTCTGAAACAGGACCGTGATCGATTAAAATACCGCCTCAGAGCCGTGCACGCCGAGGCCGGGAGGTATCCCGTACCAAACAGCCCTACAGCCGAACGTTTGGCAACTTCAGGATAGCGTCAAATTTCCTCTCGCACCACCTGTTCCAGCGCTAACGCTGCAACGCTCGGCGAAAAAGAAGATCGCCGTAAACGAGTGCTTCCAAATTAGGACATTCGCTACGGCAGATTAGGACGCCGCGCGCCTTGGCACTTTTTATAGAAATCAGGGACGTTTGTGGGGCGATCAATTTCTTACAGGAACGAAGCGCGTCCGGCGGCACTTGTTGCATATCCGGTGCCGTCCTAGGCGGTCTTCGGAGTGATGGGCGTTGTCGCCGCTATGCGCCTGCCTGTTCGAAGGCTTGCTCCAGCGCTCCGAGCGCGACAGGCCGCATCAAAGCATAACCCGCGACATTGGGATGGACACCATCAGGCATGATCGCCGCCTTTCTGGCGTCATCGATTGTTCCGAATGTAGCTCGATAGTCGGCGAAGACGTACCCCCGCATTCTTGCGGTATCCTCGATCCAGGCATTCATGCGCCGGATCCAAGGTTTGGGACCGACTTCTGGCACCCATGCGAACTGGTCGTAGTCGGCATAGTTGCCGAGAATCACACGCAGGCCATGCGCATCAGCAAGTGTCAGCATCGCCAGCACGTTGTTCTGATAGTCGCGGAATGTCGTCGGGCCGGTATTGCCAGCGATGTCATTGCAGCCACACAGAATGTGAACCACCTTGGGCCTGAGTGCGATGACGTCTGCCATGAAACGCAGCAGTATCTGAGGTGTGGTCTGCCCAGCGATGCCACGCCCGACGATCCCGTTCGAGAACAGCTCGGGATCGACGTGAGGCCATGCTTGGGTCAGAGAATCCCCGATGAACACCCGCGCAGCGGCGCCGTTATCGCAAGATTGCTGTCTCGGTATTGGCTGAGATTCGGCCAGTCGCTGCCCGCTGCTCCAGTTAGATTCTCGAACATTCCGACTGGGCTCATGGCCAACCTTGCGCCCAACGTGGAAGCAAATTCACATGGGTTATATTCATCCCAAACCTCCGCGAAAACAACAACGCCGCCCGCTTAAAATACACGCGGACGGCGCTGACTCTAGCCCCAGGACGGTGGTGCAAAATCCTGACGAAGATAAGACTCTCGACGCGCCCAATGGTTTTGTACTCCTGAAGGAGTAGCTTCGGCTTAGGAACCGCTTCGTGCGGGCGTGCTCCAGTCATTGCTGAACGGCACAGCGCGACCGTCAATGTCGTGCCAATTGGGAACGATGTGCACGGCGCCGGCCACGCCGCAGACCGTACAGACCAAGCGCCAGCCCACCCTGGACCATGGTTGATCCTGCGGCAGGGCATCGAGACGAACATCCACCATCCGATCGCAGCCTCCGTGGCCCCGAATGTTGCAGCTGACGTGGCCGCCAGCGAGCCATTCCGCAAGGCTACCGGGCGGGAAGGAGCGGCCGGACCATTTCGTATAACGACGCTGGCGCACGCACCAACGATCGCGCCGAGCGCGCACGGAGAGAAGCCGCTAGGAGTCGCGGACGCGGATGGCTAGATCAACAAGAGTTCGGCGGTGCTGTCCTAATTAGGACACTCGCAAAATGAAATTAGCACACGCATCAGTCAGTTGATCGGCGTCAACATCCAGCGCAACCGGCTGCCTATCCTCTCTTTCATGATTTGGCACCATATTGAAACCGCGCCGTATATTGAAACCGCGCCGTTCAACCGCGTTCTGGAATTGGCCGTGGTAGACTCGGACGGCCTCCACGCGCTCATCTTCCCCTGTTGCCAAGTTCTCGGCGGATGGTAAATGCCGTTCAAATCGCCCCGTGCTGGTTCATCCGACCCATTGGAGAGAGTGGAATATCATCGGCTCGCAGCGTGAAGCGCAGAAACGCTAGTCCCGGCCAGCTCGTTCCCTGTTCAATTGCTGGAATCGATCCTCCGATCAGGTCGCGAAGGTACGACATCCCATGAACTGTCAATCGGTGCTGGTCTCTCTCGCCCTGCGATGTACAGTTGCATCAGATATCTGGAAAGCTGTGGGCTGGGATCCCTTCGTCTCGCCACGGTCGGCGAGGCGCGCCGTATATCCTTAGCGCGCGATCAACCGGAAGCACGCTGGGCTGCCGGCGGCGCCGACGATCTAGAGGAGGACAACGACAGCGGCAGAGGCGACTGGGACGGCATCCTGGAGCAGGTGGGCACCCAGGACTGGCAGCAGGGGGCAATGGCATGAAGACCCAGCCCTCGCATTGGAGGCAGGCCATCAACGTCGCCGCGCAGCACGCCCCGAGAATGACGAGGATGCGCTGATCGTGCACAAGCTCGCTGGCGAGCTCGTGACGAACTTCCTCGCCGAACCGGACGAGACCAAACGGCCGGCGACGGTCATTCTGATCGGTGGCAGCGAATGCGCCTGATCGGTTTCTTGGTTGCACCGTACCGGCTCAGGCTGGCGCGTACGCGATCCTGCTCAGCCGCAAGCTGGCGACGATCGGCATCGGCATGCTGTCCTGACTGTCCCAAAAATTACGCTGCCGGTCTCACAAATACATGCCCGGCAGCGTTTTCTTCCTGAACTGAGACACTGAAATCCCCAGCACAGCTTAGATTGCAGGGCCTATGCCAAAGGAGAGAGCAAACGGGCAGGACCTGACGGCACGTCGTTAAGACGAACCCGGATTTGCTGCACTGCCGATTGTTGCCGAGCGCGCTCCACTCGAGACGGAATGGGGAGCTGCCATCGCGAGCAATATCACCGCGCAGCTCAACGAAGCAGCGGTCACCGCGAAACGAGCTTTGCGCATCCACTCTGAATTCATCGTGGCCGTTGCAAATGGAATGAGGGAATAGAATGCGCGCTGCCAGTGGCGGTGTACTTCGCTTGCACTGTCTAATGCTATCAAACATCGTCAGGAAGGCAAGGAGAGTACGCCGCAGCCTTCTCCCCTTGTCATTCACGCTCCAAAAGCGGTGTACCTCGCGTGGCCTGCCGCACGCATCTCTTCCGCCTCCAATGCGACAACGTTGTCCCGATCAAAAACGATCTCGGGCCTGCAGTAATTCGGCTTGGTGCCGATCATCTTACGGAGCTTCGCCTCCAAGACAGTCGCCACACGGCGGTCGGTGAGTCGCATTGGTCCGGTTAAGCCGCTGCTCCGGCGGAACTGCATCACGGCATCATGCAAATAGGCTGAAATCGTCAGCGGGCTGTCTGCAGGGTTTTTCAACCCACTCCCACCACCGGTCAAACGAATCCTTGGCCATCAGAGATCCTCGCGGATGCCTTGAAAAACGGATGCCGCCCTTTACCCTCGGCGGACTTCGCCCGGAATTCGATTTCCGCGAGCAAAGACGGCTCGACCCAGATTCCCCGGTGAGCGATCCGCCGCTTGGCATAGGGTTGCGTCTTTCGGACCAGCGGTTTCAGAGTTGCCTGGAGATCCTTCGCCGAGACGCCATCGAAACCTTGGTCGACCTTGGGCGTAGACAAGATCCGTGCCCTTGAAGCCGGCCCAGGTAAAGCCCGCCGAACTTGTTTTCCTTCGTGGCGAAGCCGGCGATGGACAGCGTCTCCCGCTGCGCACAGGTCTTCTTGACCCAATCTCTGTCGCGGCCTGAACTGCGACTGTCCCTGACCTTGGAGACAACGCCCTCAAGACCGACGCCGCAGGCATGCTGGAACATCTCGGGACCCTCGACTTCGAAGCTTTAGCTGAACTGAATTGCGGTCTTGGCGATCATCTTCTTCAGAAGGTTTTGCGCTCGACCAGCGGCAGTTTGCGGAGGTCGTGGCCGTTGAGGTATAGCAGGTCGAACGCGACCATCGCGATCTTGTCTGACTTCCCCCTTGAGCTCGTTTTGCAGCACCGACAGGTCGGTGGTCCCGTCCGCAGCAGGCACGACGACCTCGCCGTCGAGGAGGCGCTGATCAGGAACACGTCGTGCGATCTTCCTGAAGCGCCTGGTCCAGTCGTTGCCGCGACGCGTGAATACCTTGACGTCTTCATTAGCGATGTGAAGCTGAACCCGATAGCCGTCGAACTTGATTTCATGGATCCAGCGCTCGCCCTGCGGCCCTCGTTCGATCGAGGTGGCAAGTGCGGGTTCGACGAATCCCCGGAAACCGCGCCTTGACGCCGATCGCCGCTGGTTTTCTCCGCTGGAACGCCATACTCGAACTCTGTCACCGGCAAACAGTTCAGGCCAGTGCGGCCTTCCTGACCTTTTCATCCAGTCCGCCGCTTTCATGATCCTTGATAAGCTGTGTGAAGGACGTCTCATGCAACGTCGTCAGCACATCGCTCAGCTTGGCCGTTTCGGATTCCCCGGCTCCAAAGAGGACCCGTAGATCCGGCGCAGCTTGCTGACGAGGGTGTTGCCGTGCTTCCGGCTGATTTCCCCGTTCTTGTCGCGGCGGCGGTCATCGATGCTCATGCGAAGGTCCTTAATTAGGTGTGGTGAAAACTAGGGGCAATGATCAAGTTTGGTTCCCATCCGCGGTCGGTCGAAGGTCAACCCGGCAGAAAAAGTCCAACCGCCTTCGAGCAGGGCCCATTTCACAGCCGCGCAAACCACGGCAGGCTCAATAATTTGGGCCGCACGATTCGAAACAGGCGTTCGACGAACAAGAGGCTGCAGCCGTAGGCGGCGATCATCATGACGGTGCCGGTGATCCAATGGCCTTCGCCGGCCACTGCCATCGCGATGAGCCTGAAGGCTCGACCAGGCTTGTTGGAATGGCGAGGATCAGCAGGGATATGAAGCACGAGCTGGTTCAGCTCGCCGGCAAGGTCGATTGGGACTGGATCGACGGCGAGATCGCGCCGCCCTATAGCGAGAACGGTCGACCGGGGATTGCGACCCGCTTCATGATGGGGCTGCTGCTGCTCAAGCACATTTATGGCCTGTCCGATGAGCGGGTGTGCGAGCGCTGGGTCCACGACGCGTATTTCCAGTTCTTCACTGGCGAAGAGTTCTAGCACGCTGAACCTCCTCCGCACCGATGACGGCGGCCAAATGACCTGGATTGATCGTAATCCCGGCAAGTTGTCGATCGTCGGTTTGTCGGTCGCAGCCCGGCTACGGCATTTGTCCGCCATCCATGTCGACAGATTGAGTCCGCTGCTCACGCCGGCCAGCCGTCCTCAGGCCTGAATACCAGGAGGCGTACGGCGTGTTCTTGATCATATGCCTGTTCAGATCGGGCGCCCCGTCCGTCCACCACACGGGACCGCGCTCGCCGAGCTTCCGTTTGGCGATGTCGACCGCGTGATGTGCTGCAGCTTCGGCGGTAACGTCCTTCGAGAGCTTGGCCGACCTGACGGCGCTGCGCGCAGCCATCAGTTCGCGCACCAGCGCAGACCGTACCGCCGCCGACAAACCCGGATTGGCCAGCCGCCAAAGTTTGCCGCGGACGACGAAATACCGGCCGTCGGGCGTCACGGGATGCTTGAGGCCGGCCATCAGATGAACGGCTTGCCGCCGGTCACGGCGATCGTCGTTCCGGACGTGTAGCTCGACAGGGGGTCTGCCAGCATGACATAGGCCGTCGCGAGTTCGGCAGGCTGGCCGGGCCGTTTCATCGGCACCTGCTTGCCGAAGTTCTTCACGGCGTCATCGGGCATCGTCGATGGGATCAAGGGGGTCCAGATCGGACCCGGAGCCACGGCATTGGCGCGAATGCCCTTTTCTGCGAGCATCTGCGCAAGGCCGCCGGTGAAATTCTGGATCGCGCCCTTGGTGGTCGCGTAAGCCAGGAGCATCGGGTTCGGCATGTCCGAGTTGACGGACGCGGTGTTGATGATGGCGCTCCCGGGCTTCATGTGCGGCACGGCCGCCTTTGTCAGGTAGAACATCGAATGGATGTTGGTCCGGAAGGTCTTCTCCCATTCCTCGTCCGATATGTCGCCGATGTCCCTGAACGTGGCCTGGTGGGCAGCATTGTTGACGAGGATGTCGAGGCCGCCGAGACCGTCCACTGCCTTCTTGATGACTTCTCGGCAATGCTTGGCGTCCTGCAGGTCGCCGGGCATCAGCACGGCCTTCCGGCCTTCTTTCTCGATGAGTTTCTTGACCTCGGTGGCTTCTTCGGTCTCGTTGAGAAACGCGATCAGGACGTCTGCGCCTTCGCGTGCAAACGCGATCGCGACTGCGCGGCCTATGCCGCTGTCCCCACCGGTGATGACGGCCTTCATCCCCTTCAGCTTGCCCGAACCCTTGTAACTTGTCTCGCCGTGATCCGGACGCGGCTGCATGGCGTCGGTTGAGCCCGGCGTCGGCTGCTTCTGGGCAGGGAATGGTGGCTTGGGATAGTCGGGCGTCATTCGCGCTTCTCTCCGATGATCGATACGGAATGATTGGGGAGGCCCACGGTTCCTCCCTCCGGAAAGATGCGATCTCTCATCGATAAGTTTCCATACGGGAACCTTCGTTCCATCTGGGAATTTTGTGGGCAGCCACTTCGGCTGCTGGGAGGATTGAATGGAACAAAGTTTTAGACAGAACGCGCAGGTGGGTTTGGTTGAACCGTCAGTGCCCGGGGTGTCCTGGGCCGCCGTCTTGGCGGGTGCGGTGGCATCTCTCGCTCTGACGCTGGTGCTTTTGTCATTCGGCGCCGGTATGGGATTTTCGGTTGTTTCGCCCTGGGGCAGTTCCCGTGTTTCCGCGTCGACGTTCAAGATCGGTACGGGGCTGTACTTCATCGTAATGGCGATGATCTCGTCAGCCATCGGTGGCTATCTTGCCGGCCGTCTCCGGACCAAGTGGGTCGGCGTCCAGACAACGGAAGTGCACTTTCGCGATACCGCGCACGGCTTTCTGGCTTGGGCAGCCGCTTCCGTCCTCGGCGCTGTTCTGCTTGCCTCTCCGGCAAGTTCGCTGGTGGGCGGAACGCTCGTCGGCGCCACGCAGGGCGCGGCCAACGCTGCTCAATCCTCGCCGATGAACGGCTATGTCGACACGCTGCTCCGCTCGGACAATCCGTCGGCTCAAGGTCAACAGAGCCCGTCCGACACGCGTGGCGAGATGGTCCGCCTGTTTGCGACCAGCTTCCACAACGACAGCGATCTTAATCCCGCCGACCGCGCCTACGTGGCCAAGGTCGTCTCTGCCCGCACAGGGTTGAGCCAGGCCGACGCCGAGAAGCGCGTCAACGACGTCATCACCCAGGTGAAGGCCGATCTGGACGCAGCACGCAAGGCGGCGATGCAGACCGCGATCTGGCTGACGCTGTCCCTTTTTATCGGCGCGTTCTCGGCGTCGCTCGCGGCCACCGAGGGTGGCGGACTTCGCGACGGCACCTGGGGCAAGAAGGCGTACACCCCCGCGATCAACCGCTAACCCTCGAAAACGAAAGGAGAGACACCATGCCGATTTTGCTTTGGCTCGTGGGAATTCCGATTCCGCTGATCATTCTCATCATGCTGCTGAACCACTGAGCGGGACGGATTGCTCAAGCTTAAATATCAACCACTGAAACGAATGGAGGACACATGACCAAGTATCTCGCCGCCGCCTTGCTGACCACGGCATTGTTCACGTGCACGGCATCGGCCCAAACCCCCTCTACCAAGACCGCCGCAACCGACAGCATCGCCGCCGCCTCATCGCACAAGGAAGGGGAATGGCGGGCTTCCAAGCTTGTCGGCGTCAACGTCTACAACGACGCCAATGAAAAGATCGGCGACATCAATGATGTCATCCTGGACAAGTCCGGCAAGGTCGAGAACGTGGTCCTGGGCGTCGGCGGCTTCCTCGGCATGGGCGAACACTACGTGGCCGTCGCCTACGACAAGCTGAGGTGGTCGAACGAACCGCCCCGGTCGACGACCGCAAGCACCACGACGTCCACGACGAACCGTCCGGCGACGAACGCCGATGGCACGGCCCGCACTGCCGCGAGCGGTACGGCCACGACCACGGGCGCGGCGACGACGACGGCGGAGGATCGTAAGGCCAACGGATATTGGTATCCCGACCACGCCATCTACAACGCGACCAAGGACCAATTGAAGGCCATGCCGCAGTTCAAATACTGAACCGGCTTCTGCCGCCTCGGTAAATGCATATCGAGGCGGCAGCTCAATTGAGACAACCATGGACTCCGAAATCGAACAACCCGGTAACTTGGCATGGCCCGGCGGTCGGATCGAGCAAGCCGCGGCTGCTCGGGGTCCTGGGCCTCGGACTGATTACGGGCGCGTCCGGTGATGATCCAGGATCTTGCCGGCCTCGGCGGCGATGTCAAATTCCTGCGGACCGCTCAGGACGTGCGCTACTACCAGTCGCTCAGCAGTGACGTCGCCGGCCTGGTCCGCGCCCAAGGCGGCTACATCACCGGTTGGGGCGGACAGCAGGTGCCGCTGATGAACAGTTTCTTCGGCGGGCCTATCATGGTCCGCGGATTTGCGACCAACGCTTCGGTCCGCGCGACCTAACGCCCGGCACCACGATGGACAATGTCGGCGGTAGCGACGACGGCGCAGCTGCAAAGCGGAATCCCTAGCGTGCCCAACGAATACGGACTCACGGCGTCGGCCTTCGTCGATCCTGGCAGCGTCTTTGGCTATAGCGGCGCGAACACGCTCGGCGGAACCGCGTTGCAGGTCGCCAACAAGAATGCCATCCGCTCGTCCGTCGGCGTCGGACTGACCTGGCCTCGCCATTCGGCTGGCTTACAGCGAACTATGCCGTGCCGGTCACAAAGGGCGCCTATGACGTGGTTCAGCGCTTTGGCTTCACTGCTGGAGGATTCTGACGGGAATTGAATGCGGCCTCGCGCCTTGGTCAAATGCGTAAACTGATTGGCGGCCGTCAATGGTGAGCCGACATTTCCGCAGGGATCAGCAGCTCCGGCAGATCGAGTTTATCATTTTATCGACCTTCGCATCTTCACGATTGATAGCGGGATTGGTGCCAAGCAGTGGTCCTCTCATGGGGGCCTCCGCCATGTGATGAAAGCGCTAGCCCTCGACAATGCCGAAGCCGTGATCCTCTGCCGGCTGCCCTGCGATTCATTGGCCGGGCCCACCTTGTCGAGGATGCCAGCCACGTCGACGACTGCGATGATCACGTTACAATCGCGAGCAGAACGTTGCCACGAACGTGGATCTTATGTTGTGCCTAATTGGTTGCTCGATGTCGTGGCTCGATGTAAATCCGCAATCCGGCAGAGCCAACAAAAATTGAGTGCTAGTCTGCGTATTCTGTGGGTACTCGTTGGCTTCAAACAAATTGACTGATCGTGAACGCTGCCACGAGCTGGCGCCTCGCGTGCGCGGGCTCGCGATACGGCAGCGCAGCAGCTTTCGTCACGGCTGTTGGCGTTAAGTGGTTTAAAAGCAAATTTAGTGGTCGTCCCATGGACTGTCGCGATTTTCTGATTACCGCAGGCAGTAACTCGATGATCCGATTTCGAGCGCCACGAAAATTTCGTGTTGACGACGAAGAGAGACGAGCCATTCGCAAACGAGGACCGAACGATGAGGACGAACTATCTTCTGGCAGCACTGCTACTCGTCGCCCCACTAGCTACGCCGGCCACCATTCAAGCGCGAACGCACGAAGGCCAGGCGCAAGCGCGCGAAGGCGACATTCCCCCTCAGGCATTCGAAACCGTGGGGCGCGAGGTCGCGGCTCCGCCTTGGAGCGCTGCTTGTATGACCGACCACGGCCCAAGCCAATGCGACGAGCCTATGTGGGTCTACGGGAGCCCCGATTATGTCGCGCGGTTCAAAGATGCATTCTGACATGGACGGACAGCTGTGAGCTTGTTGAGAGTCGGGCTAATTTGCGACATCCGCCTGTTGCCTGAAAGGCTCTTGCGCGCAAGCTATTGTTTTGTTTGATCGTTATGGTCGGACCAGTCCTTTAACGCTTGCCGCACGGCTTCCTGGGTATTGGCCAGGACGCGGTAGCTCTGCTCCAAGGCCGCCAGATAGCGCCGCGTGAAGTCGTCCTCGATCGTCGCTTTGGCCTGCCGGCAGTGCTCGGCGCGGTCTCTGCATTCCTTCGGCGTCATCGCTTTCTTTCGGGCTTGGCTTTTCCCGCTAACGACGGCTCCGCAGAGGCGTTCCTCCACTCCTTCCACAAAAAGGACTATCAAGATGACCAACGCAGTGGCTTCTGCGAGCGCTACCGATTTGCACGGGATCTCGCGTGCGGCCTTCGACCTGATCGTCTCGGCGGAGGTAACCAGCGAGGCCTGGTATTCAAAGCGTCTGCGCTGGCCGACGTGGCCCGGGGAACAGTCCGGCGTCACGATCGGCTGCGGCTATGACGTCGGCCAGACGACGTGGCAGCAGTTCCTGGCCGAATGGTCCGGCAAGATCCCGGACGTGATGCTCAAGGCGCTGGTGAGGTGCTGTGGCGTCACGGGGCCGGCCGCGGCCGGGCGGGCGCGCAAGCTGCGCGGGGTCGTCGATATCCCGTGGGCCGTCGCGCTCGAGATGTTCTCAAGCCATGACGTGCCGCGCTAACTGGCGATCTGTCGGCGGCTGCGGCCTGGTTTCGACGAGCTCTCGCCGGATGGCAAAGGCGAGGCGTCATTCTTTCGATCGCCTTTAACCGTGACGCCGCCGGCTTCAATAAGCTCGGCCTGCGCATAGTTGACGACCTGCGGGCCGACATGACCGCGATGGGCGCGCAGGTCGCGACGGCGACCAAGGACATCGCCGACATGAAGCCGACGTCCAAGCCGTCCAGAATGTCCAAGTGCAGGCGACCGGCGTGCGCAATGCCAGCCGTTGGCTCTATTGGGTCGCTGTCGGTCTGAGCGGCGGCGTCGGCTGGGTCGTGACCAACTTCGTCGACATTCACGTCAAGCACTGATGTTTCGTCCTCGTCGCGCAGCTTGTTCTCGTGTCGGCCGGCGCGCACCGCAGCGACACCGAAGCGCGCGTTAGAACGCAGTAAAAATAAAACCCATGAGCAGCAGGGCGAGCAAAACAGACGCACCGGCTGCCAGCTTTAGCGCGGCACTTGGCTTCGCTGATCGGTTCATGTTGAGGACTGAAACGCGGGACCGCGCAGCCATCCAGTCATGCTAGCGCCAGCTTCAGCTTGCTGAGCCAGCTTCAACAGGGCCTCTTTCTCGATACCTGGGGCGAGTGCGGCGGCCTGTTCGCGTAACTCTTTAGCTCGCTCTACAAGCCGCGCTTCAAGTGAATTCGTGGGGACGACCCGGCGTCGAATTTGGCCCATTATGACCCTTTCCCTCGTCTAGTTCCTTACGGGAACGGGGCTGTAATCCGGGAGAGAACGCAAAGTTCCTATGTCCTTCATGGTGCGCTCGACGTCATCGGCTAGTGTGCGGTGCTGTGCCGCCAGCTTGGCGAACAATTCCTTCTTGATCGTATTCGTCGCCAGCTTGCTGATCAGCTCACACTCTTCCGCCTCGACACGAAGCTTCTCCAAGTGCGTTTGCATTTCTTTCATCGAGAGATTCCCTGCAATTCTCGCGGGTAGAATACGGGACCCATTTAGAAGTTGATTCTAGCTCGTCAAGCGCGAAAACGGTGAATCTGCGTTTGAGGCAAAGCACGCTAACGTCTTGATACCGGGCAATTTCATCAAGATCAGTTTTCATTTTCCGGGAGGGGCCGCTGGCGTTAGGCGGCCCCTTTTTCATGGGGCGAAGAGCGCGCTGCCAGGCTCCAGGATCTTCACGTAGGTGCCGCTCTCGTGACGGGTCAACCAACCATGGTCGAGACAATATTTGAGGCCTGCGCCATACTCGGCCGGCGACGCGCCGTCCTTGTCGATGAAGGGATAGTTGATCTTCTCGATGTAGATCCTGCCGTCCTGGATCGGCACGAATGCCTTGGCGTGCTCCATGATCCTGCGGGCAGCTTTCTCGGGGTCGGCCCATGGCCGCTCTTCCTTCAGTTTCATCGGCGAATTCCATCTCTCTTCTGAGCGGCATAGATGTGCTGGCGGTGCACGTGGCTCTCGGCCGGCCGGTGGCTATCAAACATCGCGCCGCAGGGACAGCGCATTAGCGACGACGGCTGTTGAGAAGGCAGTTTCTCGCCGCGTTCCCACATCGCCTGCTTGCGCTCGGTCCAGTCGCGCTGGTCTCGGCAGGCCTGGAAGTCTGCCTCGGTCAGGGTCGGCAGCAGCTGCTGCCATTTGGCCTCGAACGCCGCGCGAGCCTGCTCAAAGGTCCCGGTCGGTCCGCCGGTCGTCCTGTCGCAACCAGGATGGAAGCCGCACTTCCATTCCCATTGATCGGCGTGGTTCGGCACACCGGCTCGCAGCCCGATCGCGCCGATGCATACGTCGCCGTGGAAGATGTTCCATTTCTCCCGAGCCAACTCCTTGTCGCGCCGGCGCGTCAGCTCCGTCACCTCTCATCTCCAATTGGCGAGCGTTGCCAAAGCTGCAGCAGCTCGGCGGCCGGGCGCTTTCCTGCCTTGCGGCACTTCTGGCACCGCAGCCGGCCAGCGAGGTCGTGAACGAATGTCGTGGCGACATGGTGGGGAAGCGCGGCGAGGTCAACTGCGCGAGGCGTCTTGCACCGCGAGCACTTAATCTTGAGCCACGGATGACCAGCGTTGACGGCCTGGTCGATCGAGGGCGATGGATCGATCGGACCGCCATCGGCCCACATCCTCTCGTTCCAGCTCCGGCACAGGAGGTCGTCGGCCATCGCGGATCAGGGCTTCGCCGGCCGCGCGCTTCTCGGCCGAGCGGATGGCGAGGATGGTCGTCACCGCGCGGGCGCGCGCCAGTTCTTTCGTCAGCGCCTTGCGGTCGCCGCCGGAGAGAGGTGTGGGGTGGTGCTACGAAGCCATGACGCACCTAGTCATCTGCCTGAATCGGATGGTCGGGGAGCCGCTAGGAATTGAGTGTCGCAAAGGATCGAAGGCAAGACGTTGGTCAAGCGTATGTGTACTGGAGCAATGATTAGGCCGGTTGGTTGTAAAGTCCCATGGACCGGTGGTCCTCGCCTTCGGCCTTCAATGGGAGCCGTTCGCTCTTACAGCGGCGAGCGTGCTGCATGGCGAGCGGCGGCATTTCCGGCAAGGTCTTCAATCGCGCGCAAAAACGCTGATGCAGGCGAACCGGAACTTAGGAAAATGAAATGAAGAACCCGGGAAAAAGTGGCAATAAAGGATTAGTGATTCACATATGTGATTTGGGAACCTGACCTGACATCGATGATGTGGCGACTGGGCGCTCGGCCTTTGATTGAACGAAATTGTTTAGACCCAGAAGTCCGTCTTTTAGTGGCAACGGGCGGACAACGACAGCATAGGAAGCACACGGCCTCAGCGTTTTCCCCACGCTGAGGCCGTAATGTCTTGCCGCTGAGGCGTCATGATTCAAGCCGCTGCGCCCGTTCAGAGCGGATTTAACTGAACAATCGCGCAGATGTCGCGTCTAAAGCAATATGGACGAGAATCTAAGGAATGTGGCGGCGATCGAACGGAAGCTTCTGCGCTGCCGCGAACTCGCGAAAGAGTATATTGAGGGCCCCACGGCTGAGCACATCCGCGACCTAGAAGCGGAGCTACTGCAAACCCTGCGGGCGCTGAGGAACTCTGCGAAAAATTAAACCGCGCAATTCGCGGGACCGCAGCTAACAGTTTTAATCTGCCCCGATGCAGTGAAAGTTAGAATCGCGCAGACTAAGCCGTTGGTGGTTATATACGAAATCATGATTTCGTTGCATTTTGGCTTCAGGTTGTCCAGTGCGAAGGCCGGATAACGCTTAAGGCTGTCGATCCAGTAAGCGCGGATCGCTTCCCTACCGGTCAGCGTCTTGTGGCCTCCACAATCGCAGTAGATCACAGCATCATCGGCATACATGCCAAGGATTTCTTCAAGCTCGCCAGCGCGGTAGGCATCCAGCCAATCAACCGCAGCGGCCATCGGGTCAAAGGACATATTCCTCACCTACGTGCCGAATAAAAGACGAGGTTAGAACGCGTCCAGGAGGGGAGCCTACTGAATAAGGACCTCTCAGTCTGACTTTTTGTTTCGGTTCCCTAACAGCCACGCCGACCGCCGACCACTGACCGTCGGCTACATTTCCCGCCGGGTGGCCTGATGCAGCGCTTTCGTTCATGGCATAGGGAATTCATTTCTCGCTGGATGTTAGGACCAAAATTCAATCCGAACGGATGAATTCTGACGCTTAACGACGCGTGGGTAGCCGATATCCGACCGGACATAGTCGTGATTGGGTCAAGGTGACGTGTGCACAGCGGGAGACGCTGACCATCGCGGGCTTCTCGCTCGACGGCACGAAGTGGGACGGCATCTACATCGTCGAAAGGGCGACGAGCTGATTTACGCGGGAAAGGTGGATCACGGGTTCGACAAGGCGTCGGCCGCTGATCTTCGCGAGAAACTCACGCCGTTGATCCGCAAAACCCAGCCTTACACTCGTCGCATCGCCTACACGGGCATCTGGATTGAGCCCGAGCTGCTTGCTGAGGTCGAGTACCGAGCGAAGTCCGCGGAGGGCAAGCTCCGGCCCCCTTTCTTCAGGGGCTTGCGAGATGATTTCAAAGGCTAGAGCTTCGCCATCAGACGAGCCGCAGTGAACTTGCGGAGTCTGCCTTCACATGTTGCTTCGGTGCGCCCGAGCCTCTGCGCGATCTCACGCAAGGTTTTACCCTGCTTTCTGATTTCGAGGAGCTTCCGTTCCTCCTCCGCACTCCGTCGCATAATCTTCCAGCCGCCTTCAACGTGGCGCATAGGCGGCACACCTATTTCACTTCGCCTGTTGTGGGCGTGTTTTCTGGATTTTGTGCCCCACCAGACTTTGGGATCACGGTGTCCTTCATGTTGGTAGGAGGCATGTTCGGCAGGACCTCGACCTTGTTCTCCGGCTTGAGCGCTGCGCAGTCCATGCCGTAGATGAGCTCACCTTTGGCAGACTGTCCGATAGGCTTGCAGGCTTGCAGGGCAGAGGGATCGACCCCCTTGTCATCGGCCAGCACTGGTGACACGAGCAGCGCAAGCAAGAGCGCGAACGAAATGCGTAACATGGGCTCCTCCGGCAATTACTAATTGTACCGGTGGCATAACCGATGCCGACGCGACTAGTTCCATGATACGCAAGGGTGCCGTGAAGAAGAGAAGCGCCCGGAGTTGAAGAACCCACTTACCAAGACGCTGACCAAGCGCAGTAAAATGGCAGCCAATTCAGGACTGGCAAAAAATCGGGGAAGAGGTTCACGGACGTTCGTCGCGAGAGATAACAGCGCCGATGTCGGGGGTAAGAACGCCTTCGTCGACATCCTTTGATTTCTGGCACTCGCAGGGCATCCCCGCACCGCACTGGCAGCAAGTAGGCTTTTCGGTCCAAGCGAGGTGCGGATAGTTCTCGCACACCCAGCCCAGACCATGGCAGATGGGACAATTGGGATCGATCATGCGGCTTGAGGCGTGCGCTTCCGGTAAGCTTCGATGGCGCGGTTAGCGAGCATGATCTTTCGTCGCTCACCCGCTAAAACCATTCTCCGTATCGTGTTCACGAGAAACTGGCTCGTTTCATAACCGTCGACTATCTCGCCAGACCCTTCGAGAAACTCCCAGGCGATCTGGACTGCATTCTCGATCAGGATCGGCAAACTCTCACTCATGATATCTGAAACCGGCGTGGGGGAAGACCGTTCCTAACCAGAAAAGCCGCCGCTGGGCTCCGGACGCCATGGCCCTGCCGACGTAGTGCCGCAGACCTGGTGGATGCGATCTTCGGGTCGTATTCCGAGAAGGGGTGATCACCGCCCAACGATGGAAGTGCTTCAGGTCGCGGCGCGTCTGACCGAAGGGCATGGGGTAGGGGCGGACCCCGCGCGCGACCATCCGGTCGAACCGGTGATTGATGCGGTCCCACGTCTCCCGCTTGTCGAACCCGATGACATGTAGGCCATCCAGTGCCGGCCCGGGACGCCGTGCGCCTCGAGGAGGTCGAACCCGCGAAAAAAGGTCTCCTCCTCCGGCGCCGAAAGTCGGTGCACCCATATTCGAGGCTCGCCAGCGCCGCCGCCACCTCGGGCGTCATCGCCCTAGATCCTCAGCGCGCCGCCACTTCTCAAAAAGTCCAAGGCTTGGTCCGATTATTGCGCCGAACGTCCCCCGCTTGGAGCGATAGCAAGGTTGGCAAAGCAAACGCGGTCCGTGCGAGCAGCTTGACGTGAACGCATGTTGCCGTTCCAAGCAATTGATGCGCGGTGCGGAGGTAGGCAACGGCTCCTTCTAGGACGTGGCATCTTCCGAGGCTCGACGATACCAACGATCTGATTGCGCGAAGCCTCGCTAGAGACCCGTGACGCCATAGTAGTCGTTAACAGCGCGTGTCCGCGAAGTATCCTCCCAATTCCAGCTCGTCTCATCGGCGTACTTTGGTGCGCCTTCCAGCTGCTGCTGGGTGATGTTGGTCCGGTATCCGCCGAGTGCTGTGTCGTACTTCAGCGATTGCCAGGGCAGGGGGTAGTGATCATCGCCGATGCCGAGGAAGCCGCCGAAGCTCAGCACCGCATAGGAAACCTTGCCACTCAGCTTGTCGATCATCACCCGCTCGATCGAGCCGATCTTTTGATTGTCGGCGCCGTAAACGGCCGTGCCTTCCACCTTATCGCTACCGATCAGGGTGCCTGTCTCACGTTGTTCTGTGGCCATGAGGCCCTCCTCTGCTTTGAAAACGGACAAACGGTGCCGAAGGCGAGATGTTCCTGGATTGCGCGCACGATGGAAAATTACTCAGCCGGCCACGCCCCTAAGACCCTGCACGATCATCCAGGCAAGGAAGGACGCGGTCGCGGCAATCATCAGATCGGCACGACCCGATTGCAGGATGGCACGTCGCAGGCACTCAAGGAGATCATTCATCGAGGTCGCCCGCGTCGAGGTGCGAATACCGCGGAACCCGGCTAAGCAGGGCAAAGCTTATGCTCATCGACTGGGTCAATGCAGAGTTTATCAAAGAGCCTGGCGTAAGACGGGCCAAAAGTGAACACAAGCCAGGGAATCCATTCGGAGCGTTTCGGGGTATGCCATGCCGTTGTCAGTCGCGTGGGTCCCTCACCCTCCGGTGCCCGAGGGCCCGCCTTCACCCGCCGGGGGCGTTTTGTGCGAAGGTGGGCTTTGCGCAGCTTCGTCAACTGAGCCGGCCGAGAGCTGGTTCTCCGCATATTCAAGTTCCGCCAGGATGTCTCTCAACAACAGCCGTCCCCATCGGGTCAGTGGTCTCCGCCAGCAAGGCACAGTATTGCTCGACTGTGGCGTGCAGCTTGTAGCGATCTTCGTCAGTCATGGCCGTCTCCTCCAAGAGAGGACGCGGTTGCCGCAGCGTTGTTGCAACGAGCCGTTCAATATCTCGAAGAAGCGTCAGCCGGCGAGCGCCGACCCGGCGCCGCTGACCGTAGTCTGATCCGCGTCGAACAACTGGGGCTCAATGTCCTCGACCTCCCGCCGAAATTATTGACTGCCTCCGGCTTTTTTTGTTCAAACCCCCAAGGCTGGCCGGAAAACGGATCCAGACTCGGTCGCAATCGCTGGGCCGTTGGTTGATGGCGGAAGTCATCCTCTCGAACCCCGGGGTCGAGATCGTCCCCCGCCCGAAATCCACCCATCAAAATCAGCTCTCGCGGAAGAAGCAGTGATAGGCGGGCGTCGCTAAGGCTTGTTCACAAACATGAAAAGCCACCGCACGTTTGTGCAACAAACTGACTGCGCGAAGTTGTAGCTTCCGACAAAGGAGGCTGCCATGAAACTCAAGTAAGCTGTGATCGGGCTCTCCCTGTTCGGAGGCATAACCCTTGTTGCCAACTCGGCTTGGGCGATGCCGAACGGGTTGCCGGAAGCGGGCCGCCTTGCCGGCGACAACGCGAACCTGGATCAGTTGCGCTGGGTCTGTAATCCATGGGGCCGCTGCCACTGGCGTCCGAACTTTACGGCGCCTATGGATATTACGGCCCCCGGTTCTATGGACCGCACCCTTGGGGATGGCGTACTGGCATCGCTGGTGATTGAGACGGCCTGCGGTTTCGTACGGCGGCGGTTGGTGGGCTCCGTGCCGGGTGTCTCGCTTGAACCCGCCCCGCGTCACCGGAGGCGCGTTGCGTCGCTTGTGCCGCCCGTTCCTTGGCACGCGTGACCCGGTTGCGGCGACTTATGCGCTCGACATCCGCGCCAGTCTCACCCTGTCGGAATCTACATGAAGCGGTGCGGCTGCCAAGTGTCACGATCGTCCAGCTGAAGCAAGGCTGGTTTCGGGCGACCGTCCCCATTCTCTTGTTGATCGCCGGGTTTTGGCGTGGGCCCGGCCATGGCGCGCGTGAGTTCGGCGCCAAACAAAAGAATTTGCGCGGAATAATAGGCCCACAGCAGAATCAAGAGTAGGGCGCCAGCCGCGCCGTAGCCGGAGCTGGCAGCAGTCGTCCCGAGGTACCAGCCGATCAACGATTTTCCGATCGTGAACAGGATAGCAGTGACGAAGCCCCCGACGATGACGTCGCGCCAGGCGATGGGCGCGTCCGGCAGCACCTTGAAGATGGCGGCAAACAGCGCGGTAAACAGCGCTATCGAGACGACGGTATTCAAAAGCGACAGCAACGGGAGCGCGAAAGCCGCGTGCGTGCCGAAATAATTGCCGAGCGCGCCGAGGGCCGTACTTGCGGCCAAGGAAACCATCAGAAGGAAGCCCAGCGCAGCGACGAGCCCCAGGCTCGCAGCGCGCGTGCGGATCAAGGAAGACCAAGGTTGATCGGGTGATTTGACCTCCCAGGCGCGGTTCAATCCGCTCTGCATTTCGCTGAAGACGCCGGACGCCGTGATGATCACAGTCACCGCACCCAGAATCGACGCCGCCGCGCCGGATGATTTGTCGCTTGACCGCGCGAGCATGGTTTGGATCAGTTCGCCGCCTTGCTGCCCGAACAGTCCACTCAGTTCCTTCACGAGGCTGCCACGCACTGCGTCCGCCCCGAATACGAGGCCGGCAATCGCCACCACGATCAGGAGGACGGGCGCGAGTGAAGTCACAACATAGAAGGCGATAGCGGCGCCCCTGCTTAATGCTTCATGGGCGAGAAAACCGCTCATGGCCTGCTTGAGAATTCTCCAAGTCGCCGCCATGGCCACGTCCTGATTGAACGTACTTCAAGGCTTGCAGGCCCCGCGTTGTTCCAATCAGGCCGGGCTCCGTCCGGGCCGCGGCTCCCGCGGCGCTGAGCGCAACACGTCGGGGGCGCTGGATTACTATCGCGCTGACGTGTTTGACCTACCTCGCTCGCCGTTTAAGGAGGTGCTGTGCGGATAGGTCCGTCGGTCGAGCCTGATGGCGGCCTCGAATTCTTCCCGGGTCGTCGCCTGGCTGGCTTCAGGTCTCGGGCGCCCCGGCCGCGGCACGACACGACCACGTTTGCTAATCGCCTCTGCTGCGCTCCGTCCCTCCTGGTTACGACTTTCCAGGCGTCCTCGTACGGGGTGGGGAAGGCGGCCAGCGATAGGCTGCGCGGCCACTCCGGGGTGACCCGCCATACCAGCCCCTCTCATCGGTCTCCCTTTAGGCTCGCAGCTGGTGCCGTGAGTGGGCCGATTGGGGTCGGGCTGGGACGCTGCTCATCGAAACTCTGTATGAGCGGCGCAAAGCTTTGTCCGATGGGACGGCGCGGTGCTTTCAGCGCCGAGCCGGCGAAGTCCGGCGCCACGAGTGTAGAGGCACGTGACCCCCAGGGTCACCGAGGAACGATTCAGAGGGCGCGTTCGTTTTTGAACAAGCGCGATAAAGGCACTAAGGCGGTGATGGCCATGACGACGCGATCCGTTCAGGAGTTGCGAGAAGAGTCCGAGCGGAGCCGCGCGCAGCTCGCGGCGACCGTTGATCGGCTAAGAGAGCAGATAACTGACACCGCAGAAGACCTCCGCTACAAGGTCTCGCCAAGGCATCAAGTCGGAGGTGTCCGAGTTCGTGAGCCGCAAGACACAAAGCTGGCTCGATACGCTGAAGCAACAAGCGATGGATAACCCGATGCAGGCGCTTGCTGCCGGGACCGCCGTCGCGGTTCCTGCGCTGCGGCTGGCACGCGGCTTTCCGCTGCCCCTCCTGATGATTGTGGCCGGCGTTGCCCTGAGTTCGAAGACTGTGCGTACCCGCGCCGCGGAAGTGGCAGCCCCGGCGGTAGAAAGGACCAGAGCAATGGCCGGCGAAGCCGCCGGGCGGATGCAGTCCTTCAACGAGGACGCGGCAGCTACGGTGGCCGCGACCGGGCGACACGCCGCGGAACTCGCGAGCGAAGCCCAAGCAAAGGCGACCGATCTCGTAAGCGACCTGAAGGACCGGGCGACCCAGACAAGCGGCAAGGTGAAAGCCGGCTTCGATGCTGCGTCCGAAGCGGCCAAAGACGGACTCGAGCGGGCTCGCTCAACCACGCGTGACAAGGCCACTGCTGCGCCGGAAACCGTCCGTCAGGTGTTCCATGAGAACGCCGCACTGATCAGCGGCCTCGGGATTGGGATCGGCGCGATTATCGCGGCTTCCCTTCCCGATACCAAGGCCGAAGCTGCCGCGATCGGCAAGGCAAGCGATAACCTGAAGCATGCCGCAAGCAAAGCCGCCCAGTCCGGGTTTGAGACTGCCAAAGAAGCAATGTTGTCGGCAGCCGATGCTGCCAAGAAAAGCGTATCGGATGCGGATCTCGGCAAACATGCCACCCGCATGACACAGGATATGTCCGACAAACTGAAGGAAGCGGCCGACGACATCGTGACAGCGGCATTTGATCCTTCGCGAACGGAAGAGAGACCGTCATGACCGACTTCGACCCTTATACCCAGAAAGGCTCTTCTCAAAGCCAAGGCTCGACCGCCTCGAACCTGAGGGACCAGGTGGCCGATGCTGGCGCGGAGGTAAGGCAACGCGCAGGCGATGCGCTTAGAGCCTCAACCGACCTCGCACGCGACAAGTTCAAGGAGGCTGCCGACCAGGCCATGGAGGTGGCCGAAGGAGCCGCTGATCGCTTCCGCGACAAGGCCGAGGCGCAACAGCGCTCGGGGGCGGATTTCGTAAGCCGGTTTGCTGGCAACATCCGCCAAGCCGCCCATGCTTTCGAGACCGACGCTCCCTTTGCTGCGCGCGGGATAAATTCCGCCGCCGACTATGTGCAAGGCGCCGCCGGAAAGGTTCGCGAGGGCACTTTCCGCGATCTCGTTGAAGGGGCAACCGATTTCGCCAGGCGGCAGCCCGCCGCTTTTCTTGGACTGTCCGTGCTCGCCGGCTTCGCCGCTGTCCGTTTCCTAAAGGCTTCGGGGAAAGAGTCTTCGTCCTCACGAAGCGAGGACGCGTCATGACTACGCAATCGGATATTCGGACGATCTCGGCCCTGCTCGGCGACGCCCTCTCGCAGTTCGCCAAGCTCTTCCAGAACGAGGTCGATCTCGCCAAGGCCGAGCTCGACGAGAAGATCCGGCAGGTTAGTCATGCGGTAGGCTTCTTCGCCGCAGGCGCGATCTTGGTCATCCCGGCGCTTGTCATGGCGCTTTTCGCGCTGTCCGCCGCCTTAATCGCGGCCGGCTGGTCACCGCCGATCTCCTATCTTGTCTCAGCAGTCGTGGCCGCGGTCATCGCTGGCGTGTTGTTTGCGGTCGGCATGAACCGGCTGGACGCGCGCAATCTGGCGCCCCGCGAAACGATCCGCCAGCTCGAGAAGGACAAGAACACCGTAAAGGAAATGGCGCGATGAGCAGCACACAAAGCGGCGGCTTTCTTGACAATTTGCGCGAAGCGGTGCGCGAAAATCCACTTGCCGGCATTCTCATTGGGGGTGGCGCCCTTTGGCTGTTAATCGGCAACGCGAGAGTGAAGAGCGCGGCTAGCTCGGTAAGCGAGGCGGTTTGGCCGAAAGCCGGTACCGACGCGCCTGATGCCCGGCCGACGCCAAAATTCACCAACAGTCCTCCGACGGCCTCCGAGATGGACGTCGGATCATCACAGCCCCTCAGCGATACGCTCCGCGACGCTGGGAGCGCGGCGTCCGATGCCGTGTCAAACGCAGCAGGTACGATCAAGGATCGACTAGATAAGGGCGTCGCCTATGCGCAGGAAAGCTTCGGTAAGGTCGGTGATAAGTTGCCCCAAAGGGAAACCATTGCGCAGGTGCAGTCCTCTCTTTCGGATCTGCTCGAAAGACAACCGCTTCTGCTTGGTGCAATGGGCGTTGCGGTGGGAGCGGCTCTCGGGAGCGCGCTCAGTGCGTCCGATCTCGAGAACGAATGGGTTGGCGAGTTCAGCGACGGTGTTAAAGCTGACATGAAAACGCGAGCCGGAGCGGTGTCGCAGAGCATGCGCGAAGCCTCTGATACGCTCAGGGCCGAAGCCAGTGACATGGGAGCGGAAACTCTAGAACGGTTGCAAGAGGTCGGCAAAAGCGGGATGAATGCAGTTCGCGAAAATCTGAGCGAGCGATAGCCTACGCCACGTGTGGAAGCTTCTTTCGGGATATAGAATTTGGCGCCTAAGGCCGTGCGGCAATGTCCAGCCCAAGAGACGCGAACGCAGTGCACTATCCATCCGAGCTGCTCTCCTCGCACTCAGGGCCTCTTGCAGCAAGCTTCTCAGCGTTAAGTTTCGCTCGAATGAGATGTTGAGATACCGGATGTATTGGTACGCAAGCCGAGGAGGAAGCCATGAAGGCATATTTGATTCCAGCGGTGATCATTAGCGTCGCAGCACTGGCCCCAGCAACGGCCCAGACGCCTGCACCCGGTCAGAGTATGCAAGAAGAGGCCGACAAGGGTGTTAAGACGAATAACTCCGGCGCCTCCGGTTATGTAGGCGACCAGGAACGGCCCGGGGCTTCTGCCCATCCACCCGGAGAGCCCCCGCATGCCAGTACGCCATCCAGCGCGACCTCGTCACCGAGCGCTCAGAATTCGGGGGCCGGAATCAGCGGGGCGCCCGGAGGCAAAAGCGGTCCAGCGGCCAAGCAGGGTACTGTGGGGTCGAACCTGCCAGTGCAGGAACAGGATCCAGCAAACGTAAAGGGGCTCCCTGGAAACAAGAGCGGCCCTCCCGCCAAACGATAGAAGCTGGCTCTCGGGCCGAATGCGGCTTACCATCGAACACGACCACGCGCCGCGTATCCCACGACATAAATCGTGGCCTTAAAGGCCGACGGGCGCACACGCTCACTCCGCAGTCAGAAATGTCTTCTTTCGTGAGGGTCCTTTTCCTCGTCGAAGAAGAGCCCCTCAAGCTCTGCGATTTGTTCCAGAACATCAATGGCGCCTGCTTCGAGCAGCGCGTCGCGCGCGAAACCGCCGCTCAAAAGACCCATCGCGGTCACGCCTCCGGCGGCCGCAGCGGCGCAATCGTAAGGCGTATCGCCGGTCATCACGCAACGCCCGGCAGGGAGGCCAAGCTCTTTGACTGCGAGATCAATCACCGCGGGATCGGGCTTGCCCTTGGGAATATCATCGCCGCAAGCGATATAATCGACAAGGTCGTCGACGCCGAGGAGGCCGCGATAGACCTTCAGCGGCGCTCCTTTGCAGTCCGTTGCGAAGGCGATGGCGCCACCCGATTGCTTGATTGCGGTGAAAAGCGCGCGCACGCCCTCGAAGGGCCGGACCAAGGGAAGATAGGTTTGCTCGTAGTATTTCCCAGCATCCTTGAGCATTTGCTTTCGCTCGTCTTCCTTGAACGACGGCGTAACAAGCTTCAGTGTCTCATCGCCATTAAGGCCCGAATAGAGCTGAAAGGTTTCGTATGAAAAGGG
Source organism: Bradyrhizobium sp. B124 (assembly GCF_038967635.1). Lineage (NCBI taxonomy): Bacteria > Pseudomonadati > Pseudomonadota > Alphaproteobacteria > Hyphomicrobiales > Nitrobacteraceae > Bradyrhizobium > Bradyrhizobium sp. B124. The sequence continues at coordinate 3,623,392 of NZ_CP152413.1, read as the reverse complement.
CATGGCCGCGCATTTTGAGCGCTTCCTGTAGGCAGCCTGGAGGCAGTTGGCGCACGGGCCGTATTGAAGGCCGAGTAGTAGGCTCGGCTGACGGCGTCGTCGGGTGCTTCGCCGTCCAGGAGGCCCCGGCCGCCTTAGCGGAATGGGACGGTTTGTTCAGCAGATCGAGGATCGTGGCCGGCCTCGACGGTGATCCCGTCACGCTCGCGATGCCTACGGCGACGGGCTGGTGCAGCTTGTTCTGTGACGCGCCCGCTCGACACCCTATCAGCTGGTCATGGTCCAGGGATCGATTATCGTCAGACCGGCAGCGCTGAACGCACTCGTGTCGCGCGATGCCACGGCAAACCCGTGCGCCGCGGCGATCGCGGCGATGTAGCCATCGGGCTTGGCGAAGCCTTTTCCGGCCGCGCGCGCCTTGACGGCGCGCCGCGCCGCGGCGGCAGGCAGGATGCGGGTCGTGGTACGCCGTCGAGCGCAGCTGTCAGCCTGTCCTCGCGCTTGCCACGCGCTAGCGCGCCGATACCGAACAATAGTTCGGAGATGGTGACGCCGGAGAGCGCCTCTCGATGAGCTAAGGCGGGCAAACGAGCTCTCATCGCATGATCGAAAGCGACCCGCGCGCCGTCGCTACTTGAAAATATCGAGAGCTTTGAGTGTGCAATTCGTGGCGTTCCATTCGAACCCCTATGTTGGTGGCCACGTCCAGACGAACGGAGCTTTCCGCATTTTCGAATCTAGCAAAGGGGGATCGTTTTGCTCCCAGTACCTCGCTTAAGCCCCCGAACCTTCCATACGCGGTAGGGTCTGAGGGGTATTTGCGCCCTTTTTACCGCGCCTCCGCACGATTGGTGCAGGCGAGGAACCGGACAGTCGCTTCCCAGTTTTTGAACTGAGACTGGACGAGCTTCGGCTGGAGCCTGCGGTGGTCACGACTTTCATCTCAGCAAAGGACTTAGAGCTAATCGCGCTAAGGGAGATTCGCGCTTTCCCCGGTGGCGAATACGTTGTCTCCGTCGAACTCGAGGTTGACGAAACAGGAAGCGCCGGTGACACCAAGTGGACGCTGACAGCAAACGTCCGGGACGGTGCCGATCTTGACAGTGTCCAACACGCTGTCAGCACGACTTCCAAAAGGCTGAAGCATCGATACTCTTTGCGAACCGATTGGTAACCGAGCCGTAGGGAACGTGATGCGGTCGATAGTCACTTGGGAGAGCGAGCTGTCTCCGGATATGCGCAAGCGGTTCATCGCGGCGCGCTCGCAAGACGCGATCCAGCGCAAGTACGACACCGGAAAGCCGCTGCGTGGTTTGCGAAGCAAATGGACAGACGCATGGGACGCGCCCGACGCGCCAGAGCCACTGCCGCTCGCAGCACAAAAGTTACTCGTGGCACCCGCGCTTAAACGGCTCGAACGGGCCAACGCAGTGGATTACATGGGTTACATGTCAGGGCAAATTGTTGGGAGCATCAAGGCTGAACGGCCTGTTCGCGATATTATGAAGGCGATGACATCCGAATGCCTGGCTGTATTGAAGACCCTGGGTTCGAAGGCCTAGCTCTACATCGCTGCGGCAAAGGCCAACCCGCTGCTCGGTCTCGACCAGCGGGAGTTCGAGACAAATTCAGCTGCCCACGAGAAGGTTCGCTTCTCTAATGATCCGTCGGCAGATTCAAGGCGTAAGCTCCCGCCTCAGTTATGCAGTGGGAGCCGCCAGGCCAAGACGTGACTGATAAGCCTTTAGGCACAATTTTACGAGCAAATGGATTGCCCATTAAGTGGCTTCGAGTAACTGGCGCATTTGATGCAGCGCCAAGTCTAACTGATAAGGAAATTGCACAAACCTTATCAGTCAGGCGGAGTTTCCCGCGGTAAAAAGGAATAGCTGCACCCGATGCTGCGTTCCGAGCGGGCGGCCCGGCCGACGTAGAGGCATCATTGCGAGGATCTTTCCACTACGTTGGGAATGAACGGGGAGATCTCGCGACGGAGCGTCGCGAGGCGGTGTAGACCCTGGATGATCTCCTCCGTGCTGAAGGCCGAAAAGCCGAACAGCAATCCTTTCCGGCGACGTCTTCCGAGGTAGTAGGGCGACAGCGGTCTCAGAACCAGCTTCTGCTGGGCGCAGAGATTGGACAGCGCTTGGTCGTCGGCTTCGCTTTCGAGGGGCAGGACGAGGTGCATGCCGGTTTCGAGACTTCGAAAGGAACGGTCGATCCGCAAACATCGCAGAGACCGTCGGCGAGCAGCCTCTGGCGGCTTCGACAGAGGGTGCGCATCCGGCGTACATGCGAGACCAATTGGCGAACTTCGATCCCGACGAAGTGCCGCATTGTTCGGATCTCCCTTTGGATGACCGGTTTCACTTCCACGGCGGCGAGCAAACCCATTTCTAGAATGCGTCGGCGACGCCGAGGCACCTGACGAGAGCAACGCGAGAGGAATCCCGCCCGAGCACGCTAACCCCGGCGATCGCCGGCCATCGAAAAGGCCATAACAATCCTCGATATCACGTATCGCACGCCATACAGCTATCGGATGGCTCCCAGACATCTAGACTACACCGACAGTTAACGACCGCCGGCCGTCCGCGCCCGCAAATCGGTGAGTGAATGACCATTCTGGAGTCCCTCTTCCACCCGAAAAGCATCGCCGTCATCGGCGCGTCCGACAATCCGAACAAGGTCGGTGGACGCCCGATCCACTATATGAAGAAGTTCGGCTACCAGGGCCGGATTCTGCCGATCAATCCCGCGCGCAAGCAAATCCAAGGGATCGACGCGTACGACAGCATCGAATCGCTCAAGACCTCGCCGGACGCGGCGATCATCGCCGTCGGAAGCGAGTCCGTGCTCGACCAAGTAAGGCTTTGCGCTGACCGCGGCGTCGGCGCGGTAGTCATCATGGCGTCGGGCTTCGGCGAGTTGGGAGAGGAAGGAAAAGGCATCGAAGCCGAGCTGGTGAAGGTGGCTCAGGCCAAGAATATGCGCCTGGTCGGTCCCAACGCCCAAGGGACGGCCAACTTCTCCAATGGCGCCATCTTGAATTTCAGCACGATGTTCATGGAAATCGATCCGCAGGATGGTCCCGTCGCCGTGATTAGCCAAAGCGGCGCGGCGAGCGTAATGCCCTACGCGCTGCTGCGGAAGGCCGGCTACGGCGTGCGTTACATCGTTGCGACCGGTAACGACGCCGACATCAGCGCCAGCACGATCGCAGAGGAACTTGCGCGCGACGAGCAGATCAAACTTATTTTGGTCTATCTGGAATCTTTGACTGATCCGGAGCGGCTTGCTTCTGCTGCCGCTACCGCGAGGCAGCGCGGCGCGTACATCATCGCGCTAAAGAGCGGTGCCAGCAAGATCGGCGCCGCCGCAGCGTCCTCTCACACCGGCGCCATCGTCGGCGACGACGTCGCGGTGAACGCGTTTCTTGCTCGCCACGGGATCTGGCGTGCCCACGACATGAACGGACTGATTCGTACGGTGCCGCTCTATCTGAAGGATCATCTGATCCGAAAGGGCCGTACCGTTGCCATGAGCCACAGCGGCGCGGTGAGCGTCATGATCGCTGACAGCGCTGAACGCATGGGAATGCCGCTTTCTGACATCTCGGCCGAAACGAAAGCGAAACTCGCCGCTGTGTTGCCTTCTTTCGCGACCCCCAGCAATCCTCTCGACATGACCGCCGCGAGCTCAGAGGCGCTCATTTCGATAGGACATATTCATTCTTACTTACAGAGCACAGGGATTGCCGAGGTTCTGGGCCATGCGTGGATGTCCCCTAAATCGTAATCTCTCCACGTTCACTTTGGAACTGATCGGCCACCATCGACATATTAAGATTCGTGAATCCATACCTACGGCTAAGACCCATAAGACGAGGTAGGTGTCATGAAGCGACGACGGCGCAGGGTTGCTCAGACTGTCCCGCTTGAAGAACGTCTTACCCAGGAAGCTAGAGAGCTGCGCCAACAAGCTAGACAGCTTCCCCCATGCCGAGAGCGGGAAGCATTGCTAAGAAAGGCGCGGCATAATGAGACCACCGCTCATTTGACCGAGTGGCTGATGTCTCCCGAGCCACGCGCTCCAATCTAGGAGCACGACGATGTCGGAAAACCCGGATGAATTCGATGGCGTCGAGACCGCCTTTGTCGGCGGCGCCGCGGTGTCGTTTGTCGCGTTGAACGTTAGCATGGCTTGGCGTTTTCTAGGATAAACTTACGCACACACTGCAATGATCCAGAAGCCGCCTTTGATTGTCCTCGATGTATCGAACCCGGCCGCGTTCTCGGGGAAAGGGAGCATCATCGTGCTCGAATACACAAATGAGGATGCCGCAATGAGAGTCGCCCGGAAGATAGCACGAGAGACCGGGCGCGCCGTGACTATTCGCAGTGAGGATATGCGCGTGATCGGCTCGATACCGGCGGCGACCACTCATTGAGGTAAGGTGGCCTTTCAGCGGGTTCCACATTCAGGAACGTCCCGTCACTCACGACGTTGTTGCCTCAACTACAGAGGAGACTACCATGAGCGTCAAAGGCGAGATCAAAGAAGGTGCTGGTTACATCAAGGAAGAGATGAACGAGCATAAGAAGGATCCCGAGAGTCAGAAAAAGGCTCAGGAAGGACGCGATCTGCGCAACGAAGGTCGTGTCGAGGACGGCAAGGCGCCAAAGACTACACCGCCCGGCAGCGGCCACTAAGTATTTCGGATTCTGAGAAACCGCCTCTCACAGGCGGTTTTTCGCTTCTGATCTCGTGCCGGTAACCGACCGACCAATTCGTGCTCTTAATCATTATGGAGGTACCATGGCAGTCAACAAGCCTGTTGGAGACAATGCTCGCAAGGGTGCGGTGAGGAAGCGGTCTCAGTTGAAGAACCCGCTCACCAAGACCTCGACCAAACGGAACAAGAAGGGCGGCGAGTTCATGGCCGTCAAGAAATCGGCGAAAAAGTTTAAGGGCGTCCGCCGCGAGAAGAAATAATGGGTCGCTTCTTCATCGGCATCGTCATTGTCAGCGTGGCGATGCCCCTAGCGGTTTACCTCCACATAATCGCTTTGTAGTGCGGGTGCGCGAGGGCCGGTAGCCCCTGAGAAACCGCAGACCTTCGACTGCCAGCGCCTTTTCGTCGGCCTCGATACCGGAGAGGTGTTCAACAAGCCGCTGGCGCTCTGCTTGCAATTCCTCTTCCGTCATACTCACCAACATGCCGTAGGTTTGCATGACCCGGTCAACCGCGGCTTCCATGGGACCCTCCCTAAAAAAGCAGGAACGCAGGGGCGTCGATAAAGTTCCAGCGTTGGAACGCGATGGACTCGATTACGCGATGTACCGAGTGCGGCCAACTCCTTATCCCATTCCCGGGGACAGCGGGAGGACCGAGCTGAAGTGCGGGTGCTGCGATAAACTCGACCGCATGGGCTCTGATGTGAAAAAATGGACGGACGGCCCGCTGGCGGGCCCCCTAGTTTTCCGAAAGACCCTTAAACGAGTTAGCTCTCAGCAGGCCTTCGGACGTGATGTCCCGGTATTCAATATCCGCATAGAACTTCGGCTCGACCCACGTGGCCTTGGGTTTCTTGATTGGCTTTGTCAGTTTGGCCTTGGGGCTCACTACGGTATCGAGCGCCTTGCGGATCTTCGCCGAGGTCGTCCGATTCCAGCCCGTCCCAACCTTCCCCATGTAGACCAGATCGTTGCCTTCCCGCCTCCCAAGATAGAGCGCAGCAACACCCGCAGGGTCTTTGATGAATCCGACGACCGGAAATTCTCCTCGTTGCACGGTTTTGATTTTCAGCCAGGCCTCGTTCCTATCTGACCGATACGGCGCATCGGCTCGCTTCGAAACGATCCCCTCGTAGTTCAGCTTGGCGGCGCGAAGAGAGCCTGGCCGTCACCTTCGACGTGCTCGCTGTAGAGAACGGGAGGTTCGATCTGATGAGTATTGAATAGACCCTGCAACATTGCCTTGCGCCCAACCTGCGGCGTTCTCCGCAAGTCCTTCCCATCGAGCCATAGAAGATCGAAGGCATAATAGAGCAACCGATCCTGGTCGCCTCTGGCGAGGTCGGCCTGGAGCTCGGAGAAATTGGTTCGGCCCTCGTGGACGACCACTACCTCACCGTCGATGATGGCCTGACCGGGTATCTCGAAGGCGACGGCGATCAGCGAGAACCGCTTCGTCCAATCCAGGCCATTCCTTGTGAAGGCCTTCTTGGCTCCGTGGTCCACATGGAGCTGCATGCGGTAGCCGTCGTACTTTATCTCGTGGAGGTAGTCGCCAGTCGGCGCCTTGGTCCTCAGGATTGCGAGCTGGGGCTTTATAAAGCCCGGCATTTCAGCAATTTTTGTGGCCCGCTTCATACGCAACTCAACTGAACGAATGTGAACTCCCTACATTAGCAGAATTTCTGACAATGGACGATGAATTTTGCCGCGAGCGATTAAAGACCGTCAAGGAGCTTGCCGAGAAGGCCGACCCCTTCATCAAGAAGCGTCTGATGGATTTGGCCAGTCACTATGAGCGCCGCCTAAGCGGAAGCAAGCGACCGCAAAGAACAGCCCCACCACCACGATCGCCGCGAGAATATGGACGAAGTGCGCGCCTAGTCTCTATGGACCCCGACGACCGCTCCTTGGGTGGCCCATTCGCATCTTCGAATGATTGATTAGGCGCAGTAACGAATTTAAGCACATCGGACGATAGGTATTCTCGTGCTTTTCCGATGGAGCCGCAGCAGCGAGGTGGGAGTTGTCTTCAAACCGAAAAAGCTTCGCGCCCGATCGATCCGCCGGCGGCTCATGTGTAGACCATCAAAGGATGGCTGCCAGTCGCGCGGGCTCGAGACCCCAATGCTGCCAATCCGGACCGTATGAAATAACCGTGACGCGGACAGGTAGGCAGAACTGCAAGGCACCTTAACTTGCCTTACGGCGAGGCTTGGCCGTCGCCTTCTTCGCTTTCGCGGGTTTTGTCGTTGGCTTAGTTTTGTCGCCGCTTCTGATGCTTTGCTTCAAAGCGTCCATCAAATTGAACACATTGCTCGGTGCCGGCCTTCGGGCGGTCGCAATCGGAAGGCCCTTGCGCTTCTGGTCGAGCAGTTCCTGCAAAGCCTGCTCGTAGTGGTCTTCAAACTTCTCTGGCTCGAAGTGGCCGGACTTCTGCTCGACGATGTGCTTGGCGAGCTCCAGCATATCCTTCGTGATCTTCACACCCTGGATGTCGTCGAAGTATTCCGCGGCGTTACGAACTTCATAGGGGTAGCGAAGCAGCATGCCCACGAGACCCTTGTCGCGCGCCTCGAGAGCGATGATGTGCTCGCGATTGGTCAAGACCACTCGGCCGAGGGCGACTTTATCGAGCGAGCGGATGGTTTCCCGGATAACCGCATAAGCGTCGTGGCCGACCTTGCCGTCAGGAACGATGTAGTACGGTCGTACGAGATAGAGATCGTCGATCTCGCTCCTCGGCACGAACTCGTCGATCTCGATGGTGCGCGTCGACTCCAGCGCGATGTTCTCGAGCTCGTCCTTGGTCACTTCGAGGTATTGATCGGTGTCGACCTTGAAGCCCTTGATGATGTCGTCGGACTCAACTTCTTCGTCGGTATCGGCATCGACCTTCAGATACTTGATACGGTGACCGGTCTTTTTGTTGATCTGATTGAAACTGATCTTGTCGGATTCAGAGGTCGCCGGGAACAGTGCGATTGGACACGTCACCAGGGACAGTCGCAAAAAGCCCTTCCAATTGGCGCGCGGGGCCATACTCAAAACTCCACCTACACTGAATGGCATCAATATAGGACACCGGTCAGCGATGTGGAGTCGACAAGCGCGACTTTAGGTGCATTAGCCGATACGAACCGCTCTCGCGTCCAGCACTTTCCGGGAAACGACTCAAGGGAGGTGACAGTGCTGGGGGAGACGTCTTATCCGATGGTCTGGTTATGGTTCATCGGTGCTTGTGTGCTCGGCGTCGCGCTCGTCTACGGCGTCATGCGAGCAGGCCGGCTGCGACGGCATGAGAGAGCACGCCTGGAGCAAGATACGGTGCAGGCCCAGCGGGCGCAACACCCCCACAAACGTCCATTTTAGGATCTAGCAGTCCGGACAGCTATCGCCAATCCCGCGCAAGACGTCCTCGATCGCGGCTAGACACTGCTTGGGGGTGGCGCCGGGGAACGGGTGGTTCCAAGCTGCTTCGCGGGCTCTGTTCCTCGCATCTGGATCGCTGCGATCGAGCGCGTGGCCGTGGTGTTCGCACTCGCGAATGGCGTGGTGCTCGATCAGCGTGCCGAGCGCCCAGCCTTCGAGACTGCGATAGGCGGGGCGGGCGGCCTTAGCGGCAAGCGGCGTTGTACATTGATCATCATGGTGTGGCCTCGAATCAAGGGAAGGCCACCACATTATAGCATTGAGGTGTCAAGCCGGCCCGCAGGATGCAGAACTTATGCCCGGTATTGCTGCGTTGGAATGCGGATCTGGGTCCCCACCGGACGGCTGAGATCGAATGGCAGCCACCAAGGCGGTCGGCGAGAACGCTAGTAGAGATGGGATTCTGCCAGGAAAGCCATCGTTTCCTGAGGACGAGCGACGATTGCTGCAATTGGTTCGCAAAACTCGTTTGACGCAATGGGACATCGCGCCTAGCCGCCAGTCCACTGGGCGCCGCGTGAATCTCGCTTACTTCTCCGAGGGCAAGGCCGCTACCTTTCGCGCGCCTTGCCATAGCTCGATATCGTGACCGTCAACCAGCTGCCGGGCTAAGCTCTTCGCTTCCTCGTCGTCATCGACCAGGATGACAACCCGATCTTGGATGTGACCATCCGGTCCGATGAAATAGGCGTAATAGCCAGTTGGCATGAAAGTCTACTCTGGCGATTTTAATCCCGGAGACTTCAACCAGTCATCCATGCGCGAAGCGGTTTCCGTCTGACGGGCCCGACGCAAAAGCAGTTCGCGAGCCGTCCCTGGCCGAAGTTTGAGGGCTTCATCGCGGAAGTATTGAGCCTCTTCCGCTAGGTGTTCACGGGAGCTCTTTTCATGTTTGATGCGACGTCGCTGTAGCTGCTCCACTGTTAATCTCCGTTGAAATGGAAAGCGGTCCGCCTCCAGGCGACCTCATCTCGACGGCAACGTTGGCGCTGAGACCTCCATAGTTCTACGCAACGCCAAGGCTGGCCAGATCTATATTTTGTTCGCGTCTAGGAACTTATCGGAAAAGGCTAAAAAGGAGGAAAATTATCAGTCAGCGCCCGCAAGGACTTCGCATCTGCAATAAGATGAAGGATGAGGACTACTGCGCCAAATTCGGTCAGCAAGTTTATTTCAGCCCAGGTGACGCTTGGATCGCTGTTCAGGAACGCAGGGCGATAAGTGGTGTTAAAGTCTTGCTAACTGGCAACGATTGGCTGGCTCGCTCCGAAGGGCGCTGGGCCAATTACCTTTGCCCCTAAAGCGAGCTTTCCTTCAGAGCCCGCGGGAATGGCTGCTCTTGAAAGGATTTGAATGGAAAGCTCTGATCGCTTCGCAGCGGCACAATCTAACGAGGGCCGCTATCGGCTTCTTATCGAGTCGATCACCGACTACGCGATTTACATGCTGGATCGCGAGGGGCATGTAACCAGCTGGAACCCAGGCGCGAAGCGCTTCAAGGGCTACGCAGCTAATGAGATCATCGGGCATCATTTCTCAACCTTCTACACGGACGCTGAGCGGGCTCAGAACGTGCCCGGCCTGGCGTTGGAGGAGGCGGCTCGCACCGGCCGCTTCGAGCGCGAGGGCTGGCGGGTGCGCAAGGATGGTAGTCAGTTCTGGGCTCATGTGGTGATAGACGCGATCCGCTCGCCCGAAGGCGAGCTCGTCGGCTTCGCCAAAATCACCCGCGACTTGACCGAGCGAAGGGCCGCCGAGGCAAAATTGCGAGAAAGCGAAGAGCAATTCCGGATGCTGGTGCAGGGCGTGACCGACTACGCCATCTACATGTTGGATCCGAACGGCCGTGTGGCCAGTTGGAACGCGGGCGCCCAGCGCATCAAAGGTTATGCCCCCGAAGAAATCATTGGTCGTCACTTCTCCAACTTTTACACCGTAGCGGATCGCGCCGCGGGTCTTCCTCGCATTGGACTGGAAACCGCACTTCGGGAGGGACGGTGGGAGAACGAAGGCCAAAGGCTCCGCAAGGACGGTACTGCCTTCTGGGCGCACGTCGTGATCGACGCGATCCGGGATGAAGAGGGCAAGCTCATCGGCTTCGCCAAGGTGACACGGGATATCACTGAACGTCGCGAGGCGGAAGCAGCCCTTCAGAACGCGCAAGCGACGATGATCCGTTCTCAAAAGCTGGAGGCGATCGGGCAGCTCACTGGCGGCGTAGCTCATGATTTCAACAACCTGCTGCAGGTGATTAGCGGAAACCTGCAATTGCTCAACAAAGACATCGCCGGTAATCCACGAGCCGAGATGCGGGTTCAGAACGCCCTCGCGAGCGTCGCACGCGGGTCAAAGCTTGCTTCGCAGTTGCTTGCGTTCGCAAGACGCCAGCCGCTGGAACCGAGGGTGGTGAACGTCGGCCGCCTGATCAAGGGCATGGATGAACTGCTGCGTCGCGCACTTGGCGGAGAAATCGAGATCGAGACGATGGTTGCCGGCGGACTGTGGAACAGTCTGATCGACCCCGATCAGCTCGAAAATGCCATCCTCAACCTCGCGATTAACGCCCGCGACGCTATGAATGGCGAAGGCCGGCTGACCATCGAGGCGAGCAACGCCTTTTTCGACGACGAGTATGCCCGTCGGCACGACGAGGTCGTGCCGGGCCAATACGTGATGATCGCGGTGACGGACACCGGGGCCGGGATACCGCCAGAGTTGCTAGACCGGGTCTTTGAGCCATTCTTCACGACCAAGGCGGAGGACAAGGGCACGGGCCTCGGGCTTGCCATGGTCTATGGTTTCCTCAAGCAATCAGGTGGACACGTCAAAATCTATAGTGAGGTTGGTGCCGGAACGACGGTGAAGTTGTACTTCCCTCGAGAGGTGGCGAGCGAGGACACTCTGGTCGTTGCTCCCCCCGGTGAAGTAAAAGGTGGGCAGGAAACTATCCTTGTCGTTGAGGATGACAACGAGGTTCGCGAGGTCGCCGAAGCCATGCTTACGGAGCTCGGTTACCGCGTGGTCAGAGCGAGGGATGCGGCGGCCGCGCTCGCTATCGTCGATAGCGGCATGCCGATAGATCTGATCTTTACCGACGTGATGATGCCTGGCGCGATGCGCAGTCCAGAGTTGGCGCGAAAAGCCAAGGATCGGTTGCCCAGCGTTGCTGTCCTTTTCACCTCCGGCTACACACAGAATGCCATTGTGCACGGCGGGCGGCTCGATCCGGGGGTGGAGCTCCTGCCTAAGCCCTACACGCGCGAAGCACTCGCACGAAAAATCAGGCATGTGTTGGCCAATCACGGTCAAAGACGCGTCACCTCTCAAGGATCGCAGCAATCGACGAACAAGCACGCTCTTAAGGGAACGATGGTGTTGCTCGTCGAAGACGACGAACTGATCCGCCCTGTGACGACGGAGATGCTAGACGATCTCGGATGTGAGGTAAGACAGGCCAGCACCGCCCAGGAAGCTTACAAGATCCTGACTGAAGATCTCGTAGACATCCTTCTCACGGACGTAGGCTTGCCGGGGGTCTCCGGTCTGCAGCTCGCGAGCGATGCCCGCGCGCACCGTGCCGATCTCCGCCTGGTTCTCGCGACGGGTGATGGCGGGCTCCAATCCGAAGCCGAACATTTGGGGGCGGTGCTGCTCGTGAAGCCTTACTCGCCTGAAGCGCTCCGCGAAGCCCTGACAACGGCGTTGGAAGTTAAGGCTGTCTCTCGACAGTGCTGAAGGGCCAGCTTCTTGACAGCGCATGGCCCGTGAAGATGGCGATGCCGTCGAGGCCATGCGCCCGAAGCGTCGGCGAACTCTCGCGCTTCGCGTCCTGCGGTCCACCTCCACCTCCAAGTTACCGGGAAAACTGGAACTTCTCAGACCCGCATATGTTGTGACGTGCAACTAATGGAGGACAATGTGAACAAGAAATTTCTTATGCTGCTGACGGCTGCTTCGCTTCTGGCCGGTCCGTCATTTGCACAAAATCCACCGGCGACCGATCGGCCCAACAACAACGCGGTCAACAGTTCCGGCCAAAACAACTCCAACAAGCCGGTTGAAGGCGCAAACAGCTTCACCGAGGGCCAGGCCAAATCGAAGATTGAGGAAGCAGGCTACACCAACGTCAGATCGCTGAAGAAGGATGATAACGGCGTTTGGCGCGGAAAAGCTAGTAAAGGCGGCGCGTCGACCGACGTCAGTCTGGATTTCCAGGGCAACGTGAACGCGGCCAAATAACGCAGCGCGCAACAGCCAAAAATTGAAAGGGTTTCACCATGACCGTTACCATCTCACGCCTCTACGATAACTATTCCGATGCGCAGCGCGCGGTGAGCAGCCTGGAGGCGGCGGGCCTGACGCATTCGGATTTGAGCATCGTCGCGAACAATTCCGACAACTGGTACAGTTGCGACAAGAAGGTCGATCGCGATCGCGACGGTGTTGACGATCGGGCCGAAGGTGCGGCTACGGGAGCCGGGGTCGGCGCAGGTCTCGGTGGCGCGGCCGGCTTGCTCGCGGGCCTTGGTTTGTTGGCGATCCCCGGCCTGGGTCCCGTCGTGGCAGCCGGCTGGCTCGCGTCTGCTGCCCTGGGTGCCGTTGCTGGCGGCGCTACGGGCGGGGTGGTCGGGGCGTTGACGCAGGCCGGTGTATCCGATGAGGAAGCTCCACTCTACGCCGAGGGTTTGAGGCGCGGCGGCACGCTGGTTTCGGCTCGCGTGCCGGATGCGGACCGGGCGCGATACGAAGCGATCCTGGATCAGTCCGCCGTCAACCTGCGCGACCGGAGCGCAGCCTGGCAGAAGGCAGGGTGGAAGAGCTATGATCCATCCGCTGCGCCTTATGGCGCTGAGGAGGTCCGGAGAGAACGCCAGCTCTATGGCACCGGAGTGCGATGAATTACCGGCGGCCCGCCTAGGCGGGCCGCCCTTCCTTACGGAGATCGCTACCGTCGCATCCCACTAGGGCGCGTACTCATAAATTCTCCGCTTCACTCTGACAACGATCGCTTTTGAGCAGACGCAAAATGGCGCGATGGGCCTAGCTGTCGTCGGCGTCACAGACGCGGCAGTCAAGATCGTCCAGTGCCAGCATGGGCGGCAACATGACAGGCGTAGCGCGAGTTCGCGGATAGTCGCAGATTCAGGATTTTGACCGCGTGGCGGATTGCGGTGTCGTAGCGCTACCGTGAACAATAGTACCCATCTTCATCGGCCGTGGCGCGCCAAAACCGTATCACCACGTCACGCGGAAGCCGCCGGTGCCCTTGTAGCTGTGGCTCTCGTTCGGATTGTCGAGGCTGGCGCGGTAGCTGACCTCGCCGAACACGGCGTAGCGGCCGCTTGCCCAGCTATAGGTGCCGCCGCCGCCGATGCTGCCCCACAGCCGGTCGTTGGCGCTGGCGAAGCTGGTGCCGGCGACGTCGACCCTGCTGCCGTTGAGGAACTCGTAGTGCAGGTTGCCGATCGCATAGACGTCGGAGCGCACGATGCCGCTGCCGTCGTTCCAGGTGCGCTGGTGGTTGAGCGCGAGTCCGACGCGGCCGAGCAGGCTGTCGGCGTTGCCAAGCGAGACCTGCGCGCCGAAGCGGTCGGTGAACGGATCGAACTCGACTCTGGAGTAGGCAAGCTGCGCCTGCGGCGTCAGCCAGAAACCGTTGCCGACGCCGATCCGTTTGCCGCCCTCGACGCTGAAGGCATAGCCGACGCCTTCATTGCCATGGGTCATGCTGCCAGTCAGCGCCGACGACAGATCGGCGCGGTAGAACATCGTCTGCGATTGGCCGTCGACATAGAAGCTGTTGTCGCCGTACCAGGTCGCTGTGGCGCCGACACCGCTGCCCGACGCGCGGATCGTGCCATTGCCGAAGAACGAATTAACGTAAGCCGTGGTCAGACCATATTGCGCGGTGAGGCCGACGATCAACTGGCCGTAAGCATTCTCGAGCGCAAGGCCGTCGAGCCCGGCCTGCGCCTTCATCTGGTCAGCGTTGTAGGTCGAACCGGTGGTGTTGGATGGCTGCAAGCTGACTTACTCCCCCTCGATGCGGCCCCAGAATGCGGACTGCGTCCATGAAGGATCGGTCGGCGCGGCCGGCGTCACGCCCATGCGCGCCATCGCTTCGCTCGCGTGCCGCCCCAGTAGCGGTTGCCGACGCGCTGCTGAAGCGAAGGCGCCTCGTTCATGCCGAGCAGCACCTGGGCATAGTTCTCGTAGAGCGGTACGCCCGGCTGGTAGAGCGGTCCGGCTGGTGTGGCGGGAGCCGGATTGATCAGGCTCGAGCGCAAATACCAGTCGCCATCCGCGGGTGTGCTGATGCCGTTCTTCTGCAGCGTATAGGCGTAGGCGCCGCCAACCACCGCCTGCTGGCCTTGAAACACGTAATCTCCGAGCAGCGCGAACGTGCCGTTCGACGCTCCGGCAACATCGATGATCTTGATGCCTTCAACGGTCTGCGCGCCAAGGCCTCCGACCTTGGTCGCCTTGACCGAGGTCGTGCCCGAGGTGCCCCCCTGCACAACCAATCTGTCGGTCGTCGACGCGTCATTGCCAAGGGCCGTATTGAGCGTGAGCAGCCCGCCATTACCGCCGTAGTTGCCGGTCACCGTCAGTGTGGTGCCCAGCGTACCACCCAGCTTGACCGTGCCGGCATTGCTCAGGCTTGCGATGGTCTGACCTTGGCCATTCAGATCGAGCGTCCCGCCACTCAGTACAGAAAAGCTAGAGAGCGCACTCAAGACGCTGCTTCTGCCCGCCTGCAGCGTGCCGCCGGCAACCGTCGTGCTACCAGCGTTCGTGGCAAGACCATTGAAGAGCAGCGTGCCGCCGCCATCCTTCACGAGGTCGCCGGCGCCGGAGACCGTGCCATTCAACGTGAGAGTGGTGCCGGCCTTCGTCAGGAAGGTGCCGGTCGTCGGTATGGTGACGTTACGATCGCTGGTGATGTTGGTCGTGGTCTGCAGCCTACCGGTGTCGAGTGTGAGCGAAGTGCCCGACGCGCCCAGATTGGCGTCGCTGGAGATCGAGAGCGTGCCTTTGGTCACGGCCGTGCCGCCGGTGTAAGTGTTGAGGCCGTTCAGTACCAAGGTTCCGAGATCGGCCTTCACCAACTGCGAATTGCCGATAAGCACATTGTCGATGGTCGCCACATAGCCGGCACCGGCTGTCGTGCCGTCGCCGACGCGAATAATGGTGGGCGCGCCGACGAGCGCGATGGCGCCGCCGACCAGATGATAGCCGTCGGTCGCGAACTGCATGCCGGAGGCGCTGACCTGGCCGAGGCTGTTGTCGATGGTCACCGTGCCGGCGGTGCCGGCGAAGATTGCGAACGAGCCGTTGCTGTAGGGCGCGTTGATCGCGCCGTCCGCGGTCGTCCAGCTGTCGTTGCCGGCGGAGTTCTGCCAGACGCCGTTGCCACCGTTGACCACGCCATTGTTCTTCGGACCCGCGGTGCCATCCCAGAAATTGAGCGTCACTCCCGTCGTGTTGACGAGATTCACCTGATTGGCAATCGAAGTCTGCACGTAATAGCCGGGTGACGGAATTGTGCCGACAGCGAGTCCATTGTTCGTCAACGTGCCCGCGTAGCTGATCACGCGGTAGACACCAGGGTTGAAGCTGCCGCCGGGTGAGGCGGTGACATTGAGCGTGCCGGCGAGCGTCAGGTTGCCGTTGACCTTGGTCAAATCGTTGAGCGGGCCGCCCACCACGTTGGCCTGGCCGAAATTGAAGTTCAGGACCGATCGTCCGTTCAGCACCAGATCCTTCTGGATCGTCAGCGTGCCCGGAGCATTACCGACAGTGCCGGGCGAGAGGGTGCCGCCATTCGCCACAGTGACGCTGCCGCCGATGGTGCCGTTACCACCGAGCGTGGCGCCGCTCTGAACCGTGGTGAGCCCGGTCGCCGCCGATTGATCGCCATTGACGATCAGCGTACCAGCCGAGATCGTCGTCCCACCTGTGTAACTGTTGTTGCCGGTCAGGACGGTCGTGCCGGAGCCGATCTGATTGACCGCGCCGCTGCCCGAGATCCGCCCGGCGAAGGTATAGGCGTCCGACCTGTCGAAGGCGAGCATGCCGTTGTTCGTCACATCGCCGGTGATCGAGCCCGAGGAGCCGCCATTGCCGAGCTGCAGCGTGCCCGCCGAGATCGTCGTCCCGCTTGAGACCGTGGCGGCGCCGTTGACGATCAGACTGCCGCCATTGACGGCAAGCGTGTTGGTGGCAAGGCTGCCGTCGATTCGGGCTGAGCCCGAGTTCATGGCGACGCTGTTCATGCCGCTGATCGAATTGGCGGCGCCATAGACGAAGGTGCCCGCGCCGAGATCGAACTTCAAGGCGCTGTTGCCGCCGCCGCTGATGTTGCCCGCGATGGTGCCGCCCGTGATATCCAGCACATTGCTGGCGATGCCGAGATTGATGTTTCCGGTTACGGCGCCCGCCGTGGTAATGGTGGCCGCTCCGCCCGTCTGGTTGAGGGCGATGCCCGAGGCTCCGGCGTTGACCGTGGCAGCCGAGCCGATGGTGATGGTGCCCCCCGCGGCGCCGGCGGCATGAATCGCGGCGCCCGTGCCGGAACCGCCGGTCACCGTGCCGCCGGTGATGCTGATGTTGTAGGTCCCAGTGCCCTTGTTGTTGGCAAACAGGCCATCACCGCTGCCGTTGTTCGTGACGGTGCCGCCGTTGACAGCGATGCTGGCCGCGCCAGTGCCGGCGGCATTGTTGACCACGGCGTTCAGGGCGGGGTTGGCGCCGCCCTGGACCGTGAGCGTGCCGGCCGTCATGATGACGCCGGCACTGCCGCGCTCTGACTGGCTCAACACGCCCGTGCCCGAAGCGGTCGTAACCGTTCCGCCGCTGATGGCGACGCTGGCCGTGCCGGACGAGGCGGCATTGCTGACGATCGCACGCAGGCCCGTGCCGGTGTTGGTGCTGACCGAGCCGCCCGTCATCGTGACGGTAGCGTTGCCCATTCCTCCATTGTTGGCGACCGCGCCATTGCCTCCAGCCCCCGTATTGACGAGCTGCCCGCCATTGAGGGTGATCAGGGCATTGCCTGTGCCGGCGCCGTTGTTGATCAACGCAAGAACCGCCCCTGTGCCGGCGGAATTGCTGTTCCCTGTCACGGTGCCGGTATCCACCCGGACGATGGAGTTGCCAGCAGTCCCGCTGTTCGCGACGGAAATGCCGTTCGCTAGAGTTCCAATCGATTGAATTGACTGGAAGAGGAGCGCATTGACGACGATGTCATTGATGTTGGCTGCCGACGTACTGATATAGACGGCGCCGTTACCGCTGGTGGTCTTCTGGACAACCATATTGGGACTGTTGAGAATCAGGGTGAGACCGTCCTGACCATACGAGATGCCAGGCGGAGGATAATTGCTGCCAGAGCAGGTGACCACGCCGCCAACCGGCGCGCCGCATTCGTTGGATGCATGAGCGTTGTGCGGCACGAACGCCAGCATCGCCGTCAGAGCGATCAGCGATGCGGAGCCGAGCCATGACATGGCGGAGCGTGGGGCCGCTCCACTCTGGCGGACGACGGCGATCCCTATCGACGACATGACCGTTCTCTCGACTCTGCTGTGTGAATTGCGTTTGGTGAAGTGGCCCGGCGATGGGCAGGCCTGCGCGGCAGGACCGTCGACAGGTCACTGGTAGGCAACATTCTTGCCGAGAGGCGCGCGGAGGCGTGAGCGTGGTTGCAGAGGCGCGGGATTCCGCATGCGCGGCGGCGATGGCGTTCCGAAGCGACGCTTTGTCCGAACCAGCGTGGTTGCGGCCTGAGCCACACCGGCCGAGCCGACAAAGCCGCGCCAAGCAACAGGCGCCCTGGAAGCCTTGCCGTGCTTCCACGCGCGGACTTCAGCCATCAGGCGGGCCTTCGATCCAATCGCAACAGCTCCAATGCATTCGCGCATTGTGCGCCCAACTCTTCCTCTTGCCGCATGCGTCAGCCTCGGATTCAGCTTGGCGTAGCGATGGCGGATTCAGCCCGTCGCTACGCTAAGGGATTGTTTCTGATTGCGTCAATAAGGCTGAGGAGCCTTCAATGTACAACAACCAGTAGTGTGCCCTGATTGCAACGCCGCCCTCTACAGAGGAGACCGAATGACGCGTCTCACTCCGACAATGAGCCCCCGGCGAAGACGCGAGTGTCTCCCGGAGCTAGGGCCGGGAGCGTTGCGTTTGGCGGGATGCCTGTGATTCAAACTCCGAAACTGGGGCTCGAATCATGCGCTATGAACTCGCCGATTTTGAATGGGCTGCTATAAGGCCAATGCTGCCCAACAAGCCGCGCGGCGTTCCTTGGGTTAGCGACGGTCGTGTCCTCAATAGCATCTTCTGCGTCTTGCGATCCGGAGCACCCTGGCGCGATCTACCGGAGGCGTTCGGTCCCTACACCACTTGCTACAACCGCTTCATCCGCTGGCGGCGAGCCGGCGTATGGAGCCGTATGATAGATGCGCTCGCCGCCGCGCATGATGCGGCTGTCCAGATGATCGACACTTCCATTGTCCGCGTGCATCAGCATGGGGCGTGCATCAGCAGGAACCGAAGGCAATCAATGGGGCGGTCACGGGGCGGGTTGACCAGCAAGATTCATGCTCTCGTGGATAGTAGTGGCCTGCCTGTACGGCTGGCGCTGAGCCCCGGCGAAGCCCACGACAATCGGCTCGCGGGTAAACTCCTGTCTCGTCTGAAGTCCGGATCAATGCTGCTCGCAGACAAAGGCTATGACGCCGATTGGATCCGAGAGCTTACTATGAAGAAAGGCGCCTGGGCCAACATCCCGCCGAAAAGCAACCGCAGCGATCCGATCTGCTTCAGCCCTTATCTCTACCGCGCTCGCAACCAGGTCGAGCGGTTCTTCAATCGGATCAAGCAATGTCGTCGGGTCGCGACGCGATACGACAAACTCGCCGCCAACTACCTCGCCTTCGTCCAGCTCGCATCCATCCGACTATGGCTGGCTGCGCGTAATGAGTCCACGCCCTAGTAGGATTAATTGCTTCACTTCCATGCCACGATACTTTTTCAACGTCTACCACGACACGACAGAACGCGACCACGAAGGCGAAGAGCTGCCGGACAAGCATGCAGCTTGGAAAGAGGCGACAGTTACGGCTGGACAGATGTTGGCGAGCTTGGACGGCCGGTTGCGGCCAGGACACGACTGGCGCATGGAGGTGACAGACGAATTTCAGAACACTTTGTTCGTTTTAAACATCAATGCCGAGAACCCAAATCGTCGCTGAAGCAAGCGCGATGGCCACGGGACCGGTAACCATCATGTCGCATGATTATCTACTTTTCTTAGTCTCGGCTTCGCTGGTCATCATTTTAATTGCGTCGCTCGTCTACTCATTATCCTAAGACTGCCTCAAAGCTCGCATCGGCCTTCTAGAAGCACTGCCGATGGCCTCAAAATGTGTCGACGGACGCGCGAAATGTTCGAGGTGTCTATTCGATAGCAATCACCTGCTACTGTCCTAACAAGCGCGGCTTAATCATTCGATCGCAGAGGTAGCGTCTAGGGGGCATCGGCTAAGATAACGTTCCCTTCATAAGTTCGTTGATCTTCCGACCTAGTGCTTCAATGGTGAAAGGCTTCTCGATAGCAGGAACACCGGCAAATTCGGGCGGAATGCCGTTCGCGCCGTAGCCGGTTGATAAGATGAAGGGGAGCTTGCGTGCCTTGATAACCTCCGCCACCGGTAAACTTGATCTGCCGGCAAGGTTTATATCTAGGATCGCAAAGTTGAACTGACTACTGCTTGCCAGATCAAGCGCTTGTTCGAAGTGAGCGGCTTCGGCTGCGACGGTATGACCGAGCTCCTCTAGCATTTCCACGATCAGCATCCTGATCATCGGCTCGTCTTCGACCACGAAGACAGAGTAGGTCGCTGGTGCCGTCACTGGAGTGCCTGGTTTAGAGCGAGCAAAAATCTGGCCTTGTGAGCGGCCCCAGCAACCCTTGGAGGCCCAGCGGGCGATTGCTGGGGTCCACATGGCCAGTCCCGCGTCAGTCGAGATTGGTCGACTAACCGTGATTTGATTTCAGCGGCGGGACAAGCTCGAAAAGTCAGCGGTCGCGCATGCGCGGGAAAACGTTGCAATTTTGCCGCGTCGGATTCACATAGGTTATTTTAGGTGATGGCGGTCCACCCCTGAACGCTTAGGAACGTTGTTATTGGTTAGAACTGTTTTTTATTCGGGGATCGGAGCGACGCTTTCGTGGCCGTGAGTCAACAAGGTCCGGCAGGGGTGGCAGTTTGGGATGATCCGGTTCGGGGTTTGGTTCGGCGGCCGGTTCGTCCTGAGCTTCGGCCGGCTGCCGCCGGCTGACGACAAGCCCAAGAAGGCCGACCACTACCAACACAGCTCCCGCGATGATGAGCCAGTGCGGTAATTCCAGCCATTCCATCGCGGTCTTAATCATATCCAATCTACGTCTTCACCTTGAGCCCTTCGCTTCGTAGCCGGGCGACCAATTGAGCACGAAAATTAGCGATATCTCGAAGTAGATCGTCGCGACCGAGCCGCCCCTGCGGAAGCTTGCGAGCGGTGGCTTCTAGCTTCACCGGCATTTCTTCCAGCTCCCGAAGGTCGGTCGTCGTCATTTCTTCGCCTTCAGCCCGATCTCGACCAACCGGCGGATGGCCGCGAGACATGATAGCACGCCAACAGGGGCGATCAAAAACACGGGACTTAACCCATCGCTCTTCGGGGTCCGAGGGCACAGCCTGTTTGCGTCACACAGATTGTGTCAAGGACCATCATCTAGATGGACTAATTCTTGGCCACTCCGCAGCGCCTTGGCTTTTGATCGTGGAGCAAAGGTATTAGCGCGTTGCAGCAACTCCGAATCTTTGTGGACGAAATTCGGGAAAGCGGTACCGTCAAGAATGGAGGCGGGCCGCTCAGCCTCCTATGCCGCGTTAGCCCCAGCTCAATCCCCCGAGCTGGGTCGCGACGGTGGCGTCTCCGGCTGGACGCCCGTTCATTGGTGGCTGCCTCCCGTCGACTAAGATCATGATGGCCCTTCAATCAGGTTCATCGATTGATCATGGAACGATTTGGGTCGCCCGTCTTCTTTCAGGTCAGTGAGGACCGGCGGTTCGGGGTTTCGTACAACCGTGGTAGCCGCGCCGGAGGATCTCTATGAGCTACAGTCTCGGCTCGAACGCATCTGCAGAGGAGTGCGCCCGAAATGTTAGCTGGTTCCCCAGTAGGATGACATGACGCAGAAACGCTTCGACTGGGTTCTCATCATCGGATTGCTTGCGGTCGCAATCGGCGCACTGGCGCTTGGTTCTATCTTCATTCCTTAGAGGATCCACGGGCAAGCGCTGTGACCTCGGGTGCACCCAAACCATTAGACCGAAGCGAGTTCAACCGGATTTTCCCTTCGCGCAATCCCACGCGTTTCCAGTCAGTGAAACAATAGATTCCGATCCAATGATGGACGGGATTCCCGCATCTTGGGCAGCTAAAGAGGCCTGAGCTGATCACGGGAGCGGCGCTCCGCTCTTGAACCGCAGAATAAACCGCGTCGCAGCTGGAGCATGAAAAATAGACGATCATCAATCCTCCTTGGAGCGCCTAAAGCGTCCTTTAGCCGCGTCAGCGGAGAAAGGGCATGCGTCGATGATCGCAAGTGTAGGCATAACCACTCCAGGAATCGCCCAACGTGGGAGTCGCTTTCTTGGACCGGCTGCCTAGATGGTCGACGATGACAAAAATTGTCCCGATCACGACAGCGCCGACCGCTACTGCATCGATGAACAAAAGCACAGTGTTTCGCGCAAGAGCTGTAAAAGGCCGCAATGCACTGCGCACTGCGCCCGTCCGGGAAAATTGCCCGTCGGTGCAATGATAATACTTCAGTCCCGGTTGAGATCGAGGCTGCCGCAAAGATTTCGAGCAGTCGACTCTAGACTGCTGTTCCAGCAGCCGGAACATCCCGCATGTTGCGGAGCGGTGACAGGAAATTCCGTATTGCGGGGCGCAGGAGGCTTAATGAGCCGACTTCGCCGGGTGATAACGGAATGGATCAGCGCGCCACCCCTTGCCATGACGCAAGAGCAGGCCCTGCGCGACCAGCTTTCGGCACGTTGGGTTGACGCGCTGTATCGCTGCGTTCTCTCCGAAGAGTCGATCAGCGAGTTGACGTTCAGTTTGACCTGGCTGCTCGCGAACGGCGCGAACTATTTTTTCTGAGACTGTCATGGCCGCCCATATTGATCGACCAGGATCAATCGCATGCGTGTCCTGCGTCAATGACCCGGATGGGATAGGAGCTCGCATCCAGTAATTCGGAGAACGCGAACAATAAGTCACTGCTAACTAAGGTTGTGAAGCCGCGGCAACCTGCTAGAGTGGGCGATTACATTTTTGATCAGTTGTAAGCCAATCGATTGGAATGAGGGCGTGCCATGCCCACCACGGAAGAATTCCGCGAAGAGGCCGAGGCTCAAATCGGTCGGGCGGCCAGACAAGGGCGTCCGCATGTCGAGATCAACGCAGGCGAATTGCACCGGATCGTAAGCCCGGATCAGAACAGGCACCCAATGGCCTGCAACGCCATGCGCCAGCTTATGGGGCCAGCCGACGAAGTCGTTTATGAACCTCCAGCTGGGGACGGTCCATCGTTCACCGTTCGGTATGCCCTGCCTCGTTAGCATCGGGCCTGCCTGGCTTGTTCGAACATTCCGCTGCCATCGATTCGACCGTAGCCACCGAGCGGCGGCCGCTCCCCGCGAGTTCACTCTGTTTCTCCTGTCTGCTCAATGGCCGCCGGCATCTTCGCCATAGACATCAAAGAGCGTGCGACCTGATTTAGTAGCTGGTCGGCATTTTCCTCTTCGGCTAGTGATTTGGAAAGAAGAGCGACGATGGCGCTGTGCCGCAGCTGCTGGGCCAGGTCGCGGGTGGTTGTATACCCGGAAATTTCATAGTGCTCGACCCGCTGCGCGGCGCCGATCAAGACAAGGTCCTCTGCGCCGCGCCGACTCTTGGCCAAGGTAGGCGCATTATGGACGAGCGGGATATTGCGCTGATGCGGACGCATGAGCGAAACATCGAGCGCTATCGAGCACTATTGCTACCCACGCTTACCGACGTTGAAACACGCTTATCGGAGGAGTATTTCGCCATCGAGATAATAAGCCTTATGGGCCGCCAATCTTCTGCCGCCCCCTTGACCGTTTTTGCGGGG